>JBBSDS010000017.1:0-29073 GCA_038240495.1 Chthoniobacterales bacterium | reverse complement strand
GCCCGCCCGCACGCGGCGAAGCGCCCGTCCTTCGTCATCGCGACGGTGTAGATCGGACTCACGCCCGGTGGCAGCGGCTGCCACACGACCTGCCGCGCCTGCTGCACGGAGTGTTTGGCGCCCTGGTCGATCCACGTTTTCAGCAGCGTGACTTCCTCCGCGGTGAGAGCCACCGCGCCCGACTTGTTGTTCTTCGGCGGCATGAGCAGGTCGGGGTCCAGATGCGCCGCCGCCTGCACGATGAGACTCTCCGCGCTCTTGCCGGGGATGACGCCGGGGCCAGTTTCGCCGCCCTTCTTCATCAGTTCCGGCGACTCCATGTTCAGGTCGCCCTTGGTCGTCGTCTTGTTGTGGCAGGAAATGCAGTTCGTCTTCAGCACCGGATAAACGTCGCGGTAGAAGTCGAGATCCGCGCCCATGGACAGCGGCCGGATGAGGCACAGAAGGCTCGCACTCACCGCCCACGATGTTTGAAGGCGACGGCTCATTTTGTGTCGGCGGGCTTGATGACGATTCGGATCGGTTCCGAGACCACGATATCGACCGTGTCCTTCGGCTCCGCGGTCTCCGTCGCGGCTTTCATACGCTTGACCGCATCCGCTTTCGCGACATCCGCCGTCTTCGCTTTTTCCGCGGCGGCCTTCGCTGCATTTTCAATCTCCGCCTGCTTCTCGGCAGGCGCGGTCTTCGCTTCGTCGGCGAGTTTCTTCGCGGTCTCCGCGACGGCGAGCGCTTCCTGTTCGGCCTTTTTCTGCTCCTGCTCCGCGATCCTCACCGCGTCGGGATTGTAGCGATACTTGGTCACGGCGGGGCCGTACAAGGCCAGGGCGTATTCGCCGGGCGGCGTCTTGAGAGCGGCGAGGTCGAGCACCGCTTCCGCGGCTTCGGCCTTCATCGGTACGTCGATTTCCTTCACGCCCTCAAAGCCATCACCGAAAGCCTTCAGCTTGATCGACGTGCCGCTGAATTCGCTGCGCCACGTGACCTTGAGTGGGATGGTGAGTTTGTCGCCAGCCTTCGCTTCCCAGATTTTTCTCTCGCTCGGCGCAATCGTGACCGGCGCATATTCCGCACCGCCGGTCGAGACCGGCACGTCGGCCATGAGACGCGGCTTCGGGATTTCCCCGGTGGCGTCGCGCACCGGCCACGCCATCGAGGCCAGACGAGCCTCGTGACTCACTTTCACGCCGTTGATTAGCCCGCGGCCCATGATCTTCGCGGTCGCGAACGAACGGGGAGCTTCCTCCGCGGCGGTGATGAGCATCATGCCCTTGGTCTTGCCAGCCGGGATCTTCAAGCCGCAGGCGCTGATGCTCGCAGGCAGGTCTTCCATCGCCAACTCGATTTCGCCGTCGAAGCCATCCTTGCGCACGACGACTACCTCGAAAGCCATCGTCGCGCCACCGCGGAGCGCGATGGGCTTGGAAAGCGCGGCGCGGTCGCCATTGCGCAGCGTCATGTGAATCGCCCAAGCTGCGAGCGCGAAGTCCGGCGCCGCCTTCCGCACGATTAAGCGATACACGTGATTCGGGTCGGTGCGTGTGCCGCCGAAGAGATCACGCACTTGCAGGCGATAGAGCCCATCTTCCTTGATCTCGACCTTGCCGAGCGGGTCCGCCGATCCTGCGTCGTACGGCGGGCCGTCGTAGGAGTAGCCGTTCGTGGAGACCTTCATCGGGCCGGGGATGTCGTTGAGTTCCGCCACGTCGGTGAGTTTCTCCTGCGCGCCTTCCTTGGTGACGCGCTGCACGACGACGAATGGATCGGTGGGCAACCCCAGCCGTTCCGAGACGACCTCGACCCACCACGTCTCGCCCTTCTTCGCGGCGAACTCATACGTGTCCACGTCCCCTGCCGGGAAAAATCGCCCCTCGATCTCGCATGGCAGCGTGATCTTCTGCGCTTCGCCGGGCAGGTTGTTGGGCTCGATCTCCTCGAGTTGAGGAAGATTCGACGATGCGTCTGGCATCCACGAAACGGAACTTACGGTGCGCGTGGAAGGCTGCCGCCGCGCGGGATCGGAGCCCGGTGCATCGAGCAACGCCAGACGATAGAAATGCTCGGCACCGCCCTGGAACGTGAGGCCGTGTACTTTGACGACGTACTTGCCGTCCGCCGGGGGTGTGAAATCCACGATGCCGCCGGTGCGATTGACCACCAGGTCGCGCCCCTGAGCATCAGCCACGATCAGCACCGCAGTCAGTTTCGAGTCGATACCCGCGGCCGCGCAGTCCACAACCACGCGCTTTCCCTTCGTCCCTTCAAAGGAATAAAAATCGACCGCGCGTTTGGTCATCACCGCGTTGCAGACAGAGTTGGGTTTGAATTCGAAGGCCGTCTCCAGCGAATTGTTAGCCTTCGCCCGCACCAACTCCGGCATCGTCCCGACCGAAAAAGCGCGCGACGCGGAAATGCCGAGACGACTCATCACACGGGCCTCATGCACGCCGACCGGCGCATCAGGCGCAATCGTCACCACGAACTTGTTCGTCTCCGCTTTCCCATCCGCGGCGGTCTTCGGCTTGGCCGTGATCTTCAGCGTGGAGAAGAGCAACTCGCTGGTGTCTTCAATGCTCTCGCCGGTGATCGCGACTTCGACCATCGTGCCGACCTGTCCGCCCATCGGCATGACGGTGAGCAGTCGGGGAGCGGGCAGGCAGACCTGCTGGGCGATGGAGGCGGAAACGAGCCAAAGCGAAGCGGCTCCAACGAGGACTGGGGTGATGGGCGAACGGAACATGCGGTTAGTGGTTGTAGAGAAATTCCTTGGTATTGATCAGCGCCCAAAGGAGGTCCTCGTAGGCCTGACGCTTCGCGTTTGCCGGCTCGACCGGCTTGCCCTGGGCATCGACGCGCGGCTTCGTGATTTGCCGTTCGATCACCTGCAACTCCTCCGCGCGCGGCTCGCGGGAAAAGGCGGCGAGATACAGCTCGCCAATCTTCTCCGGCTCGGGCGATGTCGCTTTCGCCAGTCGATCCGCGCGGCCTCCGTTCGTGGCGAGCTTGGCCTTGATGTCGGCGGCGTTCATGAGGTGCAGGCTCTGTGCGAGGCTCGACGACTGCACCCGCTCGCACTCGCACACGCTGGCACCTTCCGGCCGACCAAACACTTTCAGGAAACCGGAGCTGCGGTTGTAGCTGTTGTCCGGGAGCGCGATCGCGCGTGTGCCCGGCGGCAGGTCGGCGAAATCCGTCCGCGCGCCGGTGAATTGATCGATCGCATCCAGCAGCACCTCGGCGGGCAGATGCTTCGGATAGTAGTGCGAGAAGTTTTGCCGATCGACGCCGTTGTGTTCGTTCGGCTTTTCGCTGAGCTGGTAGGTCGTGGACTGCGTGATCAGGCGCACCACCGCCTTCAGATCGTAGCCGCTCTTGATGAAGTGATTTGCCAGCGCGTCGAGCAGCTCGGGATTGGTCGGCGGATTGGTGTCGCGGATGTCGTCCTCGGGCTCGACGAGTCCGCGCCGGAAGAAGTGCTTCCAGTAACGATTCGCGAGCGACTTGGCGAAGAAGGGGTTCGTCGTGTCGCTTAGCCAATCCGCCAAGCGGAGGCGGGGATCTTCATCGGGAGGAATGTCGAGCGTCGGCGCGCCGAGCGCGGCGGGTTTCACCGGCTGCTTTGTTTTCTTGTTCTCTGCCTGTGCGATGCCGCGCTTGTGGAAGATCACGTCTTCGCCTGCGGTCATCGTTGGCTTGCGGCCCACCTGACTGAAGAACGCGGACATGCTGTAGTAGTCCCGCTGGCTCCAGCGCTCGAACGGATGGTGATGGCACTGTGCGCACTGCATCCGCACGCCGAGGAAAAGCTGCGCCACGTCTTCGAGCTGCGCCGTTGGTTCCTTCACCCGCTTATACCAGGCCACCGCGGGATTCGAGACGATCGTGCCCGTCGCGGCGAGAAGCTGGCGCGCCATCTGGTCATATGGCGTGTTCGCCAGCAGGCTGTCGCGCACCCAGGAGTGGAAGGCGAAGTTCGCGGTGATGTCGTTGGCCGCATCGCGTTTGTTGTGCAGCAGCGACGCCCATTTGTTGGCGAAGTAATCCGCGTAGTCGGGGCTGTTGAGCAGCGTCTCGATCAATCGGTCGCGCTTGTCCGGCGCCGTGCTCGCGAGGAATGCCTTCGTTTCTTCCACCGTCGGAAGATGGCCGGCGATATCGAGCGAGACGCGACGCAGGAAGGTCGTGTCATCGCAGACCGGCGACGGCGGCACCCCGATCTGCTTGAGGTTCGCGAAGACCAGTTCGTCGATGAAGTTCTTGGCCGGCGGCAGATTTTCCACAGGCGCACCGAGTGGGATCGACGCGCTGTAAACCGACACCATGCCCTGATACCGCACCATCACCGCGACGTTGCCCGGGATGTCGAGAATCTTGACCAAACCTTCCTCGCCCGTCTCAGCCATGCTCTTGTCGTTCGGCTCGTAAAGTGCCGCGTCGGTTACATCGCGCGTCGCGCCATCGGAGTAATGCGCCAGCACCTTGAGCTGTTGCTGCGACTTGATCTTCATCGACCCGCGCCTCGGCTCTACCTCGATCGACACCAGCTTCGCGTCCGTCTCCTTCCCAAACGGCATCCCCTCGCTGATCCACCGAACCAGTGTCTTGTAGCCATCGGAATTCGGATCGAGTTTCTTGCCGCCACCATGCGGCACGATGTTCGCCGCCTTTAGCACCAGCAGGCTCTGCTCCGGCGCACCCGGAAAGACTCGCCGGCCTTTGCCTTCCTTCACGATGTGCTCGTAATCCTCCTCCGGCTCAAACCCGAGCAGCGACAACCTGAAGCCGCGCTGCCCCATCCCCGCCTTTGCATGACAAGCGCCCGCATTGCACCCAGCCTTCGTCAGGACCGGCGCCACATCATTCACGAAGCTCAGTGGCTGCACCGGCTCCGCCGCGAAACCCGGCATCGCAAGTGAGAGCGCAGCGAGGGCGTTCACGGCGAGGGCGGGGTGGAGACGAAAATCGGGCATGTGCTGAATATTGTGTGCGGCGGAAACAAGTTACCGAAATTGGGGTATTGTCTCACCTTATTAGCCAATCCGATGACGGAATCTTTGACTGGGATTGCAGAGCGCGCGGATATTTCGCGCGGTTCTCGCGACTCTGACGACGCTCCTAAGAAATTCGATTACCGGCTGCTCCTACGTTTGCCCCCCTATGACTAAACTTCCGTCCATCACCCCGACCGAAAGCGCCACGCGCAATTCCGCGATTGCGTGGTGGTTGCCCGCAACCATTGCTCTGGCCCTCGGCGTCGCGTCGCCTCTCGACGCCGCTCCTCCCGAAAGCGCGCCGGCTTTTGAATGGGCCGCATCCGCGGGCGGGCTCAAGAACGACAAAACGCGCGCGATCAACATTGACCGCGAGGGCAACGTCTTCCTCGCGGGCGAGGTGACGGACGAGGTGAAGTTTGGCGACACCACCTTGAAGAGCGCGGGCGGCATGGACTTCTTCGTCGCGAAGCTCGACCCGAAAGGAAAATTCCTCTGGGCGCGCCTCGGCGGAGGCAGTCTCATTGACCGCGGCTACGGCGTGGCCACGGACGCGGCGGGGAACTGCTACGCGACCGGCCACTACCAGAGCACCGACGCCAACTTCGGCGGCTTCATTCTCCCCAACCGCGGCGACTACGACATCTTCACCGCGAAGTATGACCGTCTCGGCAAGCTCCTGTGGGTCCGCGCTGCCGGTGGCAAGGGTTACGACTACGGCCACGGCATCGCGGTGGATGAAGCGGGCGACGTTATCGTCACCGGAGCAGTCGTCGGCGACTCGCTGTTTGGTGACGTGAACGTCCCGAACGAACCCGGCAGCCACATCTTTTGTGCGAATATCACGCCGATGGCGCGCTCGTCTGGGTGAAGACCGCGACGGGAAAAGCCGGCGGCTCCGGCCATGGAGTCGCGGTGGACGGGCAGGGGAATATCTACATCGGCGGGCTCAGCTCCGGCAGCGGACAGTTCGGCGACAAGCCGCTCGTCACGCCGAAGGGGTCCTCCGCGGTCGTCGTGAAACTTTCGCCGCAGGGCGACGTGCTCTGGATCGCGCAGCAGTTCGGCGAGCCGAGTTGTCTCTTTCACGAAATCACCTGCGACAAGGAAGGCCGCGTGTGGGCGAGCGGCATGTTCAAGGGCAAGGCGACGCTCGGCAGCGAGACCTTCACCACCACCGGCGACAAGGACAGCGACGCCTTCCTTTGCCACTTCGACACGAACGGCAAACTGCTCTGGAGCCGCGTGGGACAAGGTCCGGCGGTCGATTACGGTCTTGGCGTCGCGACCGACGG
Organism: Chthoniobacterales bacterium; assembly: GCA_038240495.1. Taxonomy (GTDB): domain Bacteria; phylum Verrucomicrobiota; class Verrucomicrobiia; order Chthoniobacterales; family Chthoniobacteraceae; genus Chthoniobacter. The sequence goes on along the minus strand of JBBSDS010000017.1, from coordinate 22,787 downwards.
CCACGGCAATAGTTTCCTCACCGGCGAGTTTACCGAGACCTTCAAACTCGGTGGCGAAGAACTCCACAGCCGCGGCAGCACTGATGTGTATGTCGCGAAGTTTGATGCGCAAGGTGCGCTCCGCTGGATCACCCAAGGCGGCGGCGACAAAGGCGACAACGCCTACACCATGGTCTGCGATACGCAGGGAAATCTCTTCCTCGGCGGTTCCTTTGGCGGGACCGCGAAGTTTGGCGACGCGAGTATCACCAGTGCTGGCAGCAACGATCTGTACGGCGCGAAATTGAAAGCGAAGTGATCGCGAGGTCGGCTATGCTGCGAGTCTGCACCGCACTGCTCCTCCTCGCGAATACCGCGTGGGCGGCGACGGATTACGCGAAGGAAATTAAGCCGCTGCTCAAGGCGCGTTGCTATGCCTGCCACGGCGCGCTGAAGCAGAAAGCCGGGCTGCGACTCGACGCCGTTGCACTGATGCGCAAGGGCGGCGAGTCCGGCAACATCATCGATCAGGCTCCCGCGCTGCTGCTTGATCGAGTCACCGCGACCGACAAAGACGATCGGATGCCACCGGAAGGTGCTGCTTTGAAAACGGAGGAGATCGCCAGATTGAAAGCGTGGATCGCTGCGGGAGCGCCTGCGCCTGCGGATGACAAACCGGAAGAAGATCCGCGCAAGCACTGGGCCTACCAATCGCCGAAAGCCGCGGCGAGTCCGCAGTCGTCCATCGACGCGCTCATCGATGCGCGACTGCGCGAGCGCGGCTTGCAACCACAGCCCCAAGCTCCGCCAGAGGTGTGGCTCCGTCGCGTCTATCTCGATCTCACCGGCTTGCCGCCAACGGCAGAGGAAGTGGTGGCGTTCGTGAATGAGACGCATAGGTCGCATGAGTCCCATGGGTCCTATGAAAGGGTCGTCGATCATCTCCTCGCCTCGCCGGCCTACGGCGAACGCTGGGGCCGGCATTTCATGGACATCTGGCGCTACTCCGATTGGTATGGCCTCGGCGATCAGCTCCGCCACAGCCAGAAACACATCTGGCACTGGCGCGACTGGATCGTGGAATCGCTCAATGCGGACAAGGGCTACAACCGAATGATCGTCGAGATGCTCGCCGCCGATGAAGCCGCGCCGGAGGATCGCGAGGCACTGCGCGCGACGGGATTTCTCTGCCGCAACTACTACCTCTTCAACCGCACCACGTGGCTCGACGAAGTCGTCGAGCACACGAGCCGCGCCTTCCTCGGCGTCACGATGCAGTGCGTGAAATGCCACGATCACAAATACGATCCGATCTCGCAATCCGACTACTACCGCATGCGCGCGGTCTTCGAGCCGTATCACGTGCGGCTCGACCCGTGGCCCGGCGAACCGAATCTCGAGAAGAACGGGCTGCCCCGCGTCTTCGATCTGCACCTCGACAAGTCCACGTATCTCCATCGCCGCGGTGATGAGAAGAATGAGGACAAGTCGCACGCGCTTTCGCCTGGCGTGCCGGAGGTGCTCGCGTTCGCCGAGTTTCACCCCAAGTCAGTCGTACTGCCGACCACCGCGAGTCTGCCGGCGCTGCTGCCATTCGTCCTCGACGATCAACTGCGCACCGCCCAAAGCGAGATCGCGCAGGCAAAGACCACGCTCGATCAAGCAAACCAAATGGTCGCAACGCTCTTGGACGCAGAAGCGGAAAATGCGAACGACGTTGAAACTGCGAAAGCCGCGGTCGATCTCGCGGAGGGAACCTTCTCCACCGCTCAGGCGAAACCGGCGATGCTCCGCGCAGCCTTTGCGGCTGATCGTGCGCGGCTGGCGCCACCGGCGCCCGCTGAGCTCATTGCCGCCGCGAAATCCGAGTCCGTCTTTCAACTCGCCCGCGCGGAAACCGAACTCGCGAAGGCCCGCCAGGCTGCATTGACCGCGCCGAAAGACAAAGCGGCGGAGACGAGCAAGAAAATGCAAGCCGCCGAGCAAGCGCTCGCGACGGCCAAGAAGAAGGCTGGGAATCCGGGCGACAAATACACGCCTATCCATGCATCGCTGAAAGCGCAGGAAGATCCGGAAGACAAGAGCAACGCGGACTTCCAACTCTACCCCACGACCAGCACCGGACGGCGTCTCGCACTCGCTCAGTGGATCGCGAACGAACGCAATCCGCTGACCGCGCGCGTGCTCGTCAATCACGTGTGGATGCGCCACTTCGGCGCCTCGCTCGTGACGGAGGTTAGCGATTTCGGCCTGCGCTGCCCGCCGCCACTGCATCAGGACGTGCTCGACACGCTCGCCGTCGATTTCATGCAGCACGGCTGGAGCTTGAAGCATCTGCATCGGGTGATGGTTCTGTCGCAGTTGTATCGCCGCAGCTCCTCAAACGCGGGAGCCACTGCCGCGACGCTCGCCACCGATCCCGACAACACCTGTTACTGGCGCATGAATCCGCGCCGTCTCGAATCGCAGGCCGTGCGTGATGCCATGCTGCACGCCGCCGGTCGTCTCGATCTGCTCATGGGCGGACCGAGCGTCGATCCCAGCAAGGAGGAATCCAGCCTGCGCCGCGCGATCTACTTTACGCAGACGGCGGACATCGAGCACCGCTTTCTCGCCGCCTTCGACAACAGCAACGTGCTCGAGTGCTACCGTCGGCAGGAAAGCATCGTGCCGCAGCAGGCGCTCGCACTGGCGAATAGCAAGCTCACGCGCGAGTGCGCCGATGCGATCGCCAATCGCGATGAGTCGCTCACGGATTTGGAATTCATCGAGCACGCTTTTCTTTCACTGCTCAGTCGCGCCCCGACTCCCGAGGAGCGCGCCGCTTGCGTCGAAAGCCTCGCCGAGTTCACCAAGCTCAACGCTACTCATGCGCGCACGCTGGTGCTGCAGGCGCTCATGAACCACAATGACTTCGTCACCCTCCGATGACGCACGACTCCTTCTCCCAGCAGTTCCTCACGCGCCGCGGTTTTCTCGATCGCCTCGGCACCGGGCTCGCGGGCATTGCGCTGCAAACGATGTTCGCGCGCGAAGGTCGCGCCGTGGAAAGCGAGTGGAAGCCGCCAACGGGCCTGCCGTATTTTGCACCGAAAGCGAAGCGCGTGATCTGGCTCTTCATGCGCGGGGGCCTGAGCCACATGGAAAGCTTCGATCCGAAGCCGATGCTCACGAAGTATGCGGGCAAGTCCATCGACGAGACGCCTTACAAGGACGTGCTCTCGCCGGAGAAACTGAAGAACGTGCGCGTGGTCGTGGTCAACGACGCCAACGGCAGGCAGCGGAATGTCATCTACCCGCTGCAAGTCGGCTCGAAGCGCTACGGCCAATGCAGCGTGGAGATCAGCGACTGGTTCCCGCATATCGGTGCGTGCGCCGACGACATCGCGTTCATCCGCAGCATGTGGACGACGGACAACAACCACGGCGCGCAGGTGCAGTTTCACAGCGGCCGGCACATGCTCGACCCGCATGAACCGACGCTCGGCGCGTGGGTGACGTATGGCCTGTCCTCGATGACAGACAATCTTCCGACCTTCGTGAACATGGGGCCGCGCTTTTTCGATGTGCGCGATGGTCATTACCTCGGCCCCGCTTTCGACGCCGTGAATCTGCGCGTCGATCCGAAGAACCCGCTGGCGTTTGCTGCGCCCGAAATCCCGCTCGATCCGGCGGAGCAAGCCGGCGAGTTCGCGCTCGTGCATCGGCTCAATCGGCTGGCTGCGGACCAGTATCCCGGCGATCAGGCCCTGCTCGCCCGCATCAAGAGCTACCAACTCGCCTTCAACATGCAGGCCGCCGTCCCCGAGACGATGAATCTCGACACCGAGAGCGCCGAGACCAAGCGCCTCTACGGACTCGACGACAAGGTGACCGAGCCCTTTGCGCGGCAACTCCTCGTCGCCCGACGGCTCGCCGAACGCGGCGTGCGCTTCATCCAGATCGAGCACGGTGATGGTGCCGCGGGCGCGTGGGACTCGCATTCCAAGCTCAAGGAAAACCACAGCAAACTCGCCGCCCAAGTGGACAAGCCCATCGCCGGTCTGCTCACCGATCTCAAGCAGCGCGGCCTCCTCGAAGACACGATCGTCCTCTTCGCCACTGAGTTCGGTCGCACGCCGGGATCGCAAGGCACCGATGGCCGCGACCATCATCCCTACGGCTTCAGCGTGTGGATGGCCGGCGGCGGCATCAAAGGCGGCACGATCCACGGGGCGACAGATGAACTCGGCTTCCACGCCGTCGAGCATCCGCACTACGTGACCGACGTACACGCGACCATCCTGCACCAGCTCGGCCTCGATTCCCGCCGGCTCGAAGTCCCCGGCCGCAAGCGCCTCGAGCGCGATCACGGAAGCGCGATCCGGGAGATTCTGGCGTAATTTTTTCGCCGCGGAGAGCAACTCGCTTAAGCCCGCAGCCGCTCGTCACGCGAGAATCTCCTTCACGACATTCCCCTCGACGTCCGTGAGGCGGAAGTCGCGTCCGGAATAGCGATAGGTGAGCCGTTCATGATCCAGGCCCATGAGGTGCAGGATGGTGGCGTGGAGATCGTGCACGCTGACCGGATTCTCCACTGCGGCGAAACCGAACTCATCCGTGCTGCCGTGGATCGTGCCGCCTTTGATTCCGCCGCCGGCCATCCAGACGCTGAAGCCGTAGTGATTGTGATCGCGACCGAGCTTCGAGGTGCTGCCGCTCATCTCCACGGTCGGCGTGCGGCCAAACTCGCCACCCCAGATGACGAGCGTGTCTTCGAGCATCCCGCGACTCTTGAGATCACCGAGCAGGGCGGCGATGGGTTGATCGAGTTCCGCCGAGAGTTTGCGATGGTTCTCCTCGATCTTCTCGTGATTGTCCCACGGCTGCCCCGCGCCGTGCCAGAGTTGCACGAAGCGCACGCCGCGCTCCAGCAACCGACGCGCGATGAGCGTCTGCCGGCCATGCACGCCGCTGCCGTAGAGATCGCGGACGTGCTGCGGCTCCCGGGAGACATCGAAGGCATCCGCCGCCTCGGTCTGCATGCGGAAGGCCAGCTCGAATGACTCGATGCGTGCATCGAGCCGCGGATCGAGTCGCTCGCGGCGATGCGCTTGATTGAGCGTGCGCAGCAGATCGAGTTGCCGCCGCTGCGCTTCCGGCGCGGCGTGCGAGCTGCGGATGTTTTCGATCAGGCGATCCACGGTGGTGTGTTGCGAGTCCACATACGTGCCCTGATACGCGCCGGGCAGAAACGCCGACTGCCAGTTCTCCGCGCCCTTGATCGGTGAACCGCCGGGACACATCGCGACGAAGCCCGGTAGATTTTGATTCTCCGTGCCGAGGCCATACATCAACCACGACCCCAGGCTCGGGCGAGTCTGGATCGAGTCGCCGCAGTTCATGAGCATGAGCGACGGTTCGTGGTTCGGGACCTGCGCCTGCATCGAGCGGATGACGGCGATGTCGTCGATGTGCTGCGCGGTTTTCGCGAAGAGCTCGCTCACCTCGATCCCGCTCTGGCCAGAGCGCTCAAACTTGAACGGCGAGGGAAACGCCGCGCCGGTCTTGCGCTCGGTGAGCAAGGTCTGCGGCAGTGGCTTGCCCGCATACTTCAGCAACGCGGGCTTCGGATCGAAGGTGTCCACGTGTGACGGCCCGCCATTGAGGAAGAAGTGGATCACGCGCTTCGCCTTCGGCGCGAAGTGCGGGCCACGTGTCGTGATTGCATTCGCGGTCTGCGGCCCGCACAAGCCGGCCAGTCCGAGCATCCCAAAGCCGATGCCGGAGCGGCGCAGAAAATCGCGGCGAGTGAGTGGAGGCATGGCGGAGTTCATCAATCTACGAACACAAATTCATTCGTGAGCATCAGCGTCTGCGCGAGCTGCTGCCACAAGCTCAGCGGCGCGCTGTTCGGTCCGGCGAAATCTTTCTGCGCATCCCACGACGGCGCGTCGTCGCCCCCCGAGCCTCCGCTCGCGACAATAAAGATCTTTGGCGACCAGACGAATTGATCGCTGTTCAGCCCGTCGCGGATATCGACGACGAAATCCAGCGTGTCGCCCGCGCTCAAGGGCATGGCTTCGACGTTCAGCGCGGCGGTGGAGTGGTGCAGCGTGGTGGAGCGCAGGAGACCTCGCCCGCTGTGGCTGATGAACGCACGGATGCCATCGCCCGCGGCTGGTTCATGGATCAGCGTGGAGGCGATCGCGTAGCTGCCATCCTGCGGCGCCACCCAGCGTCGCGCGACGGCGTGCGACTGATCATTCCCCGGATGCCCGCCCCTCGCGGTGAGCTGCGCCCAGCCGAGCTTTTTGTCCGGCCATTCCTCGCCGCCCTGCCAGGCGGTGCCATTGAAAAGCGGCAGCGCGGTGAAACTCTTCATGCGTCCCGCGACTTCGTCCCATTCGCCGTAGCCGTACTGCCAGGCGTTGGGTTTCTCGCGCTTCGCGGGTGCGGGGGATTCCGGCTGCACGAAGGCGAGGGCCGCGTCCATCTCCGCCGACGTTGGCTTGCGCTGGAAGAGCAATTCATACAGGCGGCGCACGCGCCCGGCATCGTCCGTGTCGCCGATGCGTCGCATCACCGCTTTCGCACGTGCGGCGAGGAAGGGATGATTCAGCCCGAACAACGCCTGCTGCGGCACGATGGTGTCGTTGCGCTGCGGGATGGTGAGATCGGGATTCGCGAAGTCGAACGTGCGCATCACGGTGGGCAGGTGCTCGCGATCCACTCGCGCGTAAAGCGTGCGGCGCACATTCCCGCTCGCGAACAACTCCGCCGGCTTGCCGCCGACGTGCAGGTCAAGTTCCTCGGTGGCGGCGAGCCATGCATCGCGCATTTCCTCGAAGCTCAGTCGGTGCGTGTTCATGCGCCAGAGCAGCCGGTTGTCGGGATCGAGTTCCTGCGCCTTGGTTGCCGCGGAAGCGAGCGAGCTTTGCTGATAAGTCGCAGAAAGCAGGATTCGGCGATGCAGGCTTTTCAGGCTCCAACCTTCATCCATGAAACGCCGCGCGAGCCAGTCGAGCAACTCGGGATGACTTGGCGGCTCGGCGCGCTTGCCGAAGTCGCTTGGCGTGGTGATAAGGCCGCGCCCGAAATGCTGCATCCACACCCGGTTCACCATCACGCGCGCGGTCAGCGGATTGCCCGGTGCGATAATGGCCTGCGCGAGTTCGAGACGTCCGCTGCCATTGACAAACGGTTGCGGTTGATCGCCGGCCAGCACTTGCAGAAAACGCCGGGGCACTTCCTCGCCCTTGGTCAGCGGATTCCCGCGCTTGAAGACGCGCGGAGTCGTTGGCAGCGGACGATCCTGGAGCACGGTCGCATACGCGGGTGCACTCGCGGTTTGCAGCAGGTAGCGATCGACTTCACCCTGCGCCTTCCATAGCTCCGTCGTGATGTTGGTTGGAAAATACATCTCGATGTTGGCGATGTGCTCGTCGGGAACGTGAACCGGCGAGTCGATGCCTGCGAACAAGCGATCAAGATCGGACGGACTCATTGCTTTGACCTCGCCGGCAGTAATCCCGCCCTTCTTCAACCAGCTCGTGAAGTGGTGGACGATGAAGGGATTGAGGTCGTTCGCTTCGAGGATCTGATCGAAACCTTCCTTCGGATACTTTTCCAACGCGGACTGCGCATCGAGATAGTCGCTCATGCGCGAGTGCGTGCGAGCCATCTGCTCCTCACGACGTTTTGTGATCAGTTCGCGGTTCTTGTTGAGCAAGGCGGTCAGTTCCTCGTTTTTTGCCGCAGAGCATGGCACCAATGCTTCCGCACAGCTTTGGAAGACGCCGTAAAGTGCGTAGTAGTCGCGCGTGGAGATGGGATCGAACTTGTGATCGTGGCACCGCGCGCAGGCCACGGTGAGCGCCTGCGTGGTGCGCAGGACAACGTCGATGCGGTCGTCGATGATGTCGTGCGTCACGCCAAGAAAACGCCGGCCCAGCGTGAGAAAACCCATCGCCGCGAGGTGCGGCGAGGCTGCCGGCTCTACCTGATCCGCCGCGAGTTGGAGCAGGAGGAAGCGGTCATACGGCATATCGTCGTTCAGTGCGCGCACCACCCAGTCGCGATAGGGCCAGGCATGGACGAATTGCTTTTCCTCGCGCGCATACACGTACCCTTTCGTATCCGAGTAACGGGCCACATCGAGCCAGTGCCGCGCCCAGTGCTCGCCGTAGTGCGGCGACCCGAGCAGGCGATCCACGACCTTCGCGAACGCGTCCGGTGTTTTGTCCCGCACGAAGGCGTCCACTTCCTCCGCGGTCGGAGGCAGCCCAAGAAGATCGAACGTCACTCGGCGGATCAACGTGCGCCGGTCGGCCGGCGCGCTGGCTTGCAGCCTCGCCTCCCGCAACCGAGCGAAAACAAAGCGGTCCAACTCATGCCCGTTCGATGGCTCCGGCGCGAAGTTCGGCGGCTGCGGATGGCCGACGGGTTGGAAGGCCCACTGCTTCCTGCCCTCCACAAAGTCTACACTCTTGCTCGGCGCGGGTGCATTCGCATCGCGCGGATCGGGCGCACCCATCTTCACCCACTGCTCCAGGGTCGCGATCTCCTCCGGCGCGAGTTGCCGCTTCGGCGGCATCTGCAAATCCTTGTCCGCATAGCGCACGGCCTTGATGAGCAGGCTGGCCTCGGGATCGCCCGGCGTGATGACCGCGCCGCTCTCGCCGCCCTTCTGCCATGCGGCCCGCGAGTCGAGGCGCAAGTCTCCTTTGTGCTTTTTCTCGCCATGACATTCGACGCAACGCTCGATGAGCAACGGACGAATCTTCGACTCGAAGAACACGATCCCATTCACCTCAGCAGCCTGCGCCGTCGCGCTCAGGAACAGCGCGGTGGGGACGAGATGGATGGACCAGCGTTTCATGGTTGCTCGCTCACGTGGTCATGCCGTCAGCGAGCACGAGGCAGCGCGTGTGCATTTCGTCATGCACGTGAGAGGCGGAAAATGGCACGAAACCCCCGACGATTTCCGAGTCGAGATTCGGCGTGATGTTACTCGTCGCCGCGCCCGCGCGAAACTTCGCCACGGGAGCCTCGGCCGCGCGAGCAACCGGGAGGAGACCAAGGAACACGGGGGCCGCGAGGAGGACGAGGGTTCGGCGGGACATGATTTCAGATTCGCTGTTGTCACCAAATCAACCTGCCACTCGTGGCTCGCTTAGAGAGCCAAAACGGGCCTCAAATCACCGCACATCGTTTGGACTCGCATGTTGAGCAATGCGAAGGATTCTCCTCCCAGCTATGTTCCTCGCCGATCTCACCTGGCCGGCTGTCGCCGCCCTGAACAAGGACATTCCAGTCGTATTTCCCGTGGCCGCGCTGGAGCAACATGGGCGGCACATGCCGCTCTTCACCGACTCGCTGCTCATGGGTGAAATCGCGCGTCGAGCGGAGCGGCAGTTGGGCGAGCGCGCGCTCTTCGCGCCGCTGCAATGGCTCGGCAACTCTCATCATCATCTGGATTACGCCGGCACGTTGTCCTCGGAACCGCGCGTCTATCTCGATCTGCTTTGCGGCCTGCTGGAAAACTTCATCGCGCATGGCTTTAAGCGGCTGCTCATTCTGAACGGTCACGGCGGCAATGACGTGCCGGGGAAGCAGGCGGTCTTCGAGGTGCGTCAGCGGCATCGTGAGCGGCGTGATCTGCTGCTGCTCTTTGTCACCTACTGGCACCTCGGCACGCAACCGCAGGTCGAGCAACCCGCGCTCAAGCAAAAGGTCATGGGTCATGCGTGCGAGTGGGAGACCTCGATGGTCCTGCATCTCGCGCCTCAACTGGTGAAGGATCATCGCCACGTCGCCGAGGTGCCGTTTGGAAATTCCTTCGAGCCCGCATCGCGCGGCTGGACGATGCCCGATCGCTCCGAGCCTGGCCACGTGGGTGATCCGCGCGAGGCGAGTGCGGAGAAAGGCGCGACGCTGTTCGAGATGTTTACGCGGGACACGGTGAAGATGATCGAACGGATGATCGGCTGGGATGGCGCAAGCTGGGAGGGATGAACCTGAAGCTCGCTCGCTGAGGTGCATCGCCCGCCCGCCATGTCAAAACCAGAACTCATCCGTGGCCTTGGTCTGCGCGACTCCACCGCCCTCGTGGTCGGGACGATCATCGGAACCGGAGTCTTTCTGAAGACCACGCCCATGGCCCAGGCGGTCGGCGCGCCGCAGTGGGTGCTGTGGGCTTGGGTCGTTGCCGGGATGCTCTCGCTCGCCGGCGCTTTGACCTACGCCGAACTCGGCGCGCTCCTCCCCAAAGCCGGCGGCGAATACGTCTATCTTCGGGCCGCTTATGGCGACTTGCCGGCGTTCCTTTTCGGCTGGATGCGTATCACCGTGGGCGGCGCCGGATCGATCGCCATCGCCGGGGTTGCCTTCGCCACCTTCCTCTCGTCTGTGCTGCCGCTCGACGCCGTGTGGGTGCGGAAAAGCTTCCTGGTGCTCGGCGAGAAGTTCGACTGGCAGTTCGGCATCAAGCAGGTTGTCGCCGTCCTCGTCATCGTCGCCTGCGCCGCACTTAATTGTCTGCGCGTCGTCTTCGGCGGGCGGATTCAATTCGTGCTCACGTCGCTCAAGGTGGCCGCCATTGCGCTGATTTTCGTTGGCGTCTTTTGGTTTGGAAAAGGGACCACGTGGCAGCACTTCGCCGCGCCGGCTGGTGCGGAGCGCTGGTGTGGATTTTCGGCCTTCGGAGTGGCGATGATCGCCGCGCTTTGGGCCTTCGATGGCTGGAACAACATGCCGATGGTGGCGGGCGAAGTGCGCGACCCCGGGCGGAACATTCCGCTCGCCCTCTTCATCGGCATGGCCGTCGTGCTGCTCGCTTATGCCGCGGCCAATCTCGCCTATTTCTACGCGCTACCGTTCGGGGAAATTCTCACGGCAAATTCCACGCGGCATCGTGAAGCCCTGCCCGTGGCAGCCCTGGCAGCGCGTTCTTTCCTCGGCGCTCACGGCCCTGCGCTTGTTTCGATCGGCTTCATCGTTTCGACACTCGGATTGTTGAACGGATCGCTGCTGACCAATGCGCGCATCCCGTACGCGATGGCCCGCGACGGATTGTTTTTCGCCCGCTTTGCCCGGCTTAGTGAGACCACCGCCGTGCCCGTGACTTCGATCATCGCCCTCGCCATTTGGGCCAGCCTGCTGGCGATCTCGGGCACGTTCGATCAGCTCACGGACTGCGTTGTCTTCGCGGGTTGGATCTTCTACGCGCTCACGACATCCACCGTCTTCGTCCTGCGCCGCAAGATGCCCGATCACCCGCGGCCGTACAAGACCTTCGGCTATCCGCTGCTCCCTCTGGCGTTCATTGCCGTGGCGACTGGTCTGCTCTTCAACACGCTCCTGACGATGCGCCTGGAGTCGTTGTTCGGCCTCCTGCTCATCGCCTCTGGTCTGCCTCTTTACGCGAGGTTAAAACGGACGCGACTGTCCGCTGGCGAGTAATACGATTCCACAGTTGAACGGCCCGAAGAGCACCAACGCCAACGGCGTTTCATCATCCAGCCCAAGGTTGCGCGCCGCGCGCTACCTTGGGTTCCCGAACCACCGGGCGCGCCAACCCTGCAAGGGTTGCATCCTCCGCTGGTCGCAGCGCTGCAACCCCTTCAGGGTTGTGTCATGTCCTCTCCCTTCCCAGGGTAGCTCGTGCCTCGCAACCCTGGGCTGAATGACAGAGCACCTTCGGCGCTCGCGAACCATTCACGCATTGTGGCTGGGAAAATCGTACAAAGACGACCGAAGCTAGGAATTGCAGAGGATTGGCCAGGATCGGTGGCGACTCATCCCGCGGCAGCGAGGATCGCTTGAAACAATTCCTCAGCGTCCTCGCGGGCGGCGTCTTCTTTTTCCCGACCCGTCACGGCACCAGCGCGCGATAAACGACGCCGCAGACCACTCCGCAGACCGCCAGGGCAGCGAGGCCGAGCGGACGCCACTTCGGGACGAGGCACCAGAGCATCAAGCCAGTCAGCGAGGTGATGAGGAGGACGACCGCCGTTCCGTCGATGACCCATCGCCAGCCGACGCCCGCATCGGTGCCGCGATGGAGTTCCGCGAGGCGGCCATTGAAGCCGTGCGTTTCAAGCATGACCTCGGTGTGTCCGTCGGAGCGTAGCAGCGTCGCTTCGGTGCGGCGGCCCGGTGATTTAAAAACGACGCTGAGCCGCCCCTCCTCGATTTCAAACGAATCCAGCGCGCCCGTCGCACCGAAGTCCTTCCGCAATTTTTCGACGATCGCGAGTTTGTCCGGCTCGCGCGTCATGGCCTCGGGGAGCGTCCCCTCCTTGTTCACGATGCGCGGCGCGGCAAAGCCAAACCATTCCTCATGATTGAGCATGATGCCGGTGACGGAAAAGAAGATCACCGCGAGCAGCCCGAGCATCGAGATGTAGATGTGGAGCGTGCGCGTCCAGCTTTTGAAAAGGAGGCGGCGGTGGTGGGCGTCCATCTTCATTTCGCGGCTGGGCCGAAGCTGATCTCCGCGGCATCAAACTCGGACGCACCGGGAATCGTCCCTTTTGCCGGAAGCTTTCCGCAGACAATCTTTCCGCTCTCGAGCGCGCGCTTGCCGTGCTCGCGGTTCACTTCGAGGAAAATTGTGTACGTGCCGGGTGGCAGTGGTTTGCCCTGGTCGTCGAGGCCGTCCCACGCGATGCGGTGCTGGCCGGCGGGACGCGTGGCACGCGTGACTGACTGCGCCCACGCTTCATCCTGCTGCGCCACTTTCCACCAGGTGGGGAGATCGGGGAGATACTTGCGGCGATTGCCCCAGACGGTCACGGTGCGCACGCGCTCGGCGTTTTCGTTTTCGACCCACACGGCGACGTAGGGCCGCTTCGGCCCGCCCTTCCCGCCGGGCGGCGGTGTCTTGAGCGTGATCGTCAGCCCGACTTCGTAACCGCCCGGCCACAGCCCGGTCTTCGCGAGCGGTGCGCTGGCCGGTGCGGTCGCGGCGGGCTGGATTTCGAGCGAGGCGAAGCGCGGACTGCGGAGTTGGCGACCATCCGCCGTGACGATCAGGCATTCGACATCGGGTATTTGCCGGGCGAGGGCCAGCCCTTCCTCGGGTTTCAACACGCACAACGTTGTCGCCAGCGCGTTGGCATTTGCGCTGTTCGCCGCGATGACGGTGGCGCTCGCGACGCTTTCGGCGGGCCGACCAGTTCGCGGATCGAAGATGTGGGAATAGCGCTTTTCACCCACGGTGTAGCCGCGCTCGTAAGCGGCGCTCGTCGAGATCGCGTGATCGCTCATCCGCACTTGCGTGAGCGGCGACGCGTTGTCCGCAGTCCGTTTCGGATCGGCCACGCCGACCGTCCACGGCACAGCCGCCGCCGGTTGTCCGCTCGCAAAAATGTCGCCGCCGACATTGAGCAGAAAACCTTGCACCGCCGGCACCTTCGCGCGCACCGCCGCGGAGGCCTTGCTGATGATGTAACCCTTGCCAAGCGAGTCGATGGTGATCGCTCCACCGGGCAGTCGTGTCGCTGTTCCCGCTGCGCGATCGACCTTCCACGCCGGTTGGCTGAGCGTGCGGACGATGCGTTGCAATGTCGCCGCATCCGGTGGCGCGCCTGCTTTTTCCGCGTCCTTCCAGGCGGCGATGAGTTCGCCGAGGTGGCCGTTGTAGGCCCCCGCGGATTTTACATTCCAGAAGTCGTAAAACCCGAGCACATCGAGCAACTCCGGCGAACACTTCACCGCTCCGCTGCTCGCATTGAAACGGCTGATTTCGCTTTCCGGATCGTAAGTGCTCAGGATTTTCCGCAGCCGCTCGATCTCCGCGAGCACGGTGCTTTCGACGAGTGCCGCCTGTGCTGCATCCGAGGCTCGCACCTGCAAGTCGAGCGACGTGCCGAGGACCGATTCGTGATGAAACTGAAATAACTCTGGCGCTGCGGCGCGACTCGGCAACCACGGCAGAAAAGCAGCCGCGACAGCGAGCTGAAGAAGCTGCGTGCAACGACGATGGCGACCCGTGAAAATGGCCGGGCAGGGGAACATCGGCGGCGAGAGTGGAAAAACTCCGCCGCGGCTGTCAATTGCCGGGCGCGGAATAAAAATGCGCGTCAATGGCAGCCGCAATCGCTGCAAGAGCCGTCGAAAACGTCTTCGTATTCCGGCGAGCGACCGAGCTCGAAAGTCTTATTCACAAATCGCCCGAGCGCTTCGTGCAGCTTTTGCAATTCCTGCTGTGCATCGACAAATCCCTGCGCCACCGGGTTCTTGAAAAGTTCATCGCGCATCGTGTCAAACTGCGCAATCTCCTCGTCCTTGAGCGCCAGCCCGCTCCTTTGTTTCATCTGCAGCAACTCGTTCAAGTCATTGACCTGCTGAAACTGAAACTTCACCAACTCATCCCGCATGAACGCATCCAGCTTCCCTTTCAGCGCTTGAAAATCCGGCTGTTCGGCGACGGCCTGGCAAAGCTCCAGCGTCTTTTGCATGATGGGACTTTCTTTGATGGTGCTTTCCATGGTTGTTGAAGTCTGAAGCGGCGCGGTTTTTGTGCGGACGGACGATAGTTGCTGAGGGACTTTCGATCAACCGCGGGCGAGAAATGCGGCCTGCAACCGCTTCACATCCTGCGGAGTCAAAGGCTGGCCTGCGGTCCGGATTCCATTCTCATCCACCCATCCGAGCAGCTTTTCCATGATCTTATCCGGCTCCGCGCCCAGCTTGAGCGCGCGCTCATAGTAAGCACGGGCGTTTTCCAAATCGGGCTTCGGCTTGATCACCAGAACCACGGCGAGATTGAAATAGGCATCGCCATACGCGCCATCCATGGCGATCGCCATTTTCAGTTCCTCGGCGGCGGTCGCATTCGATCCCAACTGGCTCGCGTTGATGCCTCGATAGTTATACGCGACGGCATCCTTCGGATCGATCTTGATCGCCCGGTCCAGACTCTGGCGGGCCTCGACGTATTTGCCCTGGGCATAATAGACGATCCCCAACACGCGATGACAGAACCCGTCTTCGGGCGCGAGGGTCAGCCCCTTCTTGAACTGTTCCGCCGCCTCGTCAAATTTGCCGAGACGAAAAAACACAACACCGAGGTTGCTGATGGATCGCACGTTGTCCGGCGCGCGCTCCAGCAACTTTTGATACGCGGCTTGCGCAGCAGCGTAATTCCCATCGGCGAACTGCGCTCTCGCTTCGGTTTCGAGCGGCTTGAGTTCAGGAGGAACCTGCGGCAATGCCTCACCAGCCAACAACGGCCCACTCATCAAAGCGCAACTCACGATCAGCAATCGGACGGAACACATGATGTCACCGTACCCATTTCACAACGCTTTCCCAGCGTGCATTTAAACGAGCGCTGAACGCTCGTTCGCTTCCAGCGCATGTGGGTTTTCATTGCGCAGTCGGTTCAATCGACGACCTCGATTCCCTGCGGCCAGCATTCCTGCGGATGATAGCCGAGCAACGTGGCGGCTTCGGACATGTCAAAGCGCTCCCGGTAAATGGGACGACTGGAGGCATACACAATCGCATGCCGCACAGTCGGCGGAGCCTCGACCGCACAGGCGAAGAATCGCCCCGCATCGCCCGGACTCAGATACACATCCTGCGCCCATTCCGCGGCGGCGATTTCATCGACTTGGGCGCGCGTGCGCGGACACCAGCCGAGCCGCGCCACGATCACGCTGAGGCCATGTGTTTCGACAAAGCCGCACCCGATCGCCTCCATGAACATTTTCGTGGCCGCGTACCAATATTTGGGGCTCGTCGGATCGGTGACGCGGACCGGCACTTCCTCGCGCATTTGCTGCCACCAATTCACCTGGCCGATGCTTGCGAGGACGATCCGTTTCACGCCCGCTCCGCGCGCGGCTTCCATCACGTTGAAAAGACCGACGATATTGTTGGGCACGATTTGCCCGAGCACATCGTCATCGTCGTCGGGTGTCGCCGCCAGATGGATCAGACATTCGATGCCGAGCATGGCGCGTTCGATGGCCGCGCGATCCGCGAGATTCCCCACCACGGAATCGCTGACGGTAGGTGTAGCGACGCGATCAAAACCACGCACGCGATGACCGCGACCGTGCAGTTCGGCGACGACTGCGCGCCCGATGCGGCCAGCGGAACCGGTGACGAGAATTTGGAAGGAAGCAGGCATCTCCCGATTCCTCTCCGCGAAATCGGCGGAAGCAATCCTCAACTCATCGCCAGGTTCACGCGCGTTCGACCCAGCGATATGCCTCGCGCGAATTCTTCCAGAAAAACTTCCCGCTCACGGCCTCGCTTTTTGCCCCGAAGTAATCGTCCACGATGCGGAACTGATCGGCATACGAGCCGCCTTTTTCGCACACCGGCCAGTTGCTTCCGTAGATCACGCGATCCTCGCCGAAACTCTCCCAGCAATGATCGAGAACCGGCGCGTAGAATGCCGTGTCGCGTGGCGCCTTGCCCCACTCCGCTGCCGATTGCGCGGTCTGTTCGAGGAGTGCGGAGATTTTGCAGTAGACGTTGCGCTGCCGGCCAAGCGCGCTAATGCCGGCGCGCCACTCGGTCGTGAGCAGGGTCGGATCGCCGGCGCTGCCGACGTGATCGACGACAATACGCAATGTGGAAATTTCCGCCGCGAGCCGCGCCAGCGGGAGGTGCAACGCGGGCGGACCGTTCACGTCGAGCGAGAGACCAAGATCCGCGAGCAACGCGATGCCGCGGCAAAAACCCGGCTCATTCACGTGCTCCAGGAAGTCATTGTTCGAGACGCGGATGCCGCGAAAAATTGGATTCGCCGCGAAGCGTTTGAGATGTTTCGCAAATTCTGAGTCTTGCGGAAGAAGGTGGCCGACGAAACCGACGATGCGCTTCTCGCGCTCCGCGAGATCGAGAATCCACGCGTTGTCCTCGACCCACGCGCTCGCTTCGACAACGACGGTCTCGGTCACCCCGAGCGGCGCGGCCACGGCCAGCCAATCACGCGGCATCACCGTGCGATAAAGCCGCGAGCCCTTTTCCGGCCAGGGCACGCCCGCTGGTCGTGTCGGATCGTAGAAGTGCGTGTGCGTGTCCACGATGCGGGCCGCAGCAGCGGCGCGGGTCACGCTGTTCGCAACAACACCCGCGGCGAGGAGGGCGGAACTTTGGAAAAACTTCCGGCGATTCATGGCCCCACGATGATTTCTATCCACGGCGAGCGCGAGAAAATCAACGCGCCAAGCATTTCCGCGGTCTCATCGAGCGCGCGGCGATTTGAGCGAATTGAGTTGAACTGTAACCGAACAGAAAGGGTGTCACCCCGAGCCCCAGGCGGCACGTCCGGCTTTATCGCCGGACAGAGCCGCCTCTACATCTTGCACCGCATTTCATCACACCCCGAAGGATCCGGAAGGTCCGCGGGCGGCTGCCACCGCCCCGATCCATCGACTACGTTCCGCCCCATTTCGCCACGGCGAAACTCCGCTCGGGATGACACGCCCTTTTTAAAATTGCGCCACTCCCCACAAGAGGATTGCCGCGCTCCGTCCGGCATTTCATTGTCCGGTCTCAGCAAAGTCTCCCGCACCATGACGCCATCGATCTCTACTGCATTTCCCGCCGAGCGGATCCTGCTCGGCCCCGGTCCCAGCCCGGTGCCGCAACGCGTGCTGCGCGCGCTCGGCGCGCCGACGCTCGGTCATCTCGATCCGCAATATCTCGCCATTATGGACGAAGCCTGCGCCCGGTTGCGCGAGGTTTTCCGGACGAAAAATGCGCTCACGTTTCCGGTCAGCGGGACCGGGATGGCCGGCATGGAATGCGTGGCGACCAATCTCATCGAGCCCGGCGACGAAATGATCGTCGGCGTGAACGGCGTCTTCGGCACGCGCATGAAAGACGTGATGGAACGCTGCGGCGCGACCGTGCATGCGGTCGAGGCTGCATGGGGTGATGTCATTTCACTCGATCACCTCAAAGCCGCACTGGCACAGCATCCGCAGGTAAAGCTCGTCGGCATCGTTCACGCCGAGACCAGCACCGGCGCGCACCAGCCGCTCGAAGGTTTTGCCGACGCGGTCCATGCGCGCGGCGCACTCCTCGCGGTGGACGCGGTGACCAGTCTTGGTGGTCATGAGTTGCGGGTCGATGATTGGGGCATCGATGCCATTTACAGCGGCACGCAGAAATGCCTGAGCTGCCCGCCCGGCCTTTCACCCGTGAGCTTCGGCGAGCGCGCACTGGCCCGCATGGATGCGCGCAAGACCAAGGTGCAGTCGTGGTATCTCGATGTGTCGATGCTCCGCAAGTACTACACCGGCGGTGGTGGCGGCGGTCGCGTGTATCATCACACCGCTCCCATCAATATGACCTACGCGCTGCATGAGGCGCTCGGCATCGTGCTCGAGGAAGGTCTCGAAAACCGCATCGCGCGACACGAGCAAATGCACAAGCGCCTGCGCGCCGGACTCGAAACGATGGGCATCACTTACATCCCAAAGCGTTCCCTGCATTCGCTGAATTGCATCAACATCCCTGCCGGTGCTGACGACGCCGGCACGCGCAAACGGTTGCTCGAAGAGTACGGCATCGAGATCGGAGCCGGGCTCGGCGTCATGGCCGGCAAAGCGTGGCGCATCGGTCTCATGGGTCACGGCGCGACGGTGCGCAATGTGGACCTCGTGCTGGCGGCGCTGCGCGAAATCCTGCGGTAGTTTTCCGCGATGTCCGCTGCCGTGCTCCAGCGCCTCGCCGCCCTGCTGCCGCCGGGGCGGCTGCTGGAGCGACCGGAGCATCTGGCGGCTTACGAAAGCGACGGGCTCACTGCTTTTCGCACGCGCCCGCTGGCGGTGGTGATTCCGGAAACAGCGGACGAAGTGATCATGCTCGTCCGCTTCTGCCATGTGGAGCGGCTGCCTTTTGTCGCGCGCGGCAGCGGCACGAGTTTGTCTGGCGGTTCGCTACCGGTGGCCGGCGGCATCGTCATCGCGCTGAACCGGCTCAATCGCATCGTAAATCTCGATCCGGCGCAGCGCCTCGCCGTGGTCGAGCCTGGCGTGGTGAATCTCGATGTGACGCAAGCGGCGGCGGCGCACGGATTGCATTACGCGCCCGATCCTTCCAGCCAGTCCATCTGCACCATCGGCGGCAATGTCGCGTTCAACTCCGGCGGCGCGCATTGCCTGAAATATGGGATGACCTCCAATCATGTGCTCGGGATCAAGGCCGTGCTCGCGACGGGCGAAATCGTGGAGTGGGGCGGGCAGAGCCGGGAAAACGTGGGACCGGACTGGTGCGGACTTTTCACCGGCAACGAAGGACTCTTCGGCATCGCGCTGGAGATTACGCTGCAACTGCTGCCACGCGCGGAATGTTTCCACACTGTGCTCGCCGGCTACCGCACGCTCGAGCAGGCGGGCGACGCCGTCTCAGCGGTCATCGCCAGCGGACTGCTGCCGGGCGCGATCGAGATCATGGACGCGCTCGCGCTCGAAGCCGCCGTGGCCGCAGTCCATGCAGAGTATCCGCCCGGCTGCGAAGCGGTGCTCATCGTCGAACTCGAAGGCCCGCGCGAAGTCGTCGCCGCCGACCGCGCGCGACTCGACGCGATCATCGCCGCCAGCGATCCGGTCGAGGCCCGGCCCGCACGCGATGCCGAGGAGCGCGCAGCGATTTGGAAAGGCCGCAAAAGCGCGTTCAGTGCCGTGGGCCGTCTGTCGCCCGACTTCATCGTGCAGGATGGCGTCGTGCCGCGCCGCCGCTTGGGCGAAGCCCTGCGACGGATCGGCGAGATGTCTCGCGAGTCCGGCATCCGCGTGGCGAATGTCTTCCACGCCGGCGACGGCAATCTGCATCCGCTCATCCTGTTCAATGGCCGCGAGCCCGGCGCATTGCAGCGAGCCGAGGCGCTGGCTGGTTGCATCCTGGAAATGTGCGTGGAGATGGGCGGTTCGATCACCGGCGAGCATGGCGTGGGCGTGGAGAAACGCGACTATCTGCGCGCGATGTTCACGCCGGATGAGATCGCGTGCATGGCCCGCATCCGCGCCGCGTTCGACCCGCTCGGCATCGCCAATCCCGGCAAGATGTTTCCCACTTCCGAAGCTCCCGCGTTGCAACATCACGGCCTGCATCCGCTGGAAAAAGCCGGCGTCATCTCTCGCGAATGAACAGCGTCATTCTGGCAACTGAGTACGCACACGCTCGGCTTGTGAGCCGCCACAAGGCATGCGAGTGAGCGTGGAATTAATTCACTGATGTCCCGCAAGCACCTCTACGATCCTATCCCTGAACTCTTTGAAGCAGCTGCACTGCTTCAGAAAGCCGCACTCGCCCATATCTCCGGTGAATCTGAGACGGTGGAATCACTCCTAGCACAATCAGACATGCCGCAGCTTTTTGACTGGAGCGAGGCGCTTTTCGCGGGCAGGACAATATCCCGCGAAATCAAAGCACAGATTTTTCAGTATTCCATAGATCCGGAAAGGCCTCTACCACTGCCTGTCGATCTGCGCGCATCAGGATCAATACCGACGCGGCTGGCTAGGGAAGTGATACAGAGGGATGGCTACTTTTGTCGATTTTGCGGCATCCCGGTCATTGACCCAAAATCCCAATCCTTCTTGCGCAGAGCTTACCCAAAGACGATTCGTTGGGGCCTAGGGAATCGCGATAAGCATACCGCGTTTCAGGCTCTGGACCTGGACCTGGACCACGTTCTTCCGCGCAGTCTCGGCGGTCAAAATACGGCCGAAAATCTCATCGTTGCGTGCGCCCCTTGCAATTGCGGTCGCGGAAATCACACGTTAGCCGAGTTGAGCCTGGCTGATCCGAGGCCTCGTCCGCCAGTTGTGCCTGCCGGGTTTGAGACTTGGGACGGTCTCACCCTCCTGCTTCGGAAAGAAGTTTCGAGCGCCGCCCTCAGCATTCGGGGCATTAAGCCGCCCCCGATGACCGGAACCCTTGAGCAAAATGGGAATTCCTGCCGCTCGACCTGCATCTCACGGATCGAACGTGGGCGGTTTGTGAAATGAAAAGCGCTCTCGTCCCAGAGTCGTTGGCCGAGTTGGTGGACGCCGTTCGCTCGACGCCGCGCCTGCTCGCCGTCGGCGCGGGCACCAAGCCGCGACTGTCCGACGTGGATGTCGTGAAGCTCTCCACGACCGGACTCCGCGGCATCAGCGAATACGATCCCAGCGAATTTACCTTCACCGCCTCTGCCGGAACTCCGGTGCGCGAAATTGCGGCAGCACTGGCCGAACGCGGCCAGTATCTTCCCTTCGATCCCGTGCTCATTGACGCGGGCGCAACTCTCGGCGGCACCGTCGCGGCAGGACTGAGCGGGCCGGGACGTTTCCGCTTCGGTGGTTTGCGCGACTTCATCCTCGGCGTGCGCTTTGTGGACGGCGCGGGGCGCCTGCTGCGCATGGGTGGCAAGGTGGTGAAGAACGCCGCGGGATTCGATCTGCCGAAGTTTTTCGTCGGCAGCCTCGGGCGTTTCGGCGTGCTGGCGGAGATCACTTTCAAAGTCTTTCCGCGTCCTGCGTCCACGCTCACGCTGAGGTTGGAAGCAGTGACGTTGGATGCCGCCGTGAAAATCCTCACCGAAGCCGCGAACTCGCGATTCGAGTTCGACGCGCTCGACGTTCCGCCGGATGGAACGGACGTGCTCGCGCGGCTGGCTGGACCCGCAGCGGCGCTGCACACGCTCGCCCGCGAAGTCTTCGCGCGCTGGCCGGGTGAGCTTGTCTCCGAGGAAATTGCCGAAATCGCGTGGGCGGACTTGCGTGAATTTCGCTGGAACCAGCCAGATGCTCCGTTGGTGAAAGTCGCACTGTCGCCTGCCTCCGTGGTGGCGTTGGGACGGGCGGTGCAATCGCTCGCTGGGGCGCGGATGCATCTCAGTGCCGGCGGAAACGTCGCGTTCGTTTCACTCGCGGCAACGCTGCAAGTTGGCGAGTTCGACGAGCGCCTGCGAAATCTAGGTTTGTCGGGTGTGGCCTTGCGCGGCGAAGGACCGCTGTGGCTTGGCGTGCGCGCCTGTCCCGCGATTGCCGGGGCGGTGAAGCATGCGCTCGATGCCGAAAATCGTTTCCCCTCGCTCGACGACTGATGCTGCACAAGATTCCAACGGAAACGCTTGGCCCACTCGGGGCGCCGATGACCCACGCGGTGGAGACGTGCGTACACTGCGGCTTCTGCCTAGCCGCGTGCCCGACGTATCGCGAGCTCGGTCAAGAGATGGACACGCCGCGCGGCCGCATCGTGCTGATGAAAGAAGTGCTCGAAGGCACACTCCCGCTGTCCGCCGCGCAACCACATGTGGACCGCTGCCTCGGCTGCCTCGCCTGCGAGCCGGCCTGCCCGAGCGGCGTGCCATATCGCGATCTCATCAGCCCATTCCGCGCGCTGATGCAGGGAAGAATCGAGCGGTCATTTGGGGAAAAGCTCGGGCGCATGATCGCTGCGCAGACGATTCCATTTCCAGCGCGATTCCGCATCGCCACGGTGCTCGGTCGTTTTGGAAAGATGCTCCGTCCATTCATGCCAGCGCGCCTGCGCCCGATGCTCGACTTGGTCCCTGATGACGTTCCGCCCGCGCAGTCCTGGCCGGTTGTTACGTCCGCCCGAGGGGAGCGTCGCGCCCGTGTCGCGCTGCTCATCGGATGCGCGCAGCGAGTCCTCGATCCCGACATCAACACGGCGACGATTGAAGTACTCACGCGCAACGGCGTGGAGGTCGTAGTGCCTGCCGGACAAGGTTGCTGCGGCGGTCTCGCGTGGCACACCGGCGACCTGCGCGCCGCGCAAGTCTTCGCGCGGCAAAATCTCGCCGCCTTTCCCGATGACGTGGATGCAATCCTCACCAACGCCGCCGG
>JBBSDS010000016.1:0-30218 GCA_038240495.1 Chthoniobacterales bacterium | reverse complement strand
GTCTGCGAGAAGATCATGCGACGGGCCTATGAGAATGGGTATTTGCTGGCCGTCCCGACCCCTCACAATGTCTATGCCGTCAACAAGGAAATAGCCATTCACCCTTATAAGATGGCGTGCATGCCCTTGTGGAAAATCGAGGTGACGGATCAGCATTGGTCCATCCGGCAGGGCGCATATCCCGAAGAGCTCCGGAAGCCCGTGCAAATAAACCGTCTCCGTTAATCCGCTACTACCCATTAGTCCAAACCCATTCGCCGATGAAAAACTCGAGCATCTCCTTCAAACTCCTGTGTTTGGTAGCCACAGCCATCCTGGCTCTTATCGGCTTGGGTCTCTATGGCCTCTCCAATACCCACTCGACTTTCAGTTGGGTCAAAGAAATAAATTCCACCGCCGGGGAGTTTCAGCGAAGCGCCAAGGAGATCAGCACCCCCCTCCACCAGGTTCGCGAGTTGGTTCTCTTGATCGTTTTGGCTCCAGATCGCAGGCTCCTCGACAAGCTAAACTCGGAGCAACTGGTAAGGAGCCAGCAGCTCGACGAAACCTTCAAGAGGTGGCCCACGGAGCGCATGGGTGCAACGGAGCGCGCTGCCTTTGGGAAGTTGAGGGAAGCTTGGGAAGATTACAAGAAGCTCAGGGCAATTACCATCGACCGCGCCATCAATGGGTATCGAGAGGAGGCCTTCATCAACGCGATCGACGCTGGCGCCCGGCAGTTTAACCTTATCACAGTGCAACTCGAAAGTTGGCAAACGGCGAAAATTTCCGGCGCGCAGGCCGTCTATCGCGACGCCGATGCGCAATTCAATCGAGCTGTTCGCACATCGATCCTCGTAACCGTCTTGACCGCGCTGCTCCTCGGAAGCGTTGCCTACGTCATTGTGCGCGCGATTACCGGCCCCATCGGCATCCTTACCACCACGGCCTCGCGGATCGCCGAGAAGGTCGATGATCCCGAGGCGGAATCTGCGCTCACGCCCGTGCTGCGCCGCGGCGGCGAAGTGGGTCAACTCGCGCGCGGTTTTTGGCGGATGGTCGATACTCTGCGCACCACGATTCAAACCGAAACCCAATCGCGGGCGCGCATGAATGAAATCCTCAAGAGCACGCGCGAAGCAGTCGGACAGCTCGGCAGTACCAGCGCGGAATTGCTGGCCAGCACGAAGGAGCAAGCCGACGGAGCCGAGAAGCACGCTGACGCCGTGGCCCGAATCGCCACGACCGTGGATGAGGTCACTCACACCGCCCAGCAGGCAGCCACACGTGCGAACGGCGTCGGCAAGACCGTTCAGCGAACTCTCCGGATTGGCGAGGCCGGGCGAAGGGCGGTCAACGATTCGGTTTCCGCATTGAACACA
Organism: Chthoniobacterales bacterium; assembly: GCA_038240495.1. Lineage (GTDB taxonomy): Bacteria > Verrucomicrobiota > Verrucomicrobiia > Chthoniobacterales > Chthoniobacteraceae > Chthoniobacter. The sequence goes on along the minus strand of JBBSDS010000016.1, from coordinate 28,857 downwards.
GTGCGGCAGAAGGCCGAACAAACCGCTCGAAACATGGTCGTCCTCGTCCAGCAGACCAAGGCCGTCTCCGACATCATCGCCACCGTGGAGGACATTGCCCGGCAGTCGCATGTGCTCGCGGTGAATGCCGCTATCGAGGCGGCAAAAGCAGGAGAAGGCGGCAAGGAATTCACCGTGATCGCCAGCGAGATCAGAGCGATGGCCGAGCGTTCCCGGCAGGGCACGTCACAAATCCGGCAGATTCTCGACCAAATCCTGAAAGCCAGCAGCGCCGCCGTCGAATCGATGGAAGGAGTCAGCAGAGGAGTGACCAGCGCCATCGCGGTGGGAGACCAGAGCAGCCAGACGATCAAAGAACTGGCCGTCGCTCTTTCAGAAGTGGCGGAGACATCGGCGCAAACCGTCGCCTCGGCCGAACAGGAAGCGCTTGGCATGTCGCAGATCAATGACGCCATGAAAAATATTGACCACGTCTCGCGGCGGGCTCTTCACGCCATCCAAGGAACGGCCCAAGCCGCACGCCAGCTCAACCAACTCGGCAGCCAACTCACGCAGCTCAGCGCTGAATAGGGAGTCGATCTGGGCTCGTGCTCAAACGCCGAGCGTTACGAGTGCTACGACCGTCGCCCGGCCCGCACCGCCGTCATTGTTGCCGCTCGCACATCCGCAAACAATTCGGACGTTTTCACGACTTTCCTTGACGAAAACGACACCGCTCAATCCTGACGAATACAGGATTGGAGCGGGTGACGAGACTCGAACTCGCGACATCTTCCTTGGCAAGGAAGTGCTCTACCAACTGAGCTACACCCGCATTTCAAGAAGCCGGAAAATAGGAGGCCGCCCAAAGGTTGCAAGGATTTTTTGGCCGACCAACAGCGTTTTTCGGTCGAGGCAAAGCAACTCGCTGTGACCAGATCATGCTCACGCCGATCGATCCCGTTCAGACCATCCCCGAATCGAGATCGCCTAAATAAGCACGACCCGCCATCCGGGGCCACAAATCGTCGGCAACCAAAAAGCACAGAGGAGTCAGATAAATCTCAAAATTACATTGACTCGATACGTGGATGACCGCAATTTTCGCGACCGTTTTAGCGAAAAACTGAATAAGAATAACGAATCGTCAGGGTTTCTACATCGGAAAAAACGACGACATGTTTAGCCCAAAGAAAGAAAGCTGCATCAAGGCCTTGGCGGATTCCCCAGAGTGGGCCATCCCCTTTGGTTATCAAACTGAGGGGGCGCGCGATGGCATTTCTTCCGCGGATCGGTTGCGCATTCGGGACAAAGCACTGCCTGATCGGCTGGTGATCACAACTCTCGTGTGTGACTCGCTCGTGATAGTTTACGCGTTGATTTTCGCTTATTGGCTGCGATTTCAAACGGCGGTCAGTGGATTCGGCATCTCCGTACCTCAAAGCGTTTACGAGCAACAGAGCCTGCGGGAATACGCCGGTTACATCGCGATCGGCGCCCTCACTTTCATCCTCACACTGACTAATTTAGGGATTTACGAGCGCAGTGTGCTCCTCCGATTTCGCTTTGTTTCGTCCCAGATCGTGAAGGGATCCCTTTTCTGGGCAGCAGGATTTCTCTCGTTTGTTCTGATGTTCCGGTTTCAGCCGGCCATTTCCCGGCTCTTTATCATCAGCGCGACGCTTCTAACGCCGGGCGCACTGCTTGCCTGGAGGTGGCTGCTCCACCGTTATCTTCGTCGATCCGCCGTCTCAGTAAATCTGCGCCAGCGGATTATTTTCGTCGGATGGAATCAAGAATCGGAAGATCTGACCAAATCCTTTGATCAGGATCCAAGTCGCGCCTACGAGGTCGTGGGCTGCATCGGTTCGGCACGAGCGCGTTTCCAGCGAAAGCCTAAAGTACGAATTTTGGGAGCGTACGATAATCTCGTGGACGTCATTCACGACAGAGCGATCGATATGGTGATCCTGACGGATGTGAATTGCGTCAAGGGCGATATTGTCGGACTCGCCAACACTTGCGAACGTGAGATGATTCAATTCAAAGTCGTTCCGTCCTACTTTCAGATCCTCGTTTCCGGCTTGCATCTCGAGACGGTGGCCGGAATCCCGATCCTTGGCGTGTCGCGCCTGCCACTCGATCGCCTCTTCAATGTTCTCTTAAAGCGGGGCGTGGATATCGTCGGCGGCATCGTTGGATTGCTCTTCTCGCTTCCTCTTCTGGCCGTTTTCGGGGCGCTGGTGTATTGGGAGTCGCCCGGGCCCATTCTTTATCGACAACGGCGGCTCGGTCGGAACGGAGTCGAATTCGACATCCTCAAAATCCGCAGTATGAGACTCGATGCTGAAGTGGATGGCGAGGTGGGCTGGACGAAGAAAAACGATCCTCGTCGGCTGAATGTCGGCGCTTTTATGCGCCGTTGGAACATCGACGAAGTCCCCCAATTCTGGAACGTGCTCAAAGGCGAAATGAGCCTGGTCGGACCCCGCCCGGAGCGTCCGGAACTCATCCATAATTTCAAACACGATATTCCGCATTACAATGCGCGTCATAACGCCAAACCCGGCATCACCGGATGGGCGCAGGTCAAGGGTCTGCGAGGCGATACAGACTTGACGGAGAGAATTCAGTGCGACCTTTGGTATTTGGAAAACTGGAATCCAGTTCTTGACTTCCAGATCATGTTTTTGACGTTCGTGCATCGGGAACACGCCTGCTGAGTGAATTCAAACTTCGTGTTTCCCGCTGCAGCCAGCCGCCGCGTCGAATGCAGGTCAAGCACGCCGGCAGCGCACGGTGCATTCAGAAAAATCCGCAGCGACGCAAGCAACGCGTCCGTCCTGTCGACGAGTGCGGTCCTCGCCGATCGGCGCAGCGCATCACTTCCCCCGCCCCCTGTCTGGAACTCAAGGATGTGACGGAACGAAATGGTTCGTCCTTCGCTGCGTTGGCTTTTCACCTGCGGTTGATAGCTCCATCTTCGGAACATAACGTGAACCGCAGATGGAACAGCGCCAAGGGCGTCGGGCCTCAGCGACGGCAAGAGCCAGCCACGGCACTCCCCAAAGACCGAGAGTAAGCACCGTTAAGCCAAGATGAAATCTGTGGTTAATCTTTCGTTTTGTAAAATGCCGCATGAAGCCGCAGCGTTCGCAAAACAATGACTCGAAAGTTCGCATAATGAGGGAGAAACGCAGTGCGGGGAATTACGTACCTTTCTGGATGTTCCGCAACTGGAATTATTGCACGTATAGCTTCCGCAAACGTGATTTCGTGCTTTCCATCCTGCGCTGAGGACAACTACGAATTATCGACAGAACATGTCAGAACCTTCCGTCGCAGTCCTCGGCGCATCCCGCGATCGGCGCAAATTTGGAAACAAAGCGGTGCGCGCGTATGCAGCGAGCGGATTCACCGTGTTGCCGGTCAATCCGACCGAAGCAACCATCGAAGGGCTCAAGGCGTATTCTACACTCGATGCCATTTCTGAGCCGGTCGAATTCATCAGTTTTTATGTGCCTTCTGCGATCGGAGTGAAACTTCTCCCCGCTGCCGCGGCGAAAAAGCCGAAAGAGCTCTGGCTCAACCCCGGCTCGGAAAGTGACGATCTCATCGAAGCCGCGGCCGACTTGCATCTCCGGACAATTGTGGCCTGCTCAATTGTAGCCCTGGGCCTGACGCCGGATGAATTTTCGGATACTTGATCGAAATCGAATCTGTGAACTCCCTCACCCGCTTCTGCACTTCTTCCATCGGTCGAAAATGGATCGTCGCCGTGACCGGCCTCGCGCTGTTCGGTTTCGTCGTCGCACACATGATCGGCAACCTCCAGGTTTTCCTCGGGCCGGAATCGATCAACCGCTACGGAGCTTTTCTCCAGGGAACGGGGGAGTTGCTTTGGGTGGTGCGCCTTGGGCTTCTTGCCATGCTCATCTTGCACGTCGTTTTCACGATCAAATTGCGCCTTGAAAATCGAAGCGCCCGGTCCGCCAAATACGCAGTGACTGAGCATCGGGCGGCGTCGATCCCAGCCCGATGGATGGCAATGAGCGGAGTGATGGTGCTCTGTTTCATCATCTATCACCTGCTGCATTTTACGGTGCAGGTTCCGGCTACGAATCTGATCCCCGGCGGCGTGAATTTCGAGACTCTGCACGACGCCAAGGCGCGCCATGATGTTTACAATATGATGGTGCGCGGCTTTCAGGTGCCGATCGTTAGTTTCTTCTATCTGGTCGGCGTGGGTTTGCTCGCGATGCATCTTCAGCACGGCATCATGAGCATGTTCCAGACGCTGGGCCTGAACACCGGCAAGCTGCGACCGCTTTGGGAAAAAGGCGGGCCGGCCTTCGCGTGGATCATTTTCCTCGGCTATGCATCCATCCCCGTCGCGGTGCTCGCGAGAATCGTGAAATAAATCCATGAGCGTCGTTCTCGATTCCAAGATCCCCTCCGGCCCGCTCGCGCAGAAGTGGGAAAAGCACAAGTTTGAGTCCAGGCTCATCAACCCGGCGAACCGGCGCAAATACGAGATCATCGTCGTCGGCAGCGGGCTGGCGGGCGCGAGTGCCGCGGCGTCGCTCGGCGAGATGGGCTACAAGATGAAATGCTTTTGTTACCAGGATTCACCGCGGCGCGCCCACTCCATCGCCGCGCAAGGCGGGATCAATGCCGCGAAGAACTACCAGAATGACGGCGACTCCGTGCAGCGGCTGTTTTACGACACGATCAAAGGCGGCGACTTCCGTGCCCGCGAAGCCAATGTCTATCGGCTCGCCGAAGTCAGCGCGGCGATCATCGACCAGTGCGTGGCGCAAGGTGTGCCCTTTGCGCGCGAATACGGCGGGTTGCTCGCCAATCGGAGCTTCGGCGGTGCGCAGGTCTCGCGGACCTTTTACGCGCGGGGACAGACCGGCCAGCAACTCCTCATCGGCGCATACTCCGCGCTGAATCGGCAGATCGCGGAGAAGTCCGTGCAGATGTTTCCGCGGACGGAGATGCTCGACGTTGTGGTCGTCGATGGCCACGCCAAGGGCATCGTCGTGCGCGACATGGTCACGGGCGCGATCACCTCGCATGCGGCAGACGCCGTGCTGCTTTGCACCGGCGGCTACGGCAACGTCTTCTACCTCTCGACCAACGCCAAAGGCTGCAACGTCACCGCCCCTTTTCGCGCTTACAAACGCGGCGCGCTTTTCGCGAACCCCTGCTACACGCAAATCCATCCGACGTGCATCCCCGTCGCCGGCGACTATCAGTCGAAGCTCACGCTGATGAGCGAGTCGCTACGCAACGACGGACGGGTGTGGGTGCCGAAAAAAAAAGGCGATACGCGTCTCGCCGCGCAGATTCCCGAGGATGAACGCGACTATTACCTCGAGCGAAAATATCCGAGCTTCGGCAATCTCGCCCCGCGCGACATCTCCTCGCGCTCCGCCAAGGAAGCGTGCGACGACGGTCGCGGAGTCGGCCCCGGCGGGCTGGGCGTCTATCTGGATTTTGCCGACGCGATCAAGCGCCTCGGCCAGCAGACCATCGAGGAACGCTACGGAAATCTTTTCGACATCTACCACCAGATCACCAACGAAAACGCCTACGAGCAGCCCATGCGCATTTATCCCGCCGTGCATTACACGATGGGTGGCCTGTGGGTGGACTACAACCTCATGTCAAACCTTCCGGGTCTTTTCGTCCTCGGCGAAGCGAACTTCTCCGATCACGGCGCAAACCGTCTCGGCGCGAGCGCGCTCATGCAAGGCCTGGCCGACGGTTATTTCGTCATCCCCTACACCATCGGGAATTACCTCGCGCCACAGATTGGCAAGCGCCCGAGCACCGACCGGCCGGAATTCAAAGAAACCGAGAATGCAGTCCGGGCGCAGACGCAGCGGCTGCTCGGCATCAAAGGCAAACGGAGCGTCGATCACTTCCACCGCGAACTCGGCCGCATCATGTGGGACTACTGCGGCATGGCGCGCACCGAGCGGAGCCTGGAGCGCGCCCTCAAGCAGATCCCGCCGCTGCGCGAAGAGTTTTGGAAAAATGTCAACGTCCCCGGACAAGGCGAAGAACTCAATGTGGCCCTCGAAAAAGCCGGCCGCGTTGCCGACTTCCTCGATTTCGGCGAGTTGCTCTGCCTCGATGCTTACGAGCGCAAGGAATCGTGCGGCGGCCATTTCCGCGAAGAATTCCAATACCCGGACGGTGAGGCAAAACGCGACGACGAAAACTTCCAGCATGTCGCCGCGTGGGAGTTCACCGGCGAGGGTAACAAGCCGACGCGCCACATCGAACCACTGGTCTTCGAGGAAGTGCATCCGAGCGTTCGGAGCTACAAGTAAACTTACCCAGCCATGAATCTTCACCTTAAAGTCTGGCGTCAAAAAAACGCGAAAGCCGCGGGCCAACTCGTCGACATCGAAGCTCGAAACATTCCCGAGGACGCGTCGTTTCTCGAGATGCTCGACATTGTCAATGAAGACCTGCTCGGCAAGGGCGGGGAGCCGATCGCTTTCGATCACGACTGCCGCGAAGGCATCTGCGGGACTTGTTCTCTGACCATCGATGGCGTCCCCCACGGTCCCAGCGAAACTACGACGTGCCAGCTTTTCATGCGCAAATTCAAGGATGGCGCAACGATCTTCGTCGAGCCCTTCCGCGCCGGCCCATTTCCGATCGTGCGCGATCTCATCGTAGATCGCATGGCATTCGAACACATCCAGCAGGCAGGCGGTTTCGTCACCGCGCGCACCGGTTCCGCGGTGGATGGAAATGCGCTTCCAATTCCAAAGCCGGCGGCGGACGCGGCGATGGAAGCGGCGGCGTGCATCGGGTGCGGCGCATGCGTTGCGGCGTGCCCCAACGCCAGCGCGATGCTCTTCGTTGGCGCTAAAGTTTCCCACCTCGCGCTCCTGCCTCAAGGCCAGGCCGAACGAACCTCGCGCGCGCTAAAGATGGTTCGGACGATGGACGAAGAAGGTTTTGGCAATTGCTCGAACTATTACGAGTGCGAAGCCGTCTGCCCCGCGGAAATTCCGGTCTCCGTCATTGCCCGGCTAAATCGCGAATATGTGATGGCTACGGTCAGGGACGGCGTGGCGTAGTGCAGAACCTGCTTCGCCACCGTCTGCCCCGCAGCCGCTTTCCTCACCGTCCGCAGTTCGTGAACACTCCCCTTGGCCTTACTCGGGAACAATCACCTGATCACCCGGCAGGAGTTGTGGATCCTTCGACGGGTCCTTGCGAATCTCCTTGAGATTATAAACACCCGCTATCTTGGCGCCACGGATGATTTGAATACCTTTCTCTTTACCAAAATCACTGATCCCCCCACAGTTTCCGATTGCCGACGAGAGGGTCAGGTCTTGCGTCCATTGCAGGCGTTGCGGAGATCGAACTCCCCCACTTACGGAAACGAAACGCGCCACTGCGCCAATACTGATGATCACCGTCGGCTGCGTGAAAATCTTACCAGCGACCAAGCGCGACTGAATGCTGCGTTCCAGTTGGGTAGAGGTTAATCCAACTACTTTAATCTCGCCGATCAAAGGGACGTTGATCGTTCCTTCCTGGCCGACCGTGTACTGCAGCGTAAATTCGCTCGCGTATTCCGGCGGCATACCGCTCAACTTCATCTCAAGCACATCGCCTGTCCGAAGCGTCGCGATGGTCTGTGCGCCAAGGCGTGGGAGAAGGAACGTGAGAAGGCCGAGGAAGCAGAGGAAGCGTCGCATGAAATTCTTTGGGGGTTAGTATTCTTCGCGCGAATTACCAGGCCGTGGCCGGGCGAGTTGCGGGGGCGCGGAGGCGATCTTTGGGGCTTCGCGCCGAGCTCCGTAGTATTCGTTGTAGTTGTTGTAGTACGAGTAGCCGTCGTCGTGCTTGGAATCGACGTTATTGAGCACCACGCCGATAAGCCGGCCACCAACATTCGCCACGGCTTGCTTCACACGCTGGAGCATCGCGCGCGGGAAGCGGCGGTGCTGGACGACCATGATGGTAATGTCCACTTCACTCGCGAGCACCGAGCCATCGCTCACGCCGAGGATTGGCGGAGAATCGAAGAAGACGAGGTCATACTGCGATTTGACCTTGGCAATCATGTCGGTCATCCGCTGCGAATTCAGAATGCCGACGGCATCCCCCGGCAACTGGCCGGCAGGAATGAACGAGAGATTGTCGATCTTCGTTGTCTTGATGATGTCGTCCACTTCGGCGCGACCCAGCAGGTAGTCAGTAAGACCAAACGAGTTATCGACATCGAAGAACTCGTGCTGGGTCGCACGGCGAAGATCGGCATCGACGACCAGGACGTTGTAGCCACCCTTGGCGCAAGTAAACGCGAGGTTATTCAGCGTCGTGGATTTGCCTTCGCCCGGCCCGCCACTAATGAGAGTGAAGGTGTTGGCATCGCGATACGGTTTGTTGAATTCGACCGCCGCGCGCAAAATGCGGTAGGCCTCCGCGTCGGGAGAATCTCCTGTGCTCTTCATCAGGATCGAGATGTTCTTCGGGATGACGGCGAGCACCGGGATTTGGAGGTAACGCTCGACGTCGTCGAGCGTCTTCACGCTCGTGTCGAGATATTCGATGAAGAAAGCAAGGCCGACGCCGACGACAATGCCCACGATGGCCGCAAGCGCCATGTAAACGGGCACATTGGGTTTTGCCGGAAAATCGGACTTCTCCGCTTTTTCCCAAATCTTCGCCGTTTCGCTGTCAATGTGCCGCTTCATCTGCTCCGCTGACAGGTTCATTTCGACACTCTCGAGGATCCTGCGCGCCTGAATGTATTTGTTCTTGGCCTCGATATATTCCTGGATTTTCGTCTTTTCCTCGATCTCGGCTCCGCGCGAATCGGAGGCCTTTTTCTCGATGACACTCAGCTTGTCTTTTTCGTAGCGGAGCTTATTCGCCTGCGCGTTCTTGACGCTCGTCAGCTGATCGTCGAGAATCTTGCGGTAGGCGTCTTTGAGTGCGTGCAGAGCCTTCAGGCGGGGATGGCTGACCCCCAGCCCAGAGTTCAGCAGTCGTGCTTCTTCGGCGACTCCATCCTGATAAAGTGGGAGGGTTTTCGAGACAGTCGGATCGTCAATGTTCAGCGTCCGCAGAGCCTGCATGAGTTCATCCGGTCGCAGCGAGTTGATGAGCTCGAGCTGGCGCTCCAATTCGACGACACGAATCTCCTGCTCGCCTTGTTGCTGCTGAGTGAACTGCATTGGCTGCGCAGTGCGTCCAATGTTGGAGCCTTCCTTGTCGGGGTCGGGATCGATGACCCCGTCCCGCGCACGAATCGTCATCGCCAAGGCGCCGGCTTGCTCCACGACCTTTCGCTGCTTTTCGACCTGGTCCTGCACCTGTTCGAGGCCTCGATCGACATTCTTTTGCAGTTCCGACAGACGCTTTTCCCGATAAACCACCGCAATCGTATTCGCAACATTGGCCGCCCGTTGAGGGTCGGTGTCGAAGACGCCGATTTCGATCAAACCCGTGTTCCGGACTTCCTGAAGCTGCATTGATCTCTTCAGGCGGAAATACACCTGTTGAAGGGGCAGTTTCTGACTGGATGGCGAAAACTCCTTGATCAATTCAAGGCGCTCGATGACTGGGTAAAGGATTTCCGTTTTCTGCAATATCTGAAACTGGGTAGCGACAAATTGCTGGTCGTAGGTGCGCTGCATTCCACCCCCCAAAATTGCTACCGGACCCGAGTTGTCCTGCTTTACCTCCATCGTCACCTTTGAAAAATACTCCTTGGGGAGAAAGTAAGTCGTGACCCCCGCCGTGGCCATGACAAGAAAGAAGGCCAGCAGGATGAGTCCGAGGCGGACTTTGATGACACGCCAATAGTCGAGGAAATGGAGTTTTACCTCACTGGAATCATTCATAAAAGGACATCAAGGGGGGGCGGAACGGCGCGACAAAATAGACGGCGCTGGTGGAAATCGCAACTCGACAAAAAGGGAAACTTTTATCCGAAGGATGCGCTGCGTTTCAAAACTGGTATTCGGCCCCGAGGAAGACGCGCTGGCGGTAATAGTCGCTCTGCTGCATGGGACCGAGCTGAGTGGTGTAAGAGTAGTTCAAATTAAACCCCCAATGACGGCTCATCGTGTAATGGAATGAGAGAGTGGAATCGATCGTGTTCTGGACCTGATCGGTCGAGGTTGTGTCAGTTTGAGCCGAGGAAGCAGTCGATGAGCTTTGAGCGGAAGTGCTGCTGCTGCCATCGGAGCCAGAGGCATTCGACGCGGAGCTTCCGGAAGCAGCGCTCGCCGGATTATTCGTACTGGGGGTGGTTACCGTGGGGGTCGTCTTGGTGTTGGAGCGCACGAAATTAAGGGCCAGAGATCCCTGCAATCGAGCGGAGAAGATCTGCGTCACCGACAATCCCGTGCGCAACGTCACTACCTCACTATTGACGTTTTGCGACTCCTCGAACCCATAGTGAGCGTTCAACCCCACCGTCGTCCTGGGTCCAACGCGGTAATTCAGCGACCCTTCGCCGTACGGTGAGGAACGATCGACCTTGGTTTCAGTATAAGATTGCAACGATTCGCCCAAACGAAGCGACGCGGAAAACCGCCGGCTCAGCGTGAACTCCCCGCCCACCAAAAGAGTATACGCACTGGTATCGAGCGAGGGTGAGTCGGGGTGGGAAATCATGCTGAAACGCAGTTCACCGAGCACTGTCAATTGCGGGGAAAAAAGGTAGCGCACTTCCCCCCCGAAAATCACTTCGTTGTAATCCGACGTCTGCTGTGTCTGCTGTGTCTGCTGTGTCTGCTGTGTCTGCTGTGTCTGCTGTGTCTGCTGTGTCTGCTGTGTCTGCTGTGTCTTTTCCAGCGTGTAGAGTGAGTTATAGCTTACGCTCGTCACCGTGCTGAAGCGCGGCGACATCCGGTTGGATAGGTCTGCTTTCGCATTGGCAGTCAAATGACTCCCGCCACCGGTGGTCGTCGGAGTATTGGGCACGGCAAAATTCGGCTGCCGAACGTAGGAAGCGTCCGCGTTCATGGTAAACTGCGTACGACCCGAGAGCCTTCGCAAATAGATCAATGAAAGGTGATCGTTGGGTTCGGATTTATCGCCGGGGCGATTCCAGTAGTAGTCCTCCCCCAAATTGAGATCGAACGTGAAAAGCGAGCGCCGACTGGCAAACTGCGTGTCAAACTTCGCACTTCCGCGCGTCACGAAACTGCCGATCCGCTTCGCCGGCTCCGCTCCGGGAATTGTCCTGGTGGTAAACTTCGGAGGCACCGCCGGCACGTCCACAGCCTTCACCGTATCCGGGACCAGCGGGTCTCCGGAGGGCACGGTCACCAGGATCGTTGTGGCGGGCGATCCTTGCGATCTTAGCATCAAGACTCTCTGATCCGGTTGCACAAACGGATGAGTCGGCGTTTGGAAAACGTTGTCATCGTAACCCATGGAAGCCGTCGCGGACACATTGAACCGCGGCCTGGCCAGACGCCCTTCTCCAGCAGTAAATTGTTGCGCTCCCCGACCATAGATTCCCGGCACCGTGAAGCTTGCCGGTGCCGTGCGCGCAGCGGGCGCACCTTGCGTTCCCAGCCCAAACGAAGACGCAGCACCGCCGGGCGTGGGGCTGTCAGGATTTGTGGCCGGCGGCGTGGAGCTCGCTCCCGTGCCAGAGGGCGGCGCCGTTGGCGGAGCTTCATCTCCAAAGGGATTCAGGCCGCCCGGCGCCCGACGTGCGGCTCCGGTGCCTCCGGTGCCCGGAGATGAGGATGAAGGTGTTCCAAATGTAGAACTCGCCCCAGTGCCAGGAGACGTCCCGCCCGACGGCGTTGTGGAACTGCCGGTGCTTTCTTGCGCCATCGCGATCTCTCCCCAAAGGCAGCCGCTCATAAAAATAAAGAGCAATGGCCGGGAAAAACTCATTCGAAATAAAAACTGGTGGGCGGCTCCGATGATGGAAGATCGGAGCGTGGAGGGATTACCCGACGAGCCGTGGCTGCGCAACTGATTAAATAAAAAGTACATCTCTGTCCACAGCCAGGCCGATTTGTCCGTGAGACTACGGCGAGTCTGTGAGTCGGTGGCAAATCGCGGAATCACTGGAGAGGTTTTAAAGACTCGCCTCCTCTGGGCAGCGGCGCCCCGCCTTCAAAAAGCGGTGCATTGAAATTTGGCTGAACGCCGGGAAGGTCCGGCTTCTGCGGAAAAAGCGGTCGCAGATTGTGACGAGCCGACGCGGATTCCTCCGGCGTCGGTGGCTTCGGCGGCGCCGGCTTTATGTCGTCGTTGTACATGTATCCGCCGGTGCCATCGGATGTCCGAACATGGCTGAGTCCTTTCGAGTGCTGAATGATCGTCACTTCCGCATCCGGGTTGAGCACAAAGTCCGGACCAAAGGTCTGCGCCGGTCCGTATTTGAAAAAGGCCGCGTTTGGCACGGCCACGACATATCGCGCCCCGGAAGGCACCGAATTGGTTTCGCAACCGGTGAGTGCGGCACAGCACGCCAGCGCGACCAGATACGCGCCCCATTTTGCCAGCGCCGTTCGTGGCAAACGGAACGCACCGGAAAAATTTCGACGTTGCTCCACTCCGCTTGCCATCTCGATAGCCGCGTCAGAATGAAACCCGGACGCCGCCGCTGACATTCTGCGAGTCGTATTCCTTTCGAGCCAGCTCGCCATCATAATACAAGTAAGTGGAAGTGCGCGGGGTCCAGAGCACCGCCACCCCGCCGCTCAGGAGCAGGCTATCGCGCCCGACTTCCGTGTCATTCACCGTGAAAAGACCGCCGGCACCCGAGGCGAGGCGGGAATCGATGGCGAAGCTGCGCGGGCCATACTCGTGTTTCCACGCCGCGCTCAATTCCGGTCTCACGATCGCATCGCCCAGCTTCCAATCGAACGAGACCTTGAAGCCGAGGGTGCTGCGAATCGATTCAGCCGACTGAGAACCAAACTCCAGCGGAGCCAGCGAACCCCTCTCCGTGAAGCCATTCAAACCCACGTTGGTGTATTGAAAAGTCGCAGTCGGCCCAAAAGTCAGCCCGTGCATTTTCCAAAAATAGCCGGTCCCAAAGAGGAGGTCCACTTCCTCGCCGTCCGTCTTCCCGCGAGCGTCCCCCCGCAAGGCGCTGCGCTGCGTCTCGTAGTTCTTGACACCGCCATTGACTGCGGCATCCACATAGAGGCCGCCTGTGAAATAGGTCGCGTAAATCCCGAGATTAACTCCCTCGGCCGACACCCGCCCATCGCTGGCCAGATTCGCTGAAGTGGCCGCGTAGCCCGCACTCAGACCAAGGCCAAAGTTAGGAGTCAATTTGCAGTCCACACCCATCGTAAAACCGCCGGTATCCAGGTCATAGCCGCGGGCGTTTTCCGTGTCTCCGACGTGGACGAATTCGCCGACTCCCGTGACGAATGTCCCCCAACGCTTGTCCGGCGGCGGTGGGGCAATGTGTTCGCTGCCCGGTCCTGCGGGTCCAGTCACCCCGGCGGATCCCTGCCCGCCGATCGCACCCGGCCCGCTCCCCACCGCTTGAAAGCCCGAGGCGCTGAATCCACTCGATCCCGACCGGAGATCGGCGGTGCGGCGCTGAACGTTTTGCCCCTGCACATAGGCCTGCGCGCCGCCGAGACGGAAGGCGGAGGCCAGCGCTTCCGGCGAAATTTTCGTAAGCGCACCGGGGATTTGGTCGAGCGGCAGGCTGGTAAGATACTGATTGAGGCTCCGAGCCCGAGGATCGTTCGCTACGGAATCCAGCATCCCGCCGACGCTGAGTTGATTGGGCGTCAACTTAAAGAAATTGCCGAACTCCACATACGAAGACTGAACCGCCTCCAGCACGACCGAATCCGCTCCATACACCACCTCGCCGCTGACTATCGTGTCGTTGGTGAAGGGATTGGTCACTTGCGAGAATTTTCCGCTCACTCCGCCGGTCGCAGTCAGGAAGGGAATTTGGTCGCCGGGTTTGAGTCGCGCCACGCCCGAACCCTTCTTGATTTGCAGGGTGCCCCCAAGTTCGGCGGCCCCATCCACCACCAGCGCGTCATGTTGACCGGCGGCACTCCCATTGACTCGAATGACCAGTGTGCCCCCGCTCTGCTGCGAATACTTGCCTTTTACCGAGAGCGTCCCGAGCGCCCCGCCGATGCTCACGGTCCCGGTGTTGATCAAGTTGCCCGTAATCAACCCGTGGCCCCCGAGCGTGCCCGCCGATGTCACGAGCACGTTGCTGACCAGATTGCCATCGACGAGAAATTCCCCACCACTGACCGTAGTGCCACCGGGGAAAGAGCCCGTGCCGGTCACTGTCCAAGTGCCGCCGCCGAGCTTGGTCACGGTATTAAAATTGGCAAATTTTCCGAGATTCACCGTGTCGACCCCGCCACCCACCAACCGCAGGGCGTCGAGCCCTCCGCCGCTCGTGATCGTCCCATTGATGGTGCTGCGGGTTGCCACGGTTAAAACGTCGTTGAACTTACTGAGCTTCACGTCGCCATTGATCGTCCCGGCATTGGTAACCGCCACCGCAGCCACCGACGGCGCGGTTCCTGTGGCATCGATCGCCGTCCCACCCGTGCCGGTAATCGTGCCGAGATTGACGATCACGTTGGTTCCGGCGACCAGACCGGGCACATTGACCGCAGCTACCCCGGCCGCACCACCGACGATAGACCCCGCATTATCCAAAGTGCCGCTATTCAATACCACGCGACTCGCCAGTGAACCAGTTTCAGTGACCCTCAGCGTGCCGCCATCGTTCACGGTCGTTCCACCGGTGAAGGTGTTCGCCCCGCGCAGGGTGAGTGTGCCGAGACCATACTTGATCAGCTTACCGCCCAAGATGCCGGTGTGAAATCCATCGCTGATTACCCCGCTAAAATCGCCCGCTCCCACGGCCAGTGTCGCCGCGCCCAAACCCACGGTGCCATTAGCATTGCCGTTGAGCGTGCCGATCGTCTCGGTTCCCTTTGAGTTGAAAAAATCCAAGCCTGTGAACACGACCGACCCACCACCCAAGGCGTTTCCACCGCTGTTCACGGTAACTGTCGCCGTATCGGCGATCTGCTCCGAAGCGAGGGTAGGCACCCCACCCACGCCGTGGCCAAGGTAATCGACAACGCCGTCGCCCTGGATGAGCACATCGCCCTGAAGCGCGCCGTTTATCGTATCGCCTTCCAAGACGATGAAGGCACCGTTGTTCAAGGTCGTCAGCCCCTGGTATTTATTGACGTTTGTTGGATCGAAAATAAACGCCACATACTGACCGATCGCTGTCGCCGTGGTATTGAACGTCACCCCGCCGGTATCGGCGGCAAGGCCGATGCCACCGGCACCAAAGTGGACCTGACCACCGTTCGTAACCCCGGTTATCGTCCGCGTCGCGCCATTGAGATTGATCGGTCCATTCAGGGTAAAGTTTTGGTTTCCGGCATTGGCGGCATCCACATTGGTTGCAATCGAGAAGTCGCCCGTCACAGACACAGGATTGGCTAGCGCGACGCCGGTCCCAATGGTGCCAACGACGTTGCTTCCCAAGATCGCCGTGCCACTCGGGGAAGTGATCGTCAGCGTTCCGGTACCGAGCGCGGTATCGGCATTCACAAACAGAGTCCCACTCTCCAAAGTGGTGCCCCCTGTGTAAACATTGCCTGCGTTGTTCAGATTGAGCACGCCCGCGCCTCGCACGGTGATCGCTCCTGTCCCCGCCATCTGCACATTAAATGTGGTGGTCCCCGTTAGCACATTCAGAATCGCCGTCCCCGTCGGCAAAAGTTTATTCGGCCCGTTGATCGCGTATCCGCCCACATCGAACCGCAAGTTTGTGAAGGAAAGGTCGCTCCCCACCGTGACCGTGCCAGCGGTCACGCCGAAGATCGCCGTCTGGGCGGGATCGTAAACGGTATTCACCGTCCCGGCGGCGTTTGTCCAGTTGGTCGCAACCGCATTCCAGATTCCGGTGCCGCCCTCGATCACTGCGTTATTCGCATTAGGGCCATCCCAGAATTGATCGGCCTTGGCGTGCGGGACGCCGGAGAGGATTCCGAGAAACGTAGTCACAGAAGCGGCGAGGATGCGGGGAGACTTCCTTCGAGCGAGGGCGGGATTCATGCAGGATTTCAGGCGGAACGGGAGAATCTAAAGGGCGTGACGTTTTCGCTCACGTAATGCCGTCCCGCAATGCTTTTATCAGAAAAACATCCCGTGTCGCTTTGTCCCGAAACCCATATCTCAAACCTCCAAACGCAACCAAGAGACGCCGCGTCACGCAGCCGCATGGAATGGACCTTGAGCCAGATCGCGCTGCTCATCGTGCTCGCCCTCCTGCCCGGCTGCGGCCGCGATTCGATAAAAGCAGCGGCTGCTTCCGAGCCCATTTTCGCCGTGGTGAGAGCCCAGACAAAAGCGCTCAATCGGCGGGACGCGAACGCCGCGCTCGCGGTCATGCATCCCGAGGCGCCAGGCCTGGCTCGCACCCGCGAGACGACCGAGCACTTTGTCGAGACCTACGACCTGATTTATATGCTTCAGAATCTGTCGCTGGAATCGGTGAATGAAAACGAGGCGAAGGTGCGCTTCACCCAAGTGACCCAGCGCGCTGCCGGCCCCCCATTTCGCAATAACCGCGTGACGGGCATTCACACGCTGCGCAAATTCGGAGAAGCGTGGAAACTTTACGGCACCCAGGTGATTAGCATCGATTACCTGGAAAAATAATCGCCGTGCTTTTGCCAGAATGGATAAACACATGGTCCGCAAGTCGCGCGAAAATCCGGAACAGCCGGAGAGCGACCGAGCTGCGAATTAACTTCATCCAGTAAGCCCTCTCAAAGGGCGCTGCAAACGCGTTACCGTCCGACCTTCGTGTCGTGTCTATCGCGCCAAGTAGCCTCTGCCCGACGGTCAACCACTCGTCGCGTATTGGCTCCCATTTCACACCCATGTCCGCTCTCAATTATTCTCAAAGCTCCCGTTTGCTTCCTGCGATCGCCGCGCTCGGTGTCTTCCTTTTCTCAATGCGGGGGTCAGTCGCCGTGGCGGCGAATTCGACCGTTGAGAAAAGCATCTTACATCTGCCAACCGGCGCCAGTCGGGATGATTTCAAGGCGCTCAAAAGTTTACCAACTCCACGCACAGATACCGGGACGGTCACTCCCAACATCTTTCACGCCCGGCCCGGACCTTGGGGAAATCTGGACTATTTCACGGTCTATCTCGAACCCACGATCCCGATGCTCAAGCGTCTGGAGTTTCAAACCTTCAATACGGAATGGAACTTCGTGGGCTACAACGATGAGCAGGTCGCAAAGCTCTTCCGATCCATCGAGTTGCCAGCGGTGGTGCGAGACGAACTGCTCCAAAGCGACAAGTGGCGCCACGACGAAAAAATGATCACGGTCGTCCCTGGCAGCGAAGCGATCGAAGGGCTGCCGGCAAAAGCACGCGCGCAAATCTACGGAGTGCTGGCGCAATGGGGAGAGAATGAATTTCATCACGAACCGGAGATCGTCTTCGGTCACAATGTGCGCGCCTGGCTGGGGCGGGCGAATCTCCGGGAGGAAGTCGTCGCCGCGATCGAAAAAACCGCTTATCAGCGCGGCAAGAACCTCGTCTTTGCAGATACTCCGCTGCTCATGCGAATCGCGCAGAGTGAGGAGGAGCGGTTGAATATTCGCAAGGCTCTCAGCCGCACGCCAACGCTCGTGGTCTCGCTGCGGCTTCACCCGGAAACGGAGGTCGCGAAGATCACCGACTACTGGAACGACCGCAACCGAATGAGGGACATCTCGCCGTTCCTTGAGTCTGTCGCCATCAATCCGGCGGTCACTTCACTCGACCTCATCCATCTGCTCCCGAGGACCGTCCGCAGGCTCCTCTATACGTTTCCGGGACAAAACTTCGGGCGCACGGGATTCTATCCCGATTGCCACTGGACATCGCTGAACTTTCACAACTTCGAACCGCTGGATCGTCTCGCTGATCCCGTGCTGGCGACGGCCTATACATTGGAGAACTACACCAAGGTGACGGGCGCGTACCAATACGGCGATGTCCTTTTCCTCATGGATGGAAACACCGGCAATGCCGTCCATTCGTGCGTGTATATCGCGGACGACATCGTCTTCACGAAAAATGGACGCTCACCGACGAAGCCGTGGGTGCTGATGAAACTCGAAGACGTCATCGCGCAATACGA
Organism: Chthoniobacterales bacterium; assembly: GCA_038240495.1. Classification (GTDB taxonomy): domain Bacteria; phylum Verrucomicrobiota; class Verrucomicrobiia; order Chthoniobacterales; family Chthoniobacteraceae; genus Chthoniobacter. The sequence goes on along the minus strand of JBBSDS010000016.1, from coordinate 10,691 downwards.
ACTCTTCTACACGCCGAAGCTTGCTTGCTATCGGCGCAAACCGGAATAGCCGGCGCGTACCCTTTCGAGCGCGGCACGCGCTGCTCGCGTGCCCGTCGCGAAGCATCCCTGGATCAGGTAGCCACCGGTGGGTGCTTCCCAATCGATCATCTCGCCGGCTACGAAAACCTCCGGCAGCCGGCGCAGCATCAGACCTTCGTCGAGTTCGCTCCAGCGCACGCCGCCTGCCGAGGAAATCGCCTCGGCGATCGGGCGTGGACCCGCGAGACGGAGTGCGAAATTCTTGACCGCAATCGCGAGGGATTCGGCTGTCGTGCAAGATGCCGCTGGCCCGAGATGGCTGATGATGGCAAATGCCGCGTCGCTCAAGCGCCAGCGCGGGCGGGCCTCCGCGAGAAAGTTTCGCTGGATCGGACCCATCTTCGTCACGAGTTGCGCGACGGAGTTCGTGGGTTTGAAATCAACGACCAGTTCCGGACTCGTCGCGGCGCGCAGGGCGGGACCGAGCTGATAAATCGCACCGCCTTCCAAGCCGTATCTCGTAATCAGCAATTCTCCCTTTGCCTGCAAATCGCCCACTCGGGCCGCGATGCTCTTCAATGGCTGGCCTTCCGCCACGGCAAGGATCTCGGGTGGCCACGGAAATTCCCAACCGCAATTTGCCGGTTGCAGCGGAGCGACGGCAACACCGAGCTGAGCGAGAGTTGTTGTCCACGCACCATCGGAGCCGGTCTCCGGCCATGATCCACCGCCGAGCGCGAGAATCGCGGCATCGACTTCGCATGTGCGGACTTGCTCGCCGACTTGGAAATCAAGCGCCAGCCGCGCTTCCCGCCGAAGTCCGATCCAGCGATGATGCATGGCAAACTGCACACCAAGCTGCCGCAAGCGCTGCACCCATCGGCGGAGCAACGGCGCAGCTTTGAGTTCGCGCGGATAAACGCGACCGGTCGAGGCCACGAAAGTCTCCACGCCCAGGCTCGCGGCCCAACTGCGCAGCGCCTCAGCATCGCAATCGGTGAGCAGCGATGACCACAAATTTTCCGGTTGATCGGGGCCGGAATAATTCGTGCAAAATTGTTCGCGCGGTTCCGCCTTCGTGAGATTCAAACCGCCGCGACCAGCGACGAGAAATTTTCGACCGACCGACGCTTTCGCTTCAAAAACAGTCACCGCCGCACCACCGGTCGCCGCGACTTCCGCAGCGCGCAAACCCGCCGGACCGCCGCCGATGATCGCAATGTGCATGCGGAATCGAAACAGACGCGCGGCCCGCCGTGCAAGGCCCGTCGCATCCGAAGCTCGCCAGCAATGATCCAAGCCGGCTACCTCTTTCATTCATGAAATCCCTCCAAACTCGTTTTCCACTTTTCATCTTCGCCGCGGTACTGGCCGTATCCCCCACCCTGCTTGCCGCCGACCCGGTTCCCGACAACGTCGTCTTCGAGCCAGCCGTCGAGTACGCGATCGCTGGCGGCGAGCATCTTCAGCTCGACCTCGCCCGGCCGAAGAACGGCGCTGGCCCTTTTCCGGCAGTCGTGTGCATCCACGGCGGCGGCTTTCGCGCCGGTAAGCGCGAGAGTTACGACAAGCTCTGCGTCACGCTCGCGCAACAGGGTTATGTCGCGATCACCGTCACCTATCGGCTCGCGCCAGCCTTTCCATTTCCCGCAGCCGTTCATGATTGCAAAGCCGCCGTGCGCTGGCTGCGCGCGAATGCTGCGAAGTATCACGTCGATCCCGCGCGCATCGGCGTGACGGGCGGATCAGCCGGCGGACATCTCGCGCAATTTCTCGGCGTGACTGCGGGCGTGAAAGAATTTGAGGGCGACAGCGGAAACCTCGACCAATCGAGCAGCGTCGCGTGCGTCGTGAATTTCTACGGCCCGAGTGATTTCACAAAATCCTACGGCAAGAGCGTGGACGCGGCCGAAGTGCTGCCGCTCTTTCTCGGCGGTGACGTCGAGCACGCCCTCGCAAATCACATCCGGTCGAGCCCGCTCAATTGGATCACGCCCAATGCGGTGCCGACTTTGTGCGTTCACGGAACCGACGACAAATACGTCGCGCACGAACAAGCCGTGTGGCTCATCGAGCGGCTCAAGGCGTGCGGCGTCGAGGCGGATTTGCTCACTCTGGAAGGCGCCGGCCATGGCTTCAAAGGCGCCGACGCCGAAAAGGCCCAGGAGGCGCTCCTTGTGTTTTTTGCGAAACACTTGAAGCCCACCGCAACCAAGTAACTCGGGCGTGTCAGACACAGCTCAGAAAAAGCACGCCGGGTGGAGCACGCGGCTCGCGTGCTATCAGCGGCGGCCCGCCGCCGATACAAAAATGCGCGCTCGTCTGCACGGATGAGCTTCGAGATCGTACCCATGATCTTGTTCTTTGCGGCGAGCCGCCGCAAAGCGCACGCGAGCCGCGTGTTCCACCATGCATCACATCCGCGTCGGCCGTCAGATGACGCGATCGATCAGCGCGTTGCCGCTGATGAAGTTTTGCAAATTCGCGAGGAAATGACGGACGAGCCGTTGTGGTTCGTCGTCGTGACCACCAGCAGTGTGCGCGGTGATGAAACAATTCGGCGTCGTCCAGAGCGGATGCTCGGGTGGCAACGGTTCCGGGTCAGTCACGTCGAGATATGCCGCGGCGAGACGTCCGGAACGCAACGCCGCCAGCACCGCATCCTGCTCGACCGTCGTGCCGCGACCGATGTTGTAAAAAATCGCGCCCATTTTCATCGCGGCAAACCGGCGGGCACTGACGAAGCCGACCGTGGCCGCATTGTCGGGCAGCACATCCACGACGTGATCAGCGGAGGCGAGTGCCTCGTCCAATTGATCTTCCGTGACGACCCGCGCATTTTCATCCCCGGCGGGCTTGCGTCGCACGGCGGTGATCGTCACCCCGAATGGCGCGAGCAGTTCCGCCAGCCGCCGGCCGATCGCGCCGAATCCTAGCAGGACGACGTTCTGTCCGAGCAGCAATCGCGAGCTCGCACGCAGCGGCAAGTGAGGCCAGCCCCGGGTCGTGCGCTGATTGTCGAGCGACTCGGGCAATCGCCGCGCGTGAGCCAGCATGAATGAAAGGACGTGTTCCGCACAGGGCTCGGCATAGACTTGCGAACTGCTCGTGAGCATCGCGCCGCGTCCGCCAAAACCCTGGCGAAATGCCGCGGTGTCGTAGCGCGCGTAGCCGGCCGTCGTGAGGTGAACCCAGCGGAGTCGCGGACATTGCAACGCCAGCTCCGGGTCGGGCTGACCAAACGCTACGTCGGCTTCGAGCAAGGCGGGATCAGGCGCGGCTTTGGCCAGATTCGACGCTGAAAGTTGTGTCGAAAAGATCAACCGGTGCGCCTTCGTCCCCTCGACGAGGAGCGCGCGCGAAGCGTCGGCAAATTGCGCATTGGTCCAGATCGTGAGCATCGGATTATTTGAGCGATTGCAGGTAGGCGACGATGTCGGCGATCGACTCGGCAGTGAGCCCCATCGTCTCGGGCGCGAACATCAGCGAGCGTTCCAGTTTCGTCACCGACTTGATGCGGTCCTCGTCGATCTCCTGCTTCTGCCCGCCCATGCATTTCACGAGTGTCGGATCGCCCGCGGCGAGGACGATGCCATCGATGATGATGCCGTCTGTCGTTTCAATCCGGCTGCCCTCGAAACCGTGCGAGATGTCCTTCGACGGATTGACGATGGCGCCGACGACGACTTCGCGCGGTTGCTGTTTGGCAAAGGCCGTGAGGTCGGGACCAAAGTCCACGCCTTGTTTGCCGATCTTGTGGCAGGCAATGCACACCGACACCGCCGCCTCACCGCGCGTCGCGTCGCCTTTGAGCGCGAGAATGTCCTCGATCGGCGGGAGCTTCGGCGCATCAGCCGGCACTTCGGGAGTGACGACGCTGACGAGCGGTTTTTCTTTCAGCAACCCGCGCTGCTTCATCACTTTCGTCAGGCCGTATTCGCGCCACGCGCCACTGCGACGATTGTTCAGCCACCACATGGCGTTTTCCTTGAAAGGGAACGTCTCCGCCGTGGCGACATCGATCATGGCGAGCGGAGCCTCTGGCGCCTTGACGAAGGCGAGCGCGTCCATCGCGAGCTTGCGCTGCGGTTCACTGAGTTGCGCGGCGAGCGCGCGGGTCTTCAAGTCCGCCGCAGCGGCGGGCGCGTGCAGCCGCCACGCGAGCCACGCGAAGGCTTCCGACCATTTCTCCGCCGGACCGCCCAGCGGCTTGCTGATCGCCTCGTAGATTTCCGCTTCCTTGCCTTCACAACCCGTGCCGAAGGCTTCGAGATAAGTGCGATCCTTGCCATCGAATCGTTTGGCGATTTGTACGAGCAGGTCGCGGCTTTGTTCGAGCGGCACGTCGCGCAACGTCAGAGCCACTTCGCGGCGAACGACGGCGGATTTATCAGACGCCATTTTCGTCGCCATCGCGAGCACGTCCTGGTCGGCGCGGCGCAAGGCGCGGTAGGCGACGAACCGCATCGTCTCGCTCTTTGATTCGAGCAGCGGCTTCACTTTTGCCACACCCATCGGTCCCATCTGCGCGAGCAGCCAGACGGCGCGCGCCGCGATGAAAGGATTCTCGTCTTTCAAAAGCGCAGCGACCGCGGGCACCGCTTTCTCGCCTTGCTCCTTGAGTCGCGTGAAGCCGCTGTAGCGCACATTCACCGCCGGGCTTTTCAGCGCCGTGATTTGGCCGGCAGTCGTCGCGAGATCAAACTTTGGTATGACCGATTTGAAGCCCTTCGGCGCGATGCGATAGATCGTGCCCGAGGTGGTGTTATCAAGGTCCGAGTGGCCGCCGACACGCGGGTCGAACCAATCGGCGACATAGATCGCGCCGTCCGGCCCGACGCAGACATCCGACGGCCGGAAAAGCGTCGCCAGCTCGCTGGTCACGCTATTGCCGCCGCCAAGAAAATCCGAACCGGCAAATTTCTTCTCCTTGTTGGATGTCAGAAAATCGAAGCGTTCGAGCTTGAAACCCGCGCCCACCGATTTCGGCAGATAACCGAAGACGACGTTGCGACCCGCTTCGCAGGCGAGCAAGAGACCGCGGAGTTTTTTTGGCAACGCGCCATTTTCATAAAATGCCACGCCGGTCGGCGAGCCGCCGCCATAGACATCGCCCGCAGGCATGGTGCCGGGATCTTCCTGCCGCCATTCCGCCGTCGGCACGTCCTGGCCGGGCCGCCGGTCCGCACTCCACGACCGCTTGCCATCGGCGGAAGAAAAGCCCGCGTTGCCATATTCGAGCAAGGGCGTGACGCGGCACGCGGGTGGGTCGTCGTTGTCGCTTTGATAAATGTCGCCGAGCGAGTTGATCGTCTGCTCGAAGCTGTTGCGATAGTTGAAGCCGATGATCTGCACGTTCGTGCCGTCGGGATTCATCCGCGCGGTGAAGCCACCGACCCACACATGGCCATCATCGCTTTTCATCCCGGCGATGGTGCTCGGATCGACGACCCCCTTGCCATTCGCATGCACGTAGGAACTGCCGATGCGAAAAGTCTTCCCCGATTTGTCGGTGAAGAGCGCACCGGTGTTGCCTTGATTGAAATACCACAGGCCATCCGGGCCCGCCGTCACGGAGTGCAAGCTGTGATCGTGATTGCGGCCGTTGAAACCGGAGAGCAGCACTTCGCGCTTGTCCACCGCGGGATCGAATTTGCGGTCTCCATTCACATCCGTGAAAACGAGAAGCTCCGGCGGCTGCGAGACGACGATCTTGTTGTCGAGCACCGCCACGCCGAGCGGCGCGAGGAAATTTTTCTCCTGCACAAACGTCTCGCTCTTGTCCGCGCGGCCGTCGCCATCGGTGTCTTCCAGCACCACGATCCGATCGCCTTCCGGTCGCCGCGTGGCGTGACTGCGATAGTCCACGCCTTCGGCCACCCACAGGCGTCCATCCTTGTCGAAGTCGATATTGGTTGGGTTGTAGAGCTGCGGCGTGGTCGCCCAGATGGTGACTTCGAGACCTTCCGCCGCGGTGAAAAGATTGCGCGGAAAGATGGTCGGCGGCATGGCGTCTTCCGCGACGGCGCGGGGCGGGACTTGCGAAGCAGTCAGCGAGACCAGGATGCTGAGAGCGATGGCACGGGAGAAGACGGATCGGGTGGACATGATTGAATTTTTGGAGATTGGCCGGGAAGCTTTGTTCCATGGCGGATTCGCGGCGTCGAGTGCGTTGTGCGGCGCAGAAATGCCGGGCTTTAGGTTTGCGAACGCGGTTCGCGTGGCGTCTAATGCCGCGAATGTTTTCGATCACAATTCTCGGCAGCGGCAGCGCAGGAAATTGCGCCTTGGTCGAGACGCCGCAGACGCGGTTGTTGATCGATGGCGGGTTGAGTTCGCGGCAGACCGTGACCCGTCTCGCCCAATGCGGAGTGAACCCGCTGGAGATCGACGGCATTCTCCTCACGCACGAGCACGGCGATCACACCGGCGCGCTCGATGTCTGGTGCAAACAGTTTTCCACGCCGATCTACTGCAACCGTCTCACCGCCGAGATCCTGCAACGCGAAGCGCCCGAGCTACGCAAGGATTGGCGGCTGTTCGTCACCGGCAGTGCGTTTGCGATCAAGGACATCACGATCGAAACCTTTCCCGTGCCGCACGATGCGGTCGAGCCGATCGGCTTTGTCCTCCATCACGGCAGCGCTGCGCTTGGCGTGCTGACCGACCTCGGCGTGGCGACGAAGCTCGTCTATGAACGCGTGCGGCAGGTCCAGACGCTCGTCATCGAAACGAATCACGACGAGAAACTGCTGCAAGACGACACCAAGCGGCCGTGGTCGGTGAAGCAGCGGATTATGTCGCGGCATGGACATCTCTCAAATGCCGCCGCGGCCAATGTCCTCGCCGAACTCCTCGGCTCGAAGCTGCAACGCGCTGTGCTCGGTCATCTCAGCCGGGACTGCAACAGCCCGGAACTCGCCACGAACACCGTGCGGACGCGCCTCGACGCCATCGGCGCAAATGCCGTGGAGGTGCTCTGCGCAGGGCAGCGAGAAATTAGCCCGCGCCTGGCCGTGGCTGCGGAATAAATCGCGCAACGCGCCCCTCCCCTCACGTCATTCTGAGCGAAGCGAAGAACCTCTGATCTCCGCATTTCCCCTTTCCGCCTGCGACGCGTCAGACGACAAGCCGTAACCACGCAGTTTGATTTTGATTTTAACGCAGAGACGCAGAGGCCGCAGAGAAGAAGAAACGCTCTGCGATCTCTGCGCCACTGTGTTTAGAAAAAGCCCCTCGAAACGCATGGATACGGCTCAGAGGATGTCCCGAAAGTCGAAAACGGGTCATCCTGAGCGCAGCGCCAGGCGGCGAAACGGGCTGACGCGGAGTCGAAGGATCGGGCCGGGCCGGACTTCCAGGCGCCGCCCGATCCTTCGCCTCCTGCGCGCCCTCGCCGCCGAGCAGCACGAGGAATAGCTTGATGGAGCCCGCTACCTCGACATGCAGCCCCTCGAGGATCTCTCCAAAACTCACCTCCAACTCGCCGCCTAAAACTTCACCAGCTCCTCCTCTTCCCAATCCGCTTTTGCTGAACTTGACGCACACAACCTATTCCTTTTTGAAACGGAAACCGCCACGTCCGCCTGGAGGCAAACGGTAGCTGGGTCGGGGGAACGAGTCGGCCCCCAAACTGCGGCGTCTTGCGCTCACGTCCTGGGTGCTGGACGACGACCACACCGCGCTGTGAATTGGACGTTGAACTGGTTGCGAATTCGTCCCGTGGACATCGCACGGGCCCGCAAGGGGTCATTCTTCGACTCCGCTCCGCTCCGCTGCCAATGAACCCCCAAGAAACGCGTGTCGAGGGACCCGGCGCTTTCGTCCGACGCCGTCCGTGGTTGCGCGGGATCCTTCGACTCCGCTACGCCCGCCTGACCGCCTCCGTTGCGCTCAGGATGACACGGCTTTAGGACGGTTCATTGCCGCCGCCAGCAAGACCTCGTTTTGGGAAAGCCTCAGAATGACCCGGCGGGCTACCGCGCCATTACGGTTTTGTTCCGGGAATTGTTCTAGTCGCGCGTATCGTCCAATGCCTTGCCAGTGCCCGTGTCTTTCGTCAAACCAAAGTCCCCTGTTTTCCCCCCCGTGAAATCGTTCTGCCTCTCACTCGCCGCCTTAGCCCTCATCACGTCGCGTGTCATCGCCGCGGATGAGTCGCCCATTGACCCGACTCGCGGTCGCGCGCTGATGCAGAAGTCCTCGCGCGGCGAACCGCTCACGCCCGAGGAGCAGGCGTATCTCGAGCGCGTGAAGGTGGTGATCCGCGAGCGCGCGATGGGCAAGCAGCCCGCGGTGAATCCTCAAGGCGCGCCAGCACAGCCCGCGGCGGTGAATCCAGACGATTGGAAACTGCTCGTGCCGATCACCGAGATGACCGTTCCCTACAAAGGCGAAGACGGTGGACTTTACGGCGGCGGAAAAAATGAACCGCCCGAGGCGCATCGCGCGGCGCACTTGCGCGAAGTGGAAAAGGTCGTGCCGCGTGATGCGAACGGCGAGCCGTCGGCGGATGGCAGGGTTGGTTTCATCACCATCGGGTTCTCGAATCCGAATATCGAATCGGCGAACTTCATCCGCGTGGCAAACGGCGATCCGAAGAAGGCGGCGAACGTCGTGCTCGTAAACGGCTGCATCGGCGGACGCTCGGCGGTGATGTGGGCCTGGGATGGTGCGGACGTTTTGCCAAAGGCCGAGCAGGCGCGGCTCGACCAGGCGATGGATGTCGTCCACATGCCGAAGGGCAAACGCAAGCCGGGCAACTTGGAAAAGGACACCTGGCCCACGCTCGCGCAGCGCATCGGGGAGGCAGGCCTTTCGGCGAAGCAGGTGCAGGTCTGCTGGCTGAAACACGTCGAGGCAAACCCGAAGCCGTTCGGCGAATTTCCGGCGCACGCGCGCGCGTTGCAGGCGGACATCACCGCCGTCTTGCAAATCGCGAAGCACCACTATCCGAACCTGCGCGTCGTGTATCTTTCGAGCCGCACCTTCGGCGGCTGGAGCGGACGCGAGAGCGGCAGCCCGGAGCCGTTTGCGTATGAGTCCGGCTTCGGCACGCGCTGGATCGTGCAGAGTCAGATGAAAGGCGTCGCGCAGATGAACTACGATCCCGCGCGCGGCGAGGTGAAGACGCCGCTCGTGCTGTGGGGGCCGTATCTCTGGGCGTGCGGCCCGACGCCGCGCAAACTCGACGGCCTGACGTGGACACAGAACGACGTGCGCCCCGATCAACTCCACCCGAATGAAGCTGGCTGCGCGAAGACCACGGCGCTGCTGCTGAATTTTTTCAAGACAAACGAGGGCGCGAGTCGGTGGTTCGTCAAGCCCGGCGAAAAAGTGCAGGCTGCGGCGCTGCCGAAGTAGGTTTGCGGGACCAACCTCCCGGCAATCCTCACCATGAAACAAACATATTCCATATTGTTCAGCCTGTTCTTCGCGCTCGTGCTCGCCGTCACCCCACTGAGCGGCGAAGATTCGACGCTACCGAATCGCACGACTGCAAGCGGTAATGCACCCACGACACCGAACGGCGTCCCCCAGCAGCGGAAGTGGCCGCACTCGAAAGCCGAATGGCTCGACCCGATTCACGAGGCGCCGGGCGACGCAAAGTATCAGACGTTCGCGAGCAAGGTCCTCGGGCAGGACGTGAGTTATCTCGTGTGGTTGCCGCCCGGCTACGAGCAGGAGACGAAGCGCTTCCCGGTGATTTACTGGCTGCACGGCATGGGTGCGAACCAGCGCAGCGGCGCGCAGATATTTCTGCCGCAGGTGCAGTCCGCGATCAAAGACGGCACGCTGCCGCCATGCATCGTGGTGCTCGTGAATGGCATGGTGCGGAGTTTCTACTGCGATTCGTCCGACGGAAAAATCCCGATGGAAAGCGTGATCATCAAAGAACTGATCCCGCAGGTGGACGCGACTTTTCGCACGCTCGCCAGGCGCGAGGGCCGTATCGTCGAGGGCTTCTCGATGGGCGGCTATGGCGCGGCGCATCTCGGCTTCAAGTATCCCGAGATCTTCGGCACCGTCGTGATCAACGCCGGCGCGCTGCTCGATCCAAACCCCACGAACATACCGAAGGACGGCCCGATGTTCGCTGTCTTCGGTGAAGACGCCGCGCGCCGCGTAGCCGAGCACCCACTCACGCTTGCGCGGCAAAATGCCGACAAGCTGCGCGGCCAGACGCGCATCCGCATCGGCTGTGGCTCGCTCGACGGCCTGCTCCCGCGCAACCAGGAATTGCACGACCTGCTCACTGAGCTGCACCTCGATCACGATTACGAAATCGTGCCAGAAGTCGCGCACGACTCGCCGCTCTACTACCGCAAGCTTGGCCCGAAAGTATTTGCCTTCCACGCGAAGAGCCTGCCCGACACGACGAAGACAACACCATAAAACCAATCTGCGCCTCTCTCACTTCGCTGCTGCTGCTTCCGCTGCTCGCACTCCACGCTGCCGACGAACCGGACAAGAAGCCCGCACCTGCACGCGCTGCGTTGCCGGACAATGTCGAGAAGCGTGACGTGACGATCTTCAGCGACGGCGTGCGCATGGCGGGCGATCTGTATTTGCCCAGGGGGTTGAAGCCGGATGAGAAACGGCCGGCGATTGTGATTTGCGCGGGGACTGCCGGGGTGAAGGCGGGCACGGGCCGGCAGGTCGGGCCGATC
>JBBSDS010000015.1:0-30526 GCA_038240495.1 Chthoniobacterales bacterium | reverse complement strand
CTGCAAGGTGAGGTGAGGGCGGAGCAGAGACAGGGTTCGGGAGCTCGCATCCTCATTTCCGTGCCCCTTTCGATTTCCACCCACCGGTTGCTCCTGGTTTCCGGCCAGGGCCAAACCTTAGCCATTCCGAGTTCAGGTATTCAGCGGCTTATTCGGATCAAGCTAACGGACGTCGAGACCGTGGAAGGCAAACCAATTATTGTCTGGGAAGGTCAGTCGGTGCCTTTGGTTAGTCTCGCTCAGCTTCTCGGCATCGGTGGCGAGTCGGACTTCACGGTCGAGGGAAAGCTTCTTTCGATCATGATCTTGAAGCTGGGCAATCGCCGACTCGCTGTCGCGGTGGAGACTTTCATCGCAGAGCGCGAAGCGATCATCAAGAATCTGGATGCGCCCGTAGCGGGAATCAGCATTTTTGCCGGAGGGATCGTGCTGGAAGATGGCGCGGTCGCACTCGTGCTGAATTCCGGCGAACTCCTGGAAAGCTTCAAGCCTGTCTATTCGCTACCCACTTCCAGAGTCGGCGAGGCAAAGGCTGAGGAGAAGACATCCACTGTGTTGGTTGTCGATGATTCCTTCACGGCCAGAACACTCGAGAAGAGTATTCTTGAGGTCCATGGTTACAATGTTGTCGTTGCGATCGATGGGATCGAAGGCTTGTCCAAGCTTCGCTCGGAGGAGATCGATCTCGTGATCTCGGACGTCCAAATGCCGCGAATGGATGGCTTGGCGATGCTCCAGGAAATGAAAAAGGACGAGCGCTTTGCCCGGCTCCCCGTGATTCTCGTGACTTCGCTGAACCGTGCCGAAGATCAGGAGCGGGGGCTGTCGCTCGGTGCGGATGCATATCTGGTAAAGCAGAGGTTTGATCACCAGACTCTTTTGGAAACGATCAGGCAGCTCTTGTAGATGAATAACAACGCTCAAAGTCTTCCCGGAAAAAAGATTCGCGTCATGCTCGTTGAGGATTCGCGACCAGTCCGGGAGATGTTGGAATACATCATCAGCAGTGATCCGCGCCTGGAGGTTGTTGCATCATTCCCGAATGCCGAAGATGCTCTGAAGAAGCTGCTTCAGGTAGCGCCCGATGTCATCTCGATGGACATCCGTTTGCCCGGAATGAATGGCTTTGAAGCCACGCAGCGCATCATGGCGGAAAAGCCGACTCCCATTGTGGTGGTATCCGCCAGCGTTGAGTCGGAAGAATTGAATATCTCCATGAATGCGCTTCGTGCGGGCGCCTTGAGTGTCATCGAGAAACCGCTCAGTACCAATCATCGCGATTATGCCGAAATGGCGGGACGGCTCTGTACTCAGCTGGTGATCATGAGCCAGGTCAGAGTGATCCGGCAGCGCGTACGCCGCAATCTCGGCTTGCAGCCGCCACCCATTGGACGAAACGCTGTTGGCACAACACCAAACGCCTTGGTGACCTGTGGAACCTTTCAAATGATTGGTATCGTCGCTTCCACGGGTGGACCGAATGCCTTGGTGAAGGTATTGGCGGGTTTGGGTGGTAAAGTTTCGGTTCCTATCCTTCTAGTTCAACACATCACGCCCAGTTTTCTCAAAGGCTTTGTAAAATGGTTGAATGACGTCAGTCCTATGCCCGTTGTTGAGGCCGTGGACGGGTTGATACCTCAACCTGGAACCGCCTATGTCGCCCCCGCGGAGCAACACCTTGTGATCGAGCGTGGCTGCTTACGACTGGACAACGGAGCGCCTGTGTGTGTCCAGCGACCGTCGGGAACCGTGCTTTTCCGTTCAATGGCGCAGAGTCTTGGGTCGAAGTGCCTCGGCGTATTGTTAACGGGCATGGGAGAAGACGGAGCTGCTGGCTTGCGAGCGATTCGCGAAGCCGGCGGCTACACGATCGCCGAAGATGAGACGACCGCAGTCGTCTATGGTATGCCGGGAGCCGCAGTCAGCATGGGCGCGGTCTGCGAGTCATTGCCGCTGGAAGATATCGCGCCTCGAGTCTCCGAACTTCTTGTAACCACTGCGCCCGTCTAGTCATGGACCGCCCCTATCGCATCATTTTGGTTGAAGACTCGCCCAGCCAGGCGATTGCCATGAGTGATGTGTTGGAGGCAGAGGGTTGGGAAGTTATCTGGGCTTCCACTGCAGAAAAGGCGATGGAGGAAATCGGCCAGAGCGCTCCAGACTTGATCCTTCTCGATTACTATTTGCCAGGGATTCGGGGTGACGAACTGTGCCGCCGGATTCGGATGAACATCGACACGCGGAGCATTCCTGTCGTGATGTTGACCGCTGAAGATGCTGACGGAGTCGAACTTCAGGGACTCGAAAGTGGCGCGGATGGGTTCGTCCTCAAGTCCGCTGACCCCGACATCCTCCTTTTGAGAATCCGCGCGCTGTTGAGCAAGACCCCCGCACAGTCTTCCATCCTGCATGCCACGGAACCGGCGTTTCACCGTGCCCGCCTCTTAACGATCGATGACAGCCCTACTTACCTGGAATTCCTAAGCGGGCATTTGGAGGCCGAGGGTTATGAGGTCCACAAAGCCATGAGCGGGCACGAAGGGCTCGATCAACTTTTGAATATTTCGTTCGATTGTATCCTTGTCGATTTGTTGATGCCGAACATCAACGGGATTGAAGTCTGTCGGCGGATCAACGAACTGCGGCCGAAGTTGGATCGTCCGCTGGTGGTACTTATGTTGACTGCGCAGGAGAACAAGGAGGACCTGACTCGGGCGCTGGAAGCTGGGGCGGATGACTTTGTTGGTAAGTCGAGCGACATGGCCGTTTTGAAGGGCCGCATTAGAGCATTGCTTCGGCGGAAATTTTACCAGGAGGAAAACCAGCGGATTTTGGAAGAATTGAAAAATAAGGAGTTGGAGGCGGTCCGTGCCCGCGCTGAAAAGGAAGCCGCAGAGGTGCGGGGAGCACTGGTCGAGCAACTGGAAATAGCTGCCGAGGAACTGAAGCGCTCGCGGGCGGCGCTTCTCATTTCAAAGGAGGCTGCGGAACAGGCCAACCGGGCGAAAAGCGAGTTTCTGGCAAACATGAGCCATGAACTGCGAACGCCGCTAAACTCCGTCATCGGCTTTGCCAACGTCCTCCTCAAAAATAAGGCTAAAAACCTTCGTTCCGACGACATCAACTTCCTGGAAAGAATTCAGGTGAATGGCAAGCACTTGCTCGGCTTGATTAACCAAATTCTCGATCTTTCGAAGATAGAAGCTGGCAGGACTGAGCTCGATCTCGCTCCGATCTCGCTGATCGTCTTGGCACGCGAAACTGTCGCTCAGTTGGAAGGGCAATATCGCGAAAAAAGCGTGAAACTCATTACGGAGCTTCCTGACTCCGTAGCTCAGATCGAGACGGATGAGAGCAAACTCAAACAAGTTATCATCAACCTCATCGGTAATGCATTTAAGTTTACGGAAAAGGGCACGGTTACGGTTCGGATTGTTGCTGAAAGCGATACCGGGCGTCCTCTCCGTATCGATGTAGCTGATACTGGAATAGGAATCCCAAAAGACAGACAGGAGGCGGTGTTTGAGGCATTTCAGCAAGCGGATGCCAGTACGACACGAACGTACGGCGGCACCGGGCTCGGATTGACGATTTCACGCGCGCTTTGCCAACTTCTCGGCTACCAGATGACACTCAGCAGCGAAGTTGGCAAAGGGACGATTTTTAGCATTTGGCTGGTTCCGGAAATCGAAAGCGACGCCGCGACGGAGCAAACTGGTCATTTGGCCCCCGTATCCGTTCCCAGAGCGTCGATGCCGTCCGAAGACCTTGATGCACTCAAAGACAAACTCATCCTGGTCATCGATGACGAGAGTGACGCCAGAGTTTTGATGCTAAACCTGATCGAAGGATATGGCTGTCGTGTCATCGCCGCCAGCTCCGGTGAGCAGGGATTGCGAATGGCAAGAGAGTTCCGGCCGGATTTGATTACGGTTGATTTGATCATGCCAAAGATGGATGGATGGCAATTGGTCAAGGAGTTGAAGACCGATCCACAGCTGAAGCAGATCCCCATCGTCGTAGTCAGTATGATTGCCAACGAACACGCCGGTAAGATCTTTGGTGCGATCGATGTGGTTGAAAAACCGCTCATCCGCGAAGACTTGATGGCGGCGGTGAGCAGGAACCTGTCAGGCAGCAGAGCCAATGTTCTTGTCGTCGATGATGATCCGGACGCGAGGCGGATCGTTACAAGTTGTCTCGCAGAAGAGGGGATGCACATCGAGACGGCGATCAACGGGCGTGACGCCCTTGAAATATTGGAGCGATTTACGCCGGATATTATCTTTCTCGATCTGGTAATGCCGGAGATGGATGGCATGAGTTTCCTCGATCATATACGCGCCGACCCACGTTATTGCCATCTGCCGATCATTATCATTACCGGTAAAGACCTTTCTCCTTACGAGATCCAGCACCTGGCATCAGAAACGCGCGGCATCATCGGAAAGGCGCTCAACCTGAAGGAGAATCTCAAGGAAACACTGCAACGCGTTCTACAGCGTGAGAATGTCACAGTTGAACGCCTCGAAGTAGCTGCATCAAAACGATGACCACAGTGCCGCGTTCTTCACTAATTACATTTTTACTGACACATGAGTGATTACCCGGGAATTGATCCGACGGGATTGGAGCGGCTTAACAGAATTGGCGGAGCTCTTTTCGTCAGGAAGATGATCGATTTGTTTCTTAAGGAGGCTCCGGAACGTTTGACCGCGGCGCGCAGAGGGGAACAGGCGGGGGATCTCATCGCCGTGGCCGAAGCGACGCACTCATTAAAATCAAGCGCGCAGAACTTCGGGGCGAGTCTCCTCAGCAACATCGCAGGAAGGATCGAGTTAAGCGCGCGCGCAAATAATTGCGAAAATTTGGCGACGTCATTAAGCGATCTTGAGAGAGCTTACGGCACTGCCAGGGCGTGGTTGGAACGTGAAAGGGACGCTTTGAAAGTATGAAGAAGATCGCGCTAGTCGAAGATAACGCTGACAACCGTCTGCTGGTTCAGGTTGTCCTGGGAGATTTGTTTGACGTGGCTTCATACGAGAACGGGTATGATGCACTTGATGGAATCGCGAAGGACAAACCGGACATAGTCCTGCTTGATATTTCGTTGCCGAAGATGGATGGCAACGAAGTGCTTCGGAGGATTCGAGCGGATGAGGTCGCTCGCGATTTGCCGGTTATCGCGCTCACTGCGCATGCAATGGCTGGTGATCGTGAAAAATTTCTCGCTGCGGGCTTTGACGATTATGTCACGAAGCCGATTCTCGATGAGGAAATCTTGATCTCGACGATTCGGCGGGTTCTGGAGGGGCGGGGCATGCGCGAATGAGAGATGGTTCCTCTTCGCCGCTGGATCGCTGGGATTAAAGCTTAGGTTCCGGGACGTTTAGGAAGCGGGGCGGTATTCGACGAGTTCGGCTTTCAGAACATGGTCGTTGTTCAAGCGCGCTTCGAGGCGGGTTATTCCGCGACGTCCATTCAGATGACACGTGATTTCCCGTGGTGCATGCGAACTTGATGTCGTGGAGTTAGGTTCACTCGAATCCGCAGTGGCGTGGACGACGAAGTCGTCGGTGGTGGTTTCCAGCCGATAGGTAAAGCGAAGGAGAAACGGACCGAAGAACGGCTCGATAAAATCGCGCAACCAACGCTTGGCCGAAACAAAAAACGGCGCGGCGCTGACGCAATCGTGCCAGACCAAGCCTGCCTCCGCGACGGAGGGAAGGCGGGCAAGACCGGCGGCGAAAAAAGCGAGCACGCTGCGGCTGTCTCCTTCGAAATCGATGCTGAAGAAGACGCCTTCGGAAATGAGAGCGTTAAGTCTCGCCTGCGTACGACGCGATCGCATCCGGTAACGTCCCAACTCGTCGAAATCGAGCAGGATGGTTTCTTCCCAGTTGTCGCCGTTTTCTCCGCTGATCCGGTAGCGGTACTCGCCCGGCAACCAACTGTAGAGTGACTCGCTGAGTGCGGCATTCGGCACCGCCGCACGGATAGTCGCACCTGCTGCGGGTAAGCCGGATGTCTGATAGACTGAGTTCTTTCCGTCAGGGGAAACTTCGACGTAATGCTTAAGGCAGAATGGCCGCGTCGGGCCTCCCACGAATCCGCTATTCTGAATTTGCAGGTGGAGATGTGGCACGGGTGAGCGCCCGCTGTTTCCGCACAGTCCGAGCAGGGTTCCGCGAAAAGCGCGCTGCCCGGCATAAACGGCAGCGGAGCCACATTTCAAATGGGCGAGTAAGACGTAGTAACCCGCGTCGCTGTAAATCAGGACGAAGTTACCCCAATTCTCATCCGGGTTGTTACCTCCCGGTGGGTTGTCGGGAACATGATTCACGACATACGAGACTAATCCCGCGCAGGGCGAGAGAACGGGTGTGTCGAAGATATAAAAGTCCGTCAGGGCCGCACCACTTTCCCGATGCGTGCTGCCTTCGCGCTCCATTTCAAAATCGAGCGCATGCTGCCATTCGCCGCGATGGGTGAGTGGTCCCGCAAACGCTTGCGTGATCACGCGCGGCCCTTCAAACGGCAGAAATAAAGCCGGCGTATTCAGGTGCGGAAAACGGCGCGCCTTGATGGCAACAAGTCGCGCGGCTGATTCGGGCAGTGCACCGGGCGCGGGCGAGGGGATCAATTTTCCCGCGCTCTGCCGCTGGCGCAGCGCGTAAGCGAGCACGAGTACGACGAGATTGTAGGGCAGCGCGCTCGCCGGCAGGCTGAAGTATCGCAAGGCGGTCGAAAGCGCGACCGTGACGAGCGCTGTCAGTGCAGCGCCGCTGAGCGCGAGCGTGAAGCTTGCCGCCGACGTGATGAAGTAACTCGCGCCCAGCGCAATTCCGCAGAGCAAAAAATTAAAGCCGCACCAAGTCACACCTTCCGGGCCCAGGGGGAAGCCGAGTAACGACATCGTCGCCGAACCGACGGTGAATGCGCCCGCGGCGACGAGCGTGCTCAATGGTGAAACGCACGCCAGACCGAGAAAGACCAGGATGCCGGGCAGGACGTGTGGCTGAAAGAGCATCGCGCCAAACGCCTGGAACAGCGCGTCCCAAAATGGGGGCAGAAAATTTGGATCGAGCCAGCCATGCACCACGCCAGCCGTGTCAATCGGTGGGCCGAAGCGGGAGAAGCTGAGAAAATAAAGCACGTAGGCCGAGAGGACCGCGGGTAAACTTTGCGCTGATAATCCAAAGTGGGTGCCGACCCAGTGCTGCATCGCGGCGGCAAGGAAGAAGCTGCCAATCAAAGATGCCACCCAGAGGACGGCATACGTCTCGATCGGCAGGTGGTAATAGCGGTTCAGCCAGGCGAGCGTGAAGCTGACGAGGAGCGGATTGAAAAGGAGAAAGCCGTTGCGGATGCTGGCGCGGTCGTAACCGAGCCACCACGCGAGCGCGCCCGCGCCGCAGACCGCGCCGAGTCCGGATAATCCGAAATCGGGCGTAAACATGCTGATCGCCATCAGCCACCAGCCGAGTCGCTCATTGGCGGAGAAAAACAAAATCGCGTAGGCGCGCGGTGCTCCGCGCAGCAGCGAGCGGGTGAGTGAGATCGACTGGGAGGGTGGGTCCCTTTCCGGGATGGCAATCACGAGGTCTTGCGGAGTGGCACAATTTTTTCCGATTCGGGATCGGCGAGATGCTGTGGGACGCGTTCGAGTTCCTGCACGTAATCGAGATTTTCGCGCTCGCGGATGATATGCACCGTGCCTTCGGTCCCGATCATTACAACTGCCGGCCGATACGTAATGAATTGCATCGCTTGCGTGATGTTGTAAGCGCCGACCGGATGCAGCACGACCTGGTCGCCCGTCGTCAATCCGGGCAGCGGCGCGTCCTCGCGGATCACGTCGATATTCATGCACAGACACCCAAAGACGGTCGTCGGTGTGGGGCCGTCGAGGCACGGGCGCGCGGGCAAGATGCGCGGCTGGTACCACGCGGTCGTGTAGAGCAGGTTGACCCCGGCATCGAGCACGAGTGCGTTGCGCGAGGCTGAGGGAGCCGTCATCGGCGCAGACTTGCCATAGGCGGCGAGCGACGCTGACAGGTCGTTTTCAAGGACGCGCCTTTTCACTGCGACGACTGTCGAGATGAGATAGCCGCCGTCATCGACGAGCGCGCGTCCCGTTTCCAAAAAAAGCTTCGGCAAATCGCGTCCCTTCGGCCACAGGCTCGTGATCGTGTCGCAGATGGCCTCGGCGTAGCGATCGATTGGCGGCGTCACCTGCTCAGGCGGGAGATACTGGAAATGAAGTCGCGCGTGCGAGGCGAAGCCACCGCCGAGGTTGAGATAACGAATCGGCCCCGCGCCCATGGCTTCGGCTTCGAGAGCGAGCGCGACGAGTTTGCGCGTGGCGACACGATAGTTCTCGGGATCGAGGATGAACGTGCCGACGTGGCAGTGCAGCCCCTGGAGACGGAGCTGTGGCGAACTCTTGAGACGGCGCACGATTTGCAGGACTTCGCCGTCATCGCCGTTGAACCCGAACTTCGACCAGACGGCGTGCGTGCCGGTGCTCAAATGCACGCGCAGTGCGATCGGCAGCGGTTCGCGGCGGTCGCGAGTCATCGTCGCGAGAGTGAGCAACTCGTCGATGTTATCGATCTGGATCATCGCGGCTTCGGCGACCGCGCGTTCGAGATCCGCGCGCTCTTTGTGCGGGCCGTTGAAGATGATCTCATTCCCCGGAATTCCGTTGCGCCGTGCTTTTTCGTACTCGAACCCCGACACCACTTCCGCGATCGAGCCTTCCTGGTGAAAGACGCGGCAGATCGCATTCAGGTAATTCGTTTTGTACGACCAGGCGAACTGCACGTCGGGATAGCGGCGACTGAAGGCGCGGTGTGCTTCGCGATACTTTTCGCGCAGCGCCTTTTCCGAAAAAACAAAGAGTGGGCTGCCGTGCTCGCGCGTGAGCGCGGAGACAGCGACGCCATCGATTTCCGAACAGCTCGGCGACGAACCGTGACGAAATGGATTCACCGGCCCGGAACTCAGGCGCTGGATCGTGGGGCGGATGTATGGGAGTCGCGGCATGGCTCAGACTTGCGCGGAAGTTCTGGAGGTTGTTTCGGCGGGAACGTCAAAATCCGTGGACGTGGAAAGCGCGGCGAGTTGTTCGATGTGACCGTGAACTTCGATCTGGTGGCGCAGGTAAAAGTGGCCCGCGGGACATGGAGTCATCGGCGCCGGCGTGAGTCCGGTGGCCATCATGGTCAGGAGAGTGGCGGGAAAATTTGCACCGAGCATCGACGGAAAATCGACCCACGCCGGAAACCTTGGATTGATCTCGATCAGTACATATTTGCGGCGTGATTCGTCGATCATCACCTCAATCTCAAACGGCCCTCGCCACCGCAACTCACGGATGAGGCGGCTGCATAATTCGTCGAGCCGTTTGTCGGCAATCGTGATGCCTCCGAGCCCCTTGCCTTTGTCGCTGACTATCGTCTTGCGAATGCAGCACAAGCCGATGATGCCGCCGCGGCCGTCGCCCAGGCCGAGCGCATTGAACTCCGGCCCGTGGACGCAGCGCTGCAAGATCGCCGGCGCGCCCCACTCCGCGAGGAGCTTGTTCACGGCGGCGACCAACTCCGGCTCCGTCCCGACTTTCCTGGCGTCGTAATACTGGCCTTTCACCATGAGTGGGTAGCCGAGCTCGCGGGCGCCGCGTGCCGCTCCCGCTACGTCGTAAACGGGAACCGTATCGGGCACGGCAACGTCGCAAGCGTTGGCAAGATCGACGAGCCGATCCTTGGCGCGGCGCTGGAGCATTTGCTTATCGGGCAGACAAGTGATCAAGCCGCGCGCGGCGATGTCTTGTCCGAGATGGACGAGCAATTCGATCTCCGCGTCGAGCGTTGGGATGAAAAAATCAAACGGTGTCTTTTCGAGCACGGTGTCGAGTCGTTCAAAGTAAGCCTCCGGACCCGACGTCGGATAAGGCATCGCGTAAACGGCGTCCGGCCCGCCTTCAACATAGATCCCGCTTTCAAAAGCGTCGTAGGTGAGGCCGACGATGAAGGCATCTGCAAAAGCGCGGCGGATGCTGCGAATGATTCCGGCGCCGGGTTGAGGATTTTCGCCGCGATGGAGCCCGCTGACCGCGATGCGTGGTGCGGTGCTCATCCTGCCCATCCGAGTTGTTTGAGTCCGCTGAGAAAATCATCGAGGTCGCGCCGCGCGGTGTTTTCATCGACTTCAAAATCCTCGATCATCCGCCCGAGCACCGCGTCGGAATCGAGGCCCTGCTGGAGCATGCGCACGATCCGGAGCCCGGTGGTATTGAGCTGAAAAGTTTCGCCGCTCGCGGGGTCAAAAGTGAAACCGCGATCGTTGAGCAACAGGTCGGAGAGTGGCGTGGCCATTGGTTCTTCGAGGTTCAAAGGCCCCGCGCCGGCTGCAATCCCGCCGACGGCTGAAGCCTGCCATCATTTGCGCCGTTTCTGGATGGCTTGCCGCTCGCCAGGTCATAGCCCTTCTGTGCGAAGGCGTATTCTGGGTTGATCGAAAGAATGAGCCGGAAGCCGGCGAGTGCTTCTCGTTTATCGCCGAGGTAATAGGACGACCACGCGGCGCCGCTGCGCGCATCGAGGTCGTCGGGGTAGATGGAAAGGACACGCCGATAGACTGAGAGCGCCTTGCGATAGTCCTGGGTGGAAAAGGCCGCGACCGCAAACGCCATTTGGGCGCGGTAGTTATTGGGGTCGATGCGGAAGACGGCCTCCGCCGCGCGCTCGATGCGTTTTGGATCTTGCAGCGCCTGCGCTACAGTGAGCATGCCGAGCAAGGGATTGATCGCCGTCGGTTGGACCTTACTGGCTGCGGTGTAGGATTGTTCCGCCTGGGCGTGACTTCCTTTCAGGTAGCAGAGCCAGCCGCTGCGCATCGCGGTCATGAATGGGTCGCCACCTTCCTTTTGATAAGCCGCAAGCTGTCTTAGTGCTTCGTCGTAATCGGAGCCTGTCTCAGCCTTGATCGAGGCTGCCCAGAAAGTCGCGGCGTTCGCCGGGCTCTTTTCTTGAGCGCCGCTGATTGCAGAACCGGCGGCTGCGGCGACGCAGAGAAGAAGGAAAAAAACAAAGAAGCGGTTCATGACTTTTTTTGGGGGATGGTCAGGGGAGGCAGCGCGTGAGTTGCTGCACCTTCACGCCGTCGAATTAGCAAAGGGTTGTGTAAAGGGAATGTGAATGGGCATGAACTAAATTGTTAAGAGTGCGTAAAGCTGCGAGGCGCAGCGCGCGGTTTCCCATTGGCAAAAACGCGCGGGTCATTAGGCTCTGCCGCCCTATGAAATCTTTCAAAGTCGCTGTTCTCCCGGGCGATGGCATCGGGCCGGAAGTCATGGCCGAAGCTCGACGCGTTTTGGCCGTGGCCGAGTCGAAGTTTGGCTTTCAACTCCAGCTCACCGAGGCGCGTGTCGGCGGCATTGCCATCGATGTCGATGGTCGGGCGCTGCCGGAAGAAACGCTGCGCATCTGCGGAGAAGCCGACGCGATTTTGTTCGGGTCCGTCGGCGGACCAAAATGGGAATCGCTGCCACCGAACGAACAGCCCGAGCGCGCGGCGCTGCTCCCGCTGCGCAAACATTTCGCGCTCTTTGCCAATCTCCGTCCGGCGGTTTGTTTTCCGAAACTGACTCACGCGTCGCCGGTCAAGGAGTCGTTGATCGCGGGCGGCTTCAATGTCTTGTGCGTGCGGGAATTGACCGGCGGTTTGTACTTTGGCCAGCCCAAGGGTCAGCACATGGAAAACGGCGAGCCGATGGCGATTGACACGATGATTTACAAAAAGAGCGAGATCGAGCGCATCGCGCATGTCGCTTTCAAAGCCGCGCAAGGGCGGCAGAAACGGCTGACCTCGATCGACAAAGCGAACGTGCTCGAAAACGGCGTCCTCTGGCGCAAGACGGTGAATGAAATCGCAACGCAATATCCCGACGTGACGCTCAATCATCTCTACGTGGACAACGCCGCGATGCAGTTGATCAAGAACCCGCGCGGCTTCGACGTGGTGCTCGCGGAGAATCTGTTCGGCGATATTTTGAGCGATGAGATGGCGATGATCGCCGGCTCATTGGGCATGCTACCGAGCGCCAGTCTCGGCGTGAAAGAAACGGCGACCGGGCGGTTTGGTTTGTTCGAGCCGAGTGGCGGCACCGCGCCGGATATTGCGGGCAAAGGCATCGCGAATCCGATCGCGCAAATTCTCTCGGCGGCGATGATGCTGCGTTACTCATTTAGCGAAAACGCGGCTGCGGAAGCCATCGATCACGCGGTGCGAAAGGTCATCGATGACGGCCTGCGCACCGGGGATATTTGGAGCGAAGGAACCCAGCGCGTCGGCACGAGCGAAATGGGTGCGGCCATTGCCGCGGCGATTTAGCGCGATTGGCCGTCAAAGGCTGGCGGCGATGCCGGGTTATTCTTGCGATGAAGAGTTCCTTCCCCCACGCCTTCACCGCTCTCGCGACGGTCGCGATTTTTGCCCTGGCGGGCGGGAAAATGGCGCAGGCTGAAACGGGCGAACCTACGGCCCTGTGGTCGCTGAAACCCGTGGCGAATCCACCGCTTCCGGAAGTTCAGCAGAAGGATTGGCCGGTGGCGCGTGCGGATCACTTCGTCCTCGCCGAGCTGGAGAAAAACGGCCTGCGCCCCAGCGCGGACGCCGATGCGCCGACGATGCTGCGGCGACTCAGCTTCGATCTCGGCGGTCTGCCGCCTTCGCTCGCGGAGATCGCGGAGTTTGAGCAAACGTGGGCGCGCGATCCGCAGGCGGCCATCGCGCAGACGGCGGATCGGCTGCTCGCTTCGTCGGACTTTGGCGTGCGCTGGGGCCGGCACTGGCTGGATGTCGCGCGCTATGCGGAGTCGAGCGGCAACTCGCGCAACATGGCCTACGTGCTGGCGTGGCGTTACCGGAACTGGGTGGTCGATGCTTTCAACAAAAACACGCCCTTCGACCGCTTCATCCGCCAGCAGATTGCCGGTGATTTATTGCCCGCGGCGACGCCGGAAGAGCGCGACGAAAACTTGCTCGGCACCGGCTTTCTCACCGTCGGCGTGAAGACGCTCGGCGAGCAGGATATCGTGCAATACGAACTCAACGTCGCCGACGACCAGATCGATGCGACGAGCCGCGCCTTCCTCGGGCTCACCGTGGCCTGCGCGCGCTGCCACGATCACAAGTTCGACCCGATTCCGCAGCGCGATTACTACGCGATGGCCGGCATCTTTCGCAGCACCGCGCACCTCACCGGCGTTGAGACAAACAATCGCAAGGAAGAAGCCGAGGGCATGGCGCTCGGCCCCAATGGGAAGGAATATGCCGCCGCGTTCAAGGCGCACGACGAGCAACTGGCGAGCATGACGAAGGAATACGCGGACACGGCGAGTCGCCGCAACTCGATGCGCGACGAACTCGTGAAGGCCGGCATTCAGCCCGCGAAGGCGATGCCGCAGATCGCGACGATGCCGCCCGAGGTGGCGGAAAAGCTCACGACCTTGAGCACGCTCGACAAGAGCATCGAGGAGTGGAAAGCGCGCCTTAAAACGATGCAGGAGAGCGCGCCGCCGCGTCCGGCCTACGCCATGGCCGTGCAGGAAAAGGCGAAGCCAATCGACAGTCCGCTCTATTATAAAGGCGACGCGAAGAAGCCGCAGGATGCCGTGCCGCGTGGCCCATTGACCGCCATCGCGCTCACCTTCCCGAGCATCCCGCCCGCCGAGAGCGGACGCCGCCAGCTCGCCGACTGGATCGCAAACACTGACAACCCGCTCACCGGTCGCGTGATCGTGAACCGCGTGTGGCAACATCTCTTCGGCCGCGGAATCGTCGAGACGCCCGATGATTTCGGCGACATGGGCGCGCGCCCGTCTCATCCGGCGCTGCTCGATGATCTCGCGTCTCGCTTTGTGCGCGGCGGGTGGGATGTGAAAGCGCTGATCCGCGAGTTGGTCCTGAGCCGCACTTTTCGGATGAGCTCCCGCTCCTCGGCACCCGGTGTACAGAAAGACCCCGCGAATAAACTGCTCTGGCGCATGAATCGCAAACCTCTCGAAGCCGAAGCGGTGCGCGATGGCTTGCTCGAACTCGGCGGCAGGCTCGATCGCACGCCGCTCGTCGGCAGCCGGGTCGCGACCCTTGCTGAGCCCGTCAAGCCACAGGGTCGAGAACTGGGGCGCGGAGGTCTCTTCGACCGGCTTCCGGACGAATTGACGCGCCGCAGCATCTATCTGCCGCTCCTGCGTGCGCAGGCAAATCCCGCGATGCAGTGCTTCGACGTGGCCGACCCGAATCTCGTTACCGGCCAGCGCCGCGCGACGATTGTGCCGGCGCAGGCGCTCTTCCTCATGAACAGCGACCTCGTGCTCAAACAGGCGCAGGGTCTGGCCGGGCGCGTGCTCGCCGAGCCTACCGACACGCTCGACGGGCGCATCGTCAAGGCGTGGCGCCTCGTCCTGTGCCGTCCGCCTTCCGCCAGCGAGGCGCAGGCGCTCCGCGAAATTCTCGTGTCCGCGCCGAACGATCCGGCGGCGTGGTCGCAAGTCTGCCAGACGCTGATGATGACCGGCGAATTCCGCATTCTCGAATGAACCCGACATTCCTCTCCCGCCGCCAAATGCTCCGCAGCGCTGCCGCCGGTTTCGGCTGGCTGGCCTTCAATGGACTTCACGCCGCCAATGCGGCTTGCCCGGACAATCCGCTCGCGCCGCGCCCGCCGCATTTCCGGCCACGGGCGAAACGCGTCATCTTCCTCTTCATGGCCGGCGGGCCTTCGCAGGTCGATACGTTCGACTACAAGCCGGAGTTGACGAAGAGACACAACGTCAAGTCCGGCACCGGCGACACCAGCCCGGTGTATTTCCAGTCGCCGTGGGAATTCAAACCGCGGGGCCAGAGCGGGATGATGGTTTCCGATTTGCTCCCGCACATCGCGCAGCATGCGGACGATCTCTGCGTGATCAACTCGATGCACACCGACCACAACGCGCATCCGCAGGCGATTCTGCAAATGAACACCGGCAGCTTTCTTTTCGCCCGCCCGAGTGTCGGCTCGTGGGTGACCTACGGCCTCGGCACGGAAAATCAGAATCTGCCCGGCTTCATCACGATCAGCCCCGACTTCGCGGGAGGAGGCGCGCTCAAGCACAGCAGCGGTTTTCTGCCCACCGCATGCGCGGGCACGCAGATTGGCAACGGCGGCGGCAACGGCGCCGCGCCGCAATCGCTCAAGGACTACAAGATGCCGTTCATGCAAAATGGGCAACTCGACCTGACCGCGCAGCGCCATCAACTCGACCTGCTCGCAAAGCTGAACGCCGAGCATCTGCTCCACGACCCGGCCAACGAAGCCATCGAAGGCATCGCGCAATCTGCCGAGCTTGCATTTGCCATGCAGCGCGAGATGCCGGAGGTGATGAGCATCGTGCAGGAATCTCCCTCGATGCTCGAAAGCTACGGCATCGGCGACGGCAAACCGACGGATCACTTTGGCCGCGCGTGTCTCATGGCGCGGCGCTTCAGCGAGGCCGGTGTGCGCTTCGTGCAGGTGAATCACACGTTTTGGGACGACCACACCGACATCATCAAGAATCACCCGCAGCATGCGCTCGAAACCGACCAGCCTGTCGGCGCGCTCCTCGGCGATCTCAAGCAGCGCGGCCTGCTCGAAGACACGCTCGTGCTGTGGGGTGGCGAGTTCGGGCGCCCGCCGCTGCTCAACAAAAACAAAGGCCGCGACCACAACAACGTCGGCTTCACGATGTGGCTGGCCGGCGGTGGCACGCGCGGCGGCCTGCGCTTCGGCAGCACCGACGAGACGGGCGCGACGGCGGTTGAAGACAAGGTCCACCTCCACGACCTGCACGCCACGATGCTGCACCTGCTCGGGCTCGATCACGAAATCCTGACCTACCGGTATGCCGGGCGCGACTTCCGGCTCACCGACGTTGCGGGCCGCGTGGTGAAAGGCGTGAAGGCGTGAAGGCGCGATGATGGTGTTTTGTGCGCGGCGATTTACCAGGGCGCGTAGTCATCTTTTTCGCGTGTCATTCTGAGCGGAGTTCCGAGCGGGCGAAGGCGGGTCGGAACGGAGTCGAAGAATCCCGGCGCTTTCGTCCTACGCCGTCCGTGTTTACGCGGGATCCTTCGACTCCGCTACGCCCGCCTGACCGCCTCCGCTCAGCTCAGGATAACACGCCTTTAGGACGGTTCATTGCCGCCGCCAACAAGACCCCGTTTTGTGAAAGCCTCAGAATGACGGCAAGTGGAGAAAGCGGAGTCTGCAAACAGGCTCAAACAGACAGCCCGCGTTTTTCTACGCGCCAAAGAGGCGCGCGAAATTCTGCTCCACCTGCGCTGCCAGTTCTTCAATGGAAACGTCGCGAATGGCCGCCAGTGCTTCGTATGCGAGGGCGATGTTTGCCGGGTGATTGATCGGCCCGCCGCTCGCATCGCGCAGCGGATGCGGGTTGCGTTCGTCGGGCGGGCGCAAGTCGGGCGCGTCGGTTTCGATGAGCAGACGCACCGCTGGGATTTCGCGGAAGACTTCGCGTTGCTGCGTTTTTCGTTCGTGGAGGAAATACGCGTTGAAGGAAAAGTAGCCGCCGCGCGCGACGAAGCCGTCGATCATTTCAGCAGGACCGCCGTAGGCGTGAATGAGGAATCCGCGAGCGGGCAAAGGCACCGAGCGCAGCGCTTCTCCGAGCGCTCCCCAAGCGCGAAGGCAGTGGATGGTGACTGGTCGATTCAGTTCTGCCGCGAGTGCCAGTTGCGCGTGAAAGATGTCACTTTGCAGCGCGATGTCGTGGCCATCGATCCAGCGATCGAGGCCGATCTCGCCGACGCCCGCGACCGGATGCGCTTCGAGCTTCTCCCGCAGCGCTTCCAGCCAATCCGCGGTGCGATCCGCGACATGCCAGGGATGCAGACCGAACGACGGGAGGACGAACGGATGCGCGTTCGCCAGCGCCGCGACTGCGCCCCAGTCCGCTTCGCGTGTTCCGTTGACGACGGCGCGCTCCACGCCGATGTCCTCCAAGGCGGGAAGAATCGCCGCACGATGCGGCGCGAGGCGCAGGTCGTGCAGGTGGTTGTGAGCGTCGAAGAGTTTCATGACGCGGTGAATTTTTGAGCGAAGGCGCGAATCGCGAGGCGGACGCTGGCGAGCCCCTTCAGCCGGGTCGGTGAGAGCTGCCGGGCGAGGCCGAGCGCTTCGATCAGGTCGGATTCAACGTCGCAGATTTCCTCGGGCGCTTCGCCGTCGTAAAGCTCGCAGAGCAAGGCGACGAGACCCTTCACGAGCGGAGAGTCCGCGTCCATTTGGAAATGGCACCGGCCATTCTCCCAAGCGCCGACGAGCCAGACGCGCGAGACGCAACCGGGCACGCGGGTCGCCTCGGTGCGATCTTCATTCGCGGGCGGCGGCCACTTTTTTCCGCGCGCGACGATGGCGGCGAGCCGCTCCTGCGGATCTTCGATGACCCGCCATTTCGCGATGAGCTGTGTTTGTTTGTCCGCGAGGTTCATGGTCGCCATTCGCATGATTGCCACGGCGCTCGCTGGCTGCAAACATCCGCGGCATGAAGTCCCCCCTCTTCGCCGTCATTCTCGGCTTTAGCCTTCACGCCATCGCTGCCGAAATCCCGCGCGCCCTGCCGCCGGGCGAACTCCCGAAGGATGTCCGCCTCGGCCCGCTCACGGAACTCGACGGCTATTTTCCATTCACTCCGCCCGCCACCCGCGAGGCATGGGCACAGCGCTCGGAGCAAGTGCGGATGCAGCTTCGCGTGGCGCTCGGTCTTTGGCCGGAGCCGACGAAGACGCCACTCAATGCGGTCGTCCACGGACGCATCGAAGGAGCTGGCTACACCGTCGAAAAAGTCTCCTTCGAGTCGATGCCCGGCTTCTTTTTCACCGGCTCGCTCTTCCGCCCGCGGACGCCCGGACCGCACCCCGCGGTGCTTTGCGCGCATGGGCATTGGAAGGATGCGCGCTTTTGGATTCGCACCGATGCCGAAATGAAAAAGGAACTCGAGAGCGGGGGCGAAGTCCTGCCAGAAAGCGGCAAGAGCGTCTTCCAATCGATCGGCGTGCAGCTCGCGCGCATGGGCATCGTCGCGCTGATGTACGACATGCTCGGCAACTGCGACAGCCAGCAAATCAGCGCGGAAATCGCGCACGGCTTCAAGAAACAGCGGCCCGAAATGAACACGACGGAAAACTGGGGCTTGTTCAGCCCGCAGGCCGAGGCGCACGCGCAGAATATCATGGGTCTGCAAACGTGGAACTCGATCCGCGCGCTCGACTTTCTCACCTCGCTTCCCGACGTGGACGCCAGGCGCCTCGGCTGCACCGGTGCGAGCGGCGGCGGCACGCAGACGCTCATGCTCGCCGCGCTCGATCCGCGGCTCACCGTGTCCATTCCGTGCGTCATGCCGAGCACCGCGATGCAGGGTGGATGCACGTGTGAAAACGCCAGCCTGCTCCGCGTCGGCACGGGAAATATCGAGATCGCCGCGCTCTTCGCACCGAAGCCGCAGGCCATCACCACGGCGAAAGACTGGACCATCGAGATGCCGACGAAAGGCTTTCCCGATTTGCAAAAGCTCTACGCGCTCACGGGCGCGCAGGAAAACGTCGCGCTCTGGCCGCATCCCGAATTCCCGCACAATTACAACAGCGTCACGCGCCACCATATCTACGGCTGGCTCAATACCCATTTTCACCTCGGTCTCGATGCGGCGCGGCTGACGGAGCGTGACTTTCCACTGCTCGCCAAAGAGCAACTCACCGTCTGGGACAGCGAGCATCCCGCGCCCGCGGGCGGCGACGACTTCGAGCGCAAGCTGCTCAAATGGTGGCACGACGATGCGCAGGCGCAACTCGCGAAGTCGCCCGCGGAACTCGCCCGCCTCGCGGCACCCGCGTGGAAAGCGATCGTCGGCTGGACGGGCGACCGGGCGAGCGGGTTCGAGCACTGGCGCGAGACGACGGTGGTGGGGCAGGGGAAAAGCTACCGCGCACTCCTCTTCACCGTCCGCGCAAAGGACGGCAGCTTCGACTTGCCCAGCCTGGCGATTGACCCGGCGAAGTTTGCCGGGCGCACCGTGCTGTGGCTCGACGGGCGTGGAAAGGCCGGCCTCTTCGCCGAGTCGGGAGAACTCCGAGCGGAAGTCTGCCGCTTGCTCGAAGCCGGGATGCGCGTCGAGGGCGTCGACCTTTTCGAGCAGGGCGAATTTCTCGCCGATGGGAAACCGATCACGCAAACGCGCCGGACGAAGAATCCGCGGGAGGCCGCAGCGTTCACGTTCGGTTACAACCCCGCGCTTTTCGCGCAACGCGTGCAGGATATCTGCGCGACGTTGACGCGCCTCGGGATGAGCAAAGCGCCCGCGCAGCGTGCCGTGATCGCGCTCGATGGAACCGGCCCGCTGGCCGCCGCCGCGCTCGCGGTGCTGCCCGAGAAGATCGAAAGCGCCGTCGTCAACACGGGCGGATTTAGATTCGGCAGCGTGCTCGATTTGCAATCGCCGCAGTTCCTTCCCGCAGCCGCGAAGTCCGGCGATCTTCCGGCGGCGCTGGTCCTCGCCGGTCGCAATGTGGAGCGGTTGCTGATCCTTGGCGAAGGAGTGCAGAACGACGATCCGATCGGTTGGCTTTTGGAAAAGGCGCGCTGAAAATCCGAGGAGCGCACGCGTCTCGCGGGCCGGTTTCGGCGTCCCGCCGAAACAGCGCGCCGGCTACGCATCCAGCCGATACCCGAGTCCATGGACGGTGAGGAGATGGCGCGGTTCGCCGGGGGTTTCTTCGATCTTTTGGCGAAGCTTGACGAGGAGTTGATCGAGCGTGCGCGTGGTGCCGTAATATTCGATGCCCCAGATTTCGGTGAGGATGGTTTCGCGCGAGACGGCGTTGCCGCGTTCGCGGAAAAGCATCGCGAGGACTTTGAGTTCGCGCGGTGTGAGTTCAAAGGACTCCCTGCCGCGCTTGCCGCGGAGCGCCTTGCAATCGACGCGCACTTTGCCGAAGGCGATTTCGTCGGGCACATCGGCGACGATGGCGCCGGGTGCGGCGCGGCGGAGCAGAGCCTGCACGCGGGCGAGGAGTTCGCGCAGGCTGAAGGGCTTGGTGACGTAGTCGTCCGCGCCGAGTTCGAGGCCGACGACTTTGTCGATCTCCTGTCCCTTGGCGGAGAGCATGAGAACGGGCGTGCGGATTTTTTCCGCGCGCATTTCGCGGCACACGTCGAAGCCACTTTTGCCCGGCAGCATGATGTCGAGGATGACGAGGTCGGGCTTGCGCTGACGGACAAGCGGCCCGGCTTGCAGACCGTCGCGGCATTCGGTGACCTCGTAACCTTCGCCGCGCAAGGCGTCGCAAAGGCCGAGTCGGATGTGCGCGTCATCTTCCACGACGAGGAGGTGCTTTTTCATAAAGACAAAATTGCGCGTGATTCACGGGCGCGGCCCCCAAACGGTATCATCCTGAGCGAAGCGAAGGATCTCTGACTGAATCGGGCGGAGGAGGTGCGAAGCGGTGAGACGGCTCCGCGCCGCCGATGCCCGCGGAAGTCAGAGGTTCCTCGGCTCCGCTCTGAATGACGGAAAGAGTACGCATGCGCGGTCAGCTGTGAGACTCATCCGTCGCAAGCGGCAACCGCAATGTGAAATCACTCCCGCCGCCGTCGCGCGGACGATAGACGATCTCGCCGCCGTGCTCGCGCGCAAGTCGCTGCGCGAGCGTAAGGCCGAGGCCGCTCCCCTGAATGCCGCTCGAGAGCGAATCGTGTGCCCGGTAGAAGGACTCGAAAATTTTCCTCTCTTCACCGGCGGGCACGCCGAGGCCGCGATCGAGCACGCTGACGCAAACGTGGCCCGCGTCGAGATAGCTGTGCAGTTCCACTTCCTTGCGATCGCCCGCGTATTTTTCGGCGTTGGAAAGCAGGTTCACGAGGATTTGCGCGAGCGCATCGTCGTCACCGATCACGGGATACGGCGGCGGCGCGGCCTGCCAGCGTGTCGTGAAATCGCTCTCTTGCAGATGCAATTCGTGGCCTTCCCAGGTGCGCTCGATGACGGCGTGGAGATCGAGCGGCTTCCGGTC
Source organism: Chthoniobacterales bacterium (assembly GCA_038240495.1). Lineage (GTDB taxonomy): Bacteria > Verrucomicrobiota > Verrucomicrobiia > Chthoniobacterales > Chthoniobacteraceae > Chthoniobacter. The sequence goes on along the minus strand of JBBSDS010000015.1, from coordinate 9,409 downwards.
GAACTGCTTTTGCTTTCGCTCCAGCCGCGCGAAATCGAGCACGTTATTGATCAGCCGCGTGAGCCGCTCCGCTTCGACCATGATGATGCGCAGATACTGCGGATGCTTCGCCGTGCTCTCGCCGCGGCCATTCTGCATCAGTTCCGCAAACATCCGAATGGAAGTGAGCGGGGTCTTGAGTTCGTGCGAGACGTTGGAGACGAAGTCGGTTTTTTGCTGTGCGAGCGCGAGCTGGCGGCGGACGTCAGCAGCGACCAGCCAGCCGCCGATGGCGATGATCGCCAGCGCGGCGGCGATGAGGAAGATGAGCGTCTGCCGGACGACGCGGGCTGATTCCTGGAGCTGTTCGGGGCGCTGCAAGTAGAGCGCGGCTTCCCAGTGCGGGAGCGCTTCGCCGATTTCCGAGGCGACGAACGGGCGCTTCCAATCGCGGCCTGTGGTGTTCGGTGGTTGCGTGTCCACGGGGTGTGCCTTGTCGTCGAGCAAGGCGAGAATGAACTCGGGCGCAGCGCTGCGCGAAACGCGATCGTAGCTGCTGCTCGTGGGCGGTGCCGCGAATGCCGCGGACCAGATTTCGCGGAGATCGTCGGCATGGATGAGGCAGCCGAAGACCATGTCGGGCGCTTGCGCGGGGCGCAGCCAGAACATGATCTCGAGCTGATCCTGGACGAAGCGGGTGATCACACCTTCGTCATTGCCGGAGGTGAGTGCGCGGAAATCGGTGGTGGTCCCGGTGAGCTGCGAGAGCGCGACTTGATTGTTGTCATCGAAGACGCGTTGCGGCGCCACATTGCGGACCGTGACGTCCATTTGCTTTCCTTGCAGTTCGCCCTGCTGGCTGGTCATTGCTTGCTCCACCGGCGATGCCGCTGTCGGAGCCTGCGCTTGCGCCTTTTCACTATCGGCCTTGGCAGGCGCCGCTCGCACAGTGGCGCTCTTTTCCTTTGCCTGTCCGGGCGCGCCCGGTGCCGGTGCGGGAGGCTGGGGTGCCGCCGGTTTGGCAGGCGCCTCCTTTTTCGTCGGCTCCTCCGCTCGTCGCGGCGCCTGGAAGCCCTTCTGTTTCATCTCGGCGTCTTTGCCGGCGAACGCTTGATTCGTCGTGTTGAAAGCGAGTGTCTGGGAAGGCCCGTCCTTGTTGTATTCAATCTTCGACTTGCGGAATTGTTCCGGCTTCGCGAGTTCGTCGCCCGATACCCAATACACCGTGGCTGGCGTGGTGCCGGCGAGGAACGAGCCGTTGCCGAGCAGGAACATTTGCCACGTGGCGTTCCCCGAGGCGCGCTGCGGAGTGGGGGAGAGCAGGCGCCCGTCGCCGCCGATCGCAAAGCCGATGGCCTTGCGCGTCCACGCCTTCTCCAGCGCGCTTGGAAAATCACCGGCGATCTTCTGCGCGTTTCCTCCCGCGATCAGGCGGCGCACAGAGTCATTGAAAGCGCGGCGCTCTTCGTCGATCAGCGCGCGCACTGCCGCGGCGGTATTCTTTGTCTCCTTTTGGTAAAGCTCGGCCGTGCGCCGCTCGAGGATGATCTGCTGCTCGCCCGCGCTGCGCAGCGCCAGCCAGCCGAGGACGACGCTGGGCAGCAGCACGGCGAGGAAAAAGATCCAAATGCTCTTCTTCAAAAGGGTTGACGGTTGAGAGTTGATGGTTGAAAGCCGCGTCGAGCATGCGGGCACGAGTGAATGAAAAACGTCAGCACAGTGCGGAGAGAGGATCTTTGGTCAGTCATTCGCGCAGGAGTAAAATCTGCTCTCAACTCTCAACCCTCAACTCTCAACTTCCCCGGCTACCGCTTCTGATATTTGTCCTGCCAGTTTTCATACTGGATTTGTTTGCGGCTTGATTTCTCGAACTGGCCCTTCTTTTCGACTTCCGCGGCGGCGGCTTCGAGTTTGCGATTTTCCTCGGCGACCCCGGGGAGCTGCATCGGAGCGGGCGCGGCGGCGTTCCACGCGGCCTGGCGGCGCAGCACATCGGCCGCGTCCTTCGATCGGCCTTCGTCTGCGAGTTTCACCGCGCGTTCCTTGGCGAGACGATTCCCCGTGATGGCGACTTCGCGGGAAATTTCGGTGCGGAGGCTTTCGTCGGACTTCCGCTCTTCGTCGGTGAATTTGATCTTCGCCGCCTGCTGCTGCGCTTCCGCTTTGCCGCCCGCCAGGGGCTCATAGTTCAAATCGACCATCGCGATTTCGAGCGGCTCGCCGGTCAATTTTTCAGCAATGCAGCGCGCGAGGAACCGGCGCTTATCGCCCCCGAAGTATTCCGGCAGCTTGATTTCCACCGAGCGTCCGTTGCAGTCGATCTCCGGGCGGCCGATGATTTCCTTCACGCGCACACCATCCGGCGCGGTGATGCGGATGGTGACGCCGCGCGCGACGACCGAACGGGCCGAGCCCAATTCCTCGGCAAAGATGCCCGGCAGTTTCTCGGCGTCGCGGACGTAGTAGTAGTTGGCGTTGCTGGCCTCGGCGAGCGCGGTCATGAGGTCTTCGTTGTAGTCATCGCCGAGTCCGATGGTCGTGACGGACATTCCCTCGCGGCGCAAGTCGCGGCCGAGATTCGCGAGGTCGGAAGTGCGGCTGGGTCCGACATTGGCGAGGCCGTCGGAAAGCAGCACCACGCGGTTGATCCGCTCCTTGTCGAGATTCCGCCGAAGCTGCTGCGCGCCGACTGTCACTCCCGCGTAGATTGCCGTTCCGCCACCGGGGCGGATGCGGTCGATTCGTTCTTTGAGTCTCTCGCGATTCTGGAGGCCACCGACAGGACTCGGCGGGATGAGCAGCTCGGTTTCATTGTCGAAAATGACGAGCGAGAAGTAGTCGTCATCGGCCAGATGATCGATGGCCACGCAGGCGGCCTGCCGCGCTTTCTCGATCTTCGCGCCTTGCATCGAACCGCTCCGGTCGAGGACCACGGAGAGATTCATCGGCGCGCGGTGACTTTGATCGGGACGGCGGCCGTCGAGATCGATTTGGACAACGACTTCGCGTGGACCGCGGGAATAGATGAGGTCGCGTTCCGGGGTGACACGGAGCGTGAGATCGGCATGGGGAGAAGCGGCGGCCTGGCGTGCGAAGACGCTGGCCAGCAGCAGGACGAGACGGAGTTTTTTCATGCCCTCACGCTACGACCGCGGACCGCAGAATTTGTCAGGGCCGCGTACGGAGGTTGTCAAAAAAATGTCAGGCCGGGCGGTTACTTGGCAGTGGCTCAATGCGCGGGTGTAGAGGCGGCTCTGTCCGTAGGACGTGCCGCCTTTGCTGGCCACAGGCGGCACGTCGCCAAAGCGCGACCGAGCCGCTCTACACCCGCAAAACTTGGCCACTACCGGTTACTTTTGCGGCTTCCGGTCAAGTGGGTTCTTGTCGCCGGGATTCGTGTCCAATGGGCCTTTGCGCTTCTCCCAAATCCAGGAACCGGGTTTTGGAGGTGGCGTCGCAAGCGGTGTCGCGCGTGGCTGAGGAGCTGGTGTGCTTTCGAGCTTCTCCCAAAACGTCGGACGACAGGCGACGAGGATGAGAGCGCATAAGCCGACGAGGCAGCGTTTCATGAAGGGGGAAGGATTTGCAATTCGAAGTAATGCGGCGTGAGCGCCGGCACTTCAGCGATTTGCACGAGCATACTCCCATCCTGCGCCGTGGCGAATGCGGGAGCTGCAATGGGCGAAGCGGACAGTCTTTCGGTAGCCCGCCAGCGCTCTTGTACTCCGGCTTGAAGAAAGGAAAGCGCCGCGACCGGAACTCGCACAACGACATCTCGCAAAATGGCGCTGCGATGCAGATTGGCGATGACGAGAAAGCGCTGTCCGCTCGTAACGTCAAAACGCAGAAACGCGTAGAGCCAGTGGCCGCTCGCGGGCTCGCCGGGCAGTTGGCCGAAGCGCTCGTTTTGGTTGTTGGCCGGATTAAGTCCGAAGAATCCACCGCGGTAGAAAGCGGGTTCGCCGATCAGCGCGAGCAGACGTCCGTAGAAAGCGCGCAGGCTGGCTTGCTCCGTCGAAAGACGCGCACCGTCGTAGCAATGATCGTTCACCCACTTCACAACTTCCGGCATGGACCAGTAATCGAAGATCGTGGTCCGCGCATTGTCGCCGCCGAAGCCGGTCGGGCCGCGACCGGGCTCACCCACTTCCTGGCCGCTGTAGAGCAGCACTGGGCCGCGCGAGAGTCCGTACAAAATGGCGGACACGGGGCGGCCGATTTCCATGCCGATGCCGCCCCATTGGTTCGCACCGGCGAGCCGCACCTCGTCGTGATTTTCGGCGTAGCGGAGTGAGTGCTCGAAGAGGAAGGTGTCGCCGAGCACGCCATCGAGATCGTTCGCCCACTTTGATCCGTCGTAGATGCCTTTCAGGATCTTGTAAGCAGGGTCGTCATAGACCGCGTCGAAACCCGCTGCGAGCAGTTCGTGCATGACATTGCCGCGGCTGACTTTCATCGGATCGTTGTCGTAGGTTTCGCCTGCGAAGAACACATCCTGCCGCGCTCGCGCCCGCGCGATGGCCCAGCGCCAAAACGCTGGCGGCACCATGTGCGCCATGTCGCAGCGAAAGCCATCGACGCCGAGTTCCTGCCAGTGGGCGAGCACGGCGTCCATTTTCAGCCATGTGTCGGGGATCGGCGTGATTGCTTGATCGGCGAGGGGATAAGCGTCGAACCCGGTGGTGAAATCATAGCCGTAATTCAACTTCACCGTCTCATACCAATCCCACAGACCCGGCGCCCACGAGACGACGTTGTTACCGGTGACTTTGCCGTGATCGAGCTCGCCCGCGAACCGTCCGTCGCAGCCGCCGGTCGCCTTGCAGGTCGGGCTCACGGCGACTCCGTTGGCGAAGCTGGGCAGCTTCAGCGGCGGTCCGCCGCCGGGCGCGTTCGGCGGCAGGTAAAAGAAGTTGTTCTTTGGATCGAAAAATTTGCCACGGTCGTCGTGCGCGCCGAAATCGAGTTCCGGTCGGATTTGCGAGCGATAGCTGCGCGCGACGTGATTCGCCACGAAGTCGATGATCGCCCGCAGCCCGTGCGCGCGGAGGCGGGCGAGCAGCGCTTGAAATTCTGCCAACCGCTCCGCCGGATTCTGCGCGTAGTCCGGGCAGACATCGAAGTAATCCTTGATCGCGTACGGGCTGCCGGCGAGCCCCTTCAACAAATCGGGATCATCCGACGGCAGGGCGATCGCCGAATAATCGGTCGAAGTCGCCTGCCGCAGCACGCCGGTCAGCCAGACGTGAGTGAACCCCATCGCCTTGATCGAACCCAGCGCGGCGTCATTGATGTCGCTGAATTTGCCGACGCCATTAACTGCGAGCGTGCCGTTGAGCTGGCGAGTTTCGTTCGTGTTGCTGAAAAGCCGCGGGAGCAGTTGGTAAATGCGCACGCGCTCGGGGGAAGCGGGAAGGCTGGCACTCATGAGTCGTTGCTGGCGGCAAGAGAATCAGGCGATGCTTCAAAAAGCACGCGCGCAGCCGCGAGCATGCGTTTCGCTTTCCGTGCTGTCCTCCGCCCGCCCGATGGTGATATGGACCGCGCACCATTTTTCATGAGCGGCCTTCTTTGCATCGGACATCGCGGCGCGTGCGGGCATGAGCCGGAGAATACGCTCCGCTCCGTGCGACGGGCGCTCGAACTCGGCTCCGAAGGAATCGAGATCGACGTGTATTTTGTCGATGGCGAACTGGTCGTCATTCACGACGCGAAGCTCGACCGCACGACGAATGGAAAAGGCTACGTCGCCCGGAAATCATTTGCCCACCTGCGTTCGCTCGATGCGGGAAAAGGCGAACGCATCCCGACATTGCGCGAGGTCTTCGAGACGGTGGACCGGCGCGCTTTCATCAATATCGAACTCAAGGGCCGGCGGACCGCGAAGCCTGTGACTGCGCTGATTCGCGAGTTTGTCGCGCAGCGCGGCTGGCGCCACGCGGACTTTCTCGTGTCGTCGTTCAACCGCCGCGAACTGCGGGCGATCGACGATCCACTGATTCCCATCGGGCTTCTGCTGACACGCCCCTCGCGGCTCTACGCCTTGAGCGCGCGGCGGGTCCGGGCGAGCGCGGTGAATCCGGCGGCGCGTTTTGTGACCGCCCGTTTTGTCCAGGATGCGCATCGGAGAGGGTTGCGGATTTTCGCCTACACGGTGAATGCGCCGGCCGAAATCGCGCGTCTCCGACGGCTCGGGGTGGACGGCGTTTTCACGGATTTTCCCGAGCGTGTTGTTGGCGCCTAAAAGTCGAATCGCCCGCAACTCGGCATAGACAAAGGATTTTCGGCTCGTCAGCACGGAAAATGCCTCTACTATCCGCACATGCGAACCCTGATCTCCCGAGTTCTCCCGCTCGCGTTTGGATTTTTCATCGTCGGCTGTTCATCGACGCGCCGATTGCCGAAATACCAAAAGCCGCAGCCCCGCGCGCCGATCCAGCAAGTTCGCACGACGGCCTATACGGATACGGAAAGCGATCATGTGCAGTACTCGAACCACAACGCGCTGGGCACCATGCTGCAATGCGGGACGATGCATAGCGCGGCTGCGGATTGGTCGCGCTGGCCGGCCGGGACAGTTTTCCGAATTCGAGAAACGGGCGAGCTTTACAAGGTCGATGACTACGGCTGGGCGCTCGCCGGCACGAACACCATCGATCTCTACAAACCATCCCGCGCCGCGATGAATGCGTGGGGTGTGAAGCGCGTGACGATTGAAAATCTCGAATGGGGTGATCCGCGCGGCAGTCTCGCGATCCTTCGGCAGCGGTCGCGTTACCGGCATGTTCGGCGCATGATCGATGGTCTCGAAGATCGAATGGCGGAGTTGTCGAAACCGATGCCGGCGGTCGCGAGCGCGCCTGCTCCGGTGGCTGCCCCGTCGCCCCAGACAATGCCGGTTGCGCGAGCGGTTGCAGTCGCATCGACGCCTGCGCCGTTCGTGCGGAAAGCGGTGCCGGTGGCTCAGGTGAGCCGCACCAGCCAGGTGGCGCGCGATCCGTTTTTCGCCAACGCCGCGCGCTAGGAGATTCGCTCGCGGATCAAAGTCCCAGCGAGCGGAGAAGGTCGCGACTGATGTGGCCGGTCGCGGCGAGACTGTGATCGGATTGATAGTCTCGAATCGCGGAGCGAGTGAATGTATCGAGGTCGCCATTGATCGGCCCGCGATAGTAACCCTCCCGCTGGAGTGCTGTCTGGACATCCTCTTCGAGCGGGTGCGAATCGGCTGAACGGTGCGTGGTCACAGCCGTCTGCACATCGAAGCGGTCCCCATCGGAAAACGCTTCGATGAGAGCTGGCACATCAACGTCGTAAGACCATCCGTCGTGATTTTCACGGTCCCGACGATCGTCATCCTTGTTCTTCTTCTTTTTCTTCCCGTGGTCTTTATCGCCGTTGTGACGATCGCCGAAGAGTTCGCCGAGAATGTGGTTACGCAATTTCTCGAGCGGGTTTTCGGCTTTGGCTGCGGGTCCGGTCGCGACGAACGACAGCCCGACTGCGAGGATTGAAAGCGAGTGGATGAGGCGTGAACGGTTCACGGAAGAAGAGACGGTCCGACCAACGTATTTGTTCACGGTTTCCATGCATCCTCGGACGCTCTCTGCGCGGTTGATTCTTTCGGTCCGAAATCACGCTGGACCGAGTCGGTTTGACATCCGGCTCGGGGCGGCTTCTCGTACTTCGGAGAGCCTGAGCAAGTCGAACGATTCCATGGCGGGTCCGGTGGTGACTTGCGGGATTCTTCGACTGCGCCGCGCGAACGCACGCCACTACTGGCGCAACGACGGCCGCGCGGCTCCGCTCAGAATGACACGCGTTTTTTTAAGAGCGGCGGTGGTGAAGTTTTCAAAAGTCTCTTACCCACGCAGCGGATCACTCCGATGGCTCTCAGCGCCAGCTCGTAATGTCGTCGGAGCCTTCTGCGCCGCCGTCGTCCCGGCGGTCCTTGCCACAGGACCAGACGCGCGGGTTCTTAGGATCGGAAATGTCGAAGCGAAGCGGCGTCCCCCAGAAGTCGATCATCTCGCCGCTTCTATTGATCGACTCCTTTTTTGACGCCAGAAAGACAATTCCGCGGAGATTCTGACCATGCAGCGTGCGAGTAAGGTAGGCGTTTTCGCCGGTGAGCGATTCTCCATATTCGACGCGGTACAGGCGAAGAGCCACGACCACATTGTTGATCTGGGTCCGAGCAGCAAACAGTTCATGAGGTTTACGCTCATCGATCGTAGGGAATAAGAGAGCGCCGACCAAAAGAATGGCGAAGATCAGAAAAATCCAGCCCGCCAAAGTCAGTCCTTGAATTGGGTTCTTGTTTTTTGACATGGCTTACGCCACCTGCCCAACCGCGGCGAGCAGCGGCTGCAGATCTTTCACCAGCGCCGCGAAGCCGGCGAAATCCAACTGCTGCTGGCCGTCGCTGAGCGCTTCAGCGGGATGTGGGTGGACTTCGATGAGCAGGCCATCAGCACCCATTGCGACTGCGCCTTTGCAGAGCGCTCGGACGAGGTCGGCGCGGCCGCAGCCCTGGCTCGGATCGACGATCACCGGGAGGTGCGATTCCTTTTTCGCGACCGCGACCGCGGACAGGTCGAGCGTGTTGCGCGTGTAGGTTTCGAAGGTGCGGATGCCGCGCTCGCAGAAGAAAACATTCGGGTTGCCGTGCGCGAGGATGTATTCCGCGCCGAGCAGCCACTCCTCGATCTTCTCGCTCAGTCCGCGCTTGAGGAGGATGGGCTTGCCGCTGCGGGCGCACTCAATGAGGAGCTGAAAGTTCTGCGCGTTGCGTGCTCCGATTTGGAGAATGTCGGCATGGGCGGCGACTTCCTCGACGTGACGCTCGCTCAAAACCTCGGTGATGATCTTCAAGCCGGTCTCCTTTTTCGCGAGCGAGAGGAGGCGCAAGCCCTCGCTGCCGAGACCTTGGAATTCGTACGGTGAAGTACGCGGTTTGAAAGCGCCGCCGCGGAGGACGGTGGCGCCCGCGGCTTTCACGGCGCGGGCCGTCGAGAGGAGTTGTTCTTCGCTTTCCACCGAGCACGGGCCGGCCATGAGCGTGAAATTGCCGCCACCGATTTTCACGCCATCGACATCGATCACGGTGTCGCCATCGCGCGATTCGCGGCTGACGAGCTTGTGGCGCTTCTGGATGGGCAGCACCTTTTCGACCTGCGGCATCGCATTGAGCGAAAGGAGCGTGTGGTGCGTGCGCTCGTCGCCGATGGCTGCGATGACCGTCTGCTCGGTGCCGAAGATGGGACGCGGATCGTAGCCGAGCTTCTGGACTTCGGCGATGACTTCATCGATCTGCGGACGGGGAGTATTGGGTTTAAGGACGACGATCATTGAACGGGGAAAGTTGATAGTTGAGAGTTGATGGTTGAGAGCCGCGGGCTTGTATTGCGGGCGCGCAGAGTAACCGAGGGCT
>JBBSDS010000014.1:0-31340 GCA_038240495.1 Chthoniobacterales bacterium | reverse complement strand
TCATGAACGCCGGCATCAAGCAGCCCGCTCCAGCGTTTCTGCTGCGGAATCGCCGGCGTGCCGTCGGCAAAAGTGCTCTGGTTCACCGTCGCGATTTCGACCTGATCGCCGGTCGTGCCCAGGTCGCCGTCGAGGTCGAGCACGTAGCGCGCATCTCTCGCGTGCGTCGTCCACGCGCCCCACGAAAGCCAGATGCGGAATCGCCCGGAGAGCTTCGGGTCCCACGAAAAGAAGTCCGCGCGCTTTCCCGGATCTGCCGCCCAGTAGCGATAGCTCTCGCCGAGATTCGGCAGGCGCGCGATGTCGCCCGGGTCTTCGGCCTGCCCGCGTTCCTTGCCCGGCGAATAAGCGATCGGCTGTCCACTTTTCGGTTGCTCGATTTGCGTGACGCCAGGCTTTTGGCCTTCGCCCGGCGGCGCCGCGTCGTCGAGCAGGAGCACGCGTCCCGGTTGCGCTTTGGGCTGGAATTTCGCGAGCTTCGCGTTGCGCGGCACGAGTTCGCCGCGCAGCGTTTCTGCCTGCTTGAGCCGCGCGTCTGCATCCGCTGGTCGCATCGGACGCTCGGCGTGCTTCACGCCTTGGAGCACGGCTGTCACCGCGTAGTAGTCCACCTGCGAAATCGGATCGAACTTGTGGTTGTGGCAGCGGGCGCAACCAAGCGTCAGCCCGAGAAAGGCACTCCCGGTCGTGCTCACCATGTCGTGCAACTCGTCGGCGCGCTGTTGCGCCGTCAGGACGGGATCGGGACTTTTCACCTGATCCCACGGACCACCGACAAGGAAGCCCGTAGCCTCATCCACGCCGAACGCATCACCGGCCAGTTGCTGGCGAACGAACTGGTCGTAAGGCTTGTCCTCGTTGAAAGCGCGAATGACGTAGTCACGGTACGGCCAGGCGTTCGGTCGCGCACGGTTCATCTCAAAGCCGTTGCTTTCCGCGAAGCGCACCACGTCCAACCAATGCCGCGCCCAGCGTTCGCCATAATGCGGCGACGCGAGCAAGCGCTCGACGAGCTTCTCGTAAGCGTCGGCGCTTGTGTCAGCGACGAAAGCGTCGATCTCCTCCGGAGTCGGCGGCAGGCCGATGAGGTCGAAACTCAGCCGACGAATGAGCGTGCGCCGATCCGACTCGGGAGAGCGATCGAGACCGGCAGCGCGGAGCTTCGCGAAAATGAACGCGTCAATCGGATTCACGCTGCGTGACGTGTGAGCTTCCGGCACCGCCGGCCGTTTCAGCGGCTGAAAGGCCCAGTGGGTTTTCTTCGGATCGCTCGCTCCGTTGTCAGGCCACAGCGCGCCTTGATCGATCCAGGCGCGCAGCAGTCCGATCTGCTCTGCCGTGAGGCGGTCGCCCTTCTGCGGCATGATCATGTCCTGGTCGAGGCCGGCGACGAAATGGATCAGCGGACTGTCGGCGCTCTTCCCAGGTAGAATATTCGGCGCGTAGTTGTCGCCGCCCTTCAACGCACTTTCTTTGATGTCCGCGCGCCAGCCGCTCTTCTGCTTCTCCGGCCCGTGACATTTCAAGCAGTGCTTCTCGAATAAAGGCCGAATCTCCTTCGCAAAATCAACCGTGTGCGCCGCGGACGGAGGCAACTTTGTCCTGTCCAATTCTACCGCACCAAGAGGCAGCGCGCGCATGGCGATGAGAAGAAAAACAAAGAAGGGTTTCATCGGAGCGGATGTTTTGTAGGCAAAACTTGCTTTGTCTACAAATCATCCGCGAGGCGGTCGGCAATCGAAGAACAATGCCGGATCATCGCCGCGTTGCTGCGTGGTAAAGGAAGTTCTCGCGGGCGACCGACGGCCCGTGCTAACGGCTGCCAGATGCGAACGACATACCTCGATTTTCTCCCTGGCTTTCCGCGTATCGCCCTCGCTGTTTTTCTTTTCGGTCTCGCACTCGTACCCCATGCGGAGGCGCATGCGCGCCTCGTCCGTTCCCTACCGGTGAAGGGTGCGGAATTGACTGCGGCGCCGGACAGAATCGAAATGTGGTTTAACGAACTGCTCGATGACGGCTTCAATACCGTGGTCGTGTTTTCAGCTGCGGAGCTCGACTCGAAAAAGCACACCAACCTTGCGCGCGAAAAACCGGTCGTCGATTCGAAGGACAAGACGCACCTCTCGCTGCGGTTGCCGCCATTGCCCGCCGGAGAATACGTGGTCGAGTGGCGAGTGCTCTCGCGGGACGGACACAGCGCGCCGGGGCGTTTCACGTTTCGCATTTCAACCAAATAGGAAGCGGCTCGCATCGGATGGAACACTCCGCCCTGCATGCCCTGCTCCTGACTGGCTTGATCGCGGCGCTCGGTGGCGGCCTCGCGGTGTGTTGGTTGTATCTGCCAGCGGCGCGCGGGCTGCCGCGCAATGATTCGCTCGTCGGCGCGATGATTGCGAACGCGGCGCGCTGGGTCACGATCGGTGCGCTGGCCGCGGCGGTGGCCACCTTACTCGACTTGTTTGTTCAGGTCGCGGAAGTCGAGGGACGGACGGTTTTTGGCGGCGTCGAATGGAATCTCGTTTTTCGTTTCACGACCCAGACCGCCGTGGGAAAATTGTGCCTCGTGCGCGCCGGACTTTTGGTGCTCACTGCGGCCGCGGTGCAGTTGCGCGGGCGGATCAAGTGGGCGCTGGTCACGGCCCTGGCTTTTGGTGCGGTCGGCGTGACGAGCCTCGTCAGCCACGCCGCCGCGCAACCGGAGCAAGGCGCCGTCGCCATCGCCTGCCAAATCGCCCACATCACCGCCGCGGCTGGGTGGATCGGGGTATTGCTTCACCTGTTTTTGTCACGCGCGCAGATGCTGGCGGAGCCGACGCAGCCACAAGTCGCTTTTGTGGCGGAAGTCGTCCGACGATTTTCGCCGGTGGCCATGACGATGACATCCTTACTCATGGGCACGGGCCTGCTGGGTGCGTTCCGATTTCTCCAAAACACCGGTGCGCTTTTCACCTCGGCGTATGGGCTGACGCTGCTGGTCAAGCTCGCGGTCCTTGTGCCCGCCGTGGTCGCGGGCTTCGTCAATTATCGATTCATCCGACCCGAGCTGTCGCGGGTTTCAGGCGATGACGCAGCGAAGGCGAGGCCCGTCCTGCGCCGTTTTGCGCGAATGCTCGAACTCGAAGTCACTGCCGGCGTGCTCGTGATCACAGTCGCAGGTGTGCTCGGTTCGATCTCGCCGCCGGGCAGCGACGGCTCGCTGCGCCTGACCGCGGCGCAAGTCCACGCGATGCTTTCACCCGACCTGCCGACGACGCGGGTGGAAAACTGGGATGCGCCCGAAGATCCGCGCGGGCCGACGACCGACGACCTGCGTTATTCTGAATTCACGCACAACTGGTCGGGCGTCCTCGTGTGCCTGCTCGGGCTGGGCTGGCTGGCGCAGACCGTTCGCGGTCGAGCGGGTCGGTGGGCGGCCCAGGGATTTCCCTTTCTGTTGGTGCCGTTCGGCATCTTCGTCGGCGTGTGGTCCAATCCCGAATTGTGGGTGATGCGCTCGGTCAGCCCGTGGGAAGCGCTCACCAACCCGGCGCTCCTCGAGCATCAAGCGAGCGCCCTCCTGCTCTTCGTGCTCGCGTGGCTAAGCTGGCGCGACCTGCGCAATCCCGAGCATCTTCGCCCGCTCGGATATGCACTGCCCGCGATCATGATCGCCGGCAGCCTGCTCCTGCTCGGTCACGCGCATTCCACGCCCACGGTGCCGGACGAACTGTCCACGCTCATCAATGTCCAGCACGCCATCTTCGGTGCATTCGGCTTTTTCGGCGGCATCACTCGCTGGCTCGCTTTGCGCCGTCTGATTCCGGAAAGTCCGGCCAATGTGGTGTGGCCCGGTTGCATCATCGGCCTCGGATTGTTCATGGCCTTTTTCTATCGCGAAGTCGTTTGATCCGGGGCGGGCGGCGCACGGGCGATTCAGGGTGGCAAGGGCGGATTCTCAGGCTAAGGTTCGACGCCCTTCCCTCTTTAATACTGAACATGAATACCGGTTCCCTCCGCCGCCTTCTTCTGCCGGTCTGCTGCTCCCTCGCGGTCAGCGTTGTCGCCGCTCCTCCGATGAAAAAGGAAGTGGAAGATCCGAACGCACCGGTCAGTTACTACAAGAAAATCCGTCCGATTTTTCAGGCGCAGTGTCAGGGGTGTCATCAGCCCGCGAAAGCCAAGGGCGGATATGTGATGACCGATTTTACAAAGATGCTCGCGGGTGGTGAGGACTGCGCGAAGGATGGAAGCAAGGCAGTCGTGCCGAAGAACCCGGAGAAATCGATGCTCGTGCATCAGATCACGCCGACGAATGGCGAGGCCGAAATGCCGCCGAAGAAGAAGCCGCTTCCCGACACCGATATTCAGCTCATCCGCCGCTGGGTTGCCGAAGGTGCGGTGGACGACACGCCGCCAAATGCCCGCCAGCACATCGATGCCGAGCACCCCACCGTTTACCAGCGCGCGCCGCTCGTGACTTCGCTTGCGTTTTCGCCGGATGGGTCGTTGCTCGCGGTCGCGGGCTTTCACGAAATCCTTTTGTGGAAAGGCGACGGCTCGGAGTTGGTCGCGCGTCTCATCGGATTGAGCGAGCGCATTCAGACGATCCGCTTTTCGCCAGATGGAAAACGACTCGCGGCAGCCGGCGGCCGCCCTGCGCAGATGGGCGAGATCCAGATTTGGGATGTGGAAAAGCGGAAGCTCATGCTGAGCGCGCCGGTCGGCTTCGACACGGTGTATGGCGTGAGTTGGTCGCCGGACGGCAAAGTCGTTTCGTTCGGGTGCTCGGATAATTCGGTGCGCGCCATCGATGCCGAGACCGGCAAACAAGTGCTGCTCCAGACTTCGCACAGCGATTGGGTGCTCGACACCGTCTTCACACAAAAGGGCGATCAGCTCGTCAGCGTGGGCCGCGACATGAGTGCCAAGCTCACCGAAGTCGCGACGCAGCGGTTCGTCGATAACATCAGCAGCATCACGCCGGGCGCGCTCCGCGGCGGCTTGCAATGCGTGGCGCGGCATCCGCAGCGCGATGAATTCCTCGTCGGCGGCGCGGACGGCGTGCCGCAGGCCTATCGCATCGTGCGCAAGGTCCAGCGCCGCATCGGCGACAACGCGCTCTGCATTCGCAAATGGCCGGCGATGGAAGGGCGCATTTACGCGGTGTCCTTTGCGCCGGACGGCACGAAATTCGCCGCGAGCAGTTCGCTCGATGGCACGGGCGCGGTGAACTTTTACAACTACGATTTTAACACCGAGATGCCCGCCGACATCCTCGCCATTGAAGGCAAAGCCGGCCGCAGCGAGGAAGAGAAAAAGAAGCTCGAAGATCATTACACGAGCGAGGTGAAGCTCCTGGCCAGCGCGCCTCTGCCCGGCGGCATCTACGCGCTTTCGTATCGACCCGACGGCTCCTCCGTGGCTGCCGCGGGTGAGGATGGCAAGGTGCGCTTCATCAATGCGGCGGATGGCAAAGTGATGAAAGAATTTGTCCCCGTGCCGCTCGTCTCTGCGCCGGCCCCAACCCAAACCGTTAAATTGGAATCGAAGTAATTTCCGTCTAAATCCGCCCATGAAAACTCTTCTCCGAACCTTCGCGTTGCTGATGCTCGGCAACGTCGCGCTCTTCGCCAATGCCCTCGTCCCCGATGCGCCGAAAAAGCCCGTCGTCGAAGCGCTGCCCGCCGGCGCACAAGTCGTCAGCCTCGATGTCCAACCGGCGAAGGTGGTGCTCACCGGCAAGTACGAAGCCGCGCAGCTCGTCGTCACCGCGAAACTGGCGTCGGGCGACTCCGCCGATGTCACACGAATCGCGAAGTTTCAACTCGACGAAACGCTCGCCGAAGTGACCCCGCTCGGGCAGGTGAAGCCGCTCAAAAGCGGCACCGGCACATTGCGCGTGGCGATTGCGGGCAAGAATGCCGCGGTGCCTGTGGAAGTGATCGACTTCAAGGACGTGCAGGCGGTCGATTTCATCCGCGACGTGAATCCCGTGATGACCCGACTGGGCTGCAATGCCGGCACCTGCCACGGCGCGAAGGACGGCAAGTTTGGCTTCAAGCTTACGCTCCGCGGTTACGATCCGATCTACGACGTGCGCTCGCTCAAGCACGACCTCGCCGGTCGCCGTCTCAACGCCGCGGCACCCGATGACTCGCTCATGCTTTTGAAATCGACCGCCGGTGTTCCGCACGAGGGCGGCCAGCGCACCAAGATCGGCGAGAAGTATTATGAAATGCTGCGCGCGTGGATCGCCGACGGCGCGAAGCTCGATCTCAACGCGCCGCGCGTGACGAAAATCGAGGTCTTTCCAAAAGATCCCGTCGTGCAGCAAATTGGCGCGCGGCAGCAGGTCCGTATCGTCGCGACATTCAGCGACGGAAAGAAGCGGGACGTGACCGCGGAAGCGTTTGTCGAAAGCGGCAACACCGACGTGGCCAAGACCGATGGCGGCGGGCTCGTGGACACGCTGCGCCGCGGCGAAGCCCCGCTCCTCGCCCGCTACGAGGGCAACTATGCCGCGACCACGCTGACCGTCATGGGCGACCGCACGGGCTTTGTCTGGCAGGAGCCCGAGACGTGGAACCGCATTGATGAACTCGTCGCCGCGAAATGGCAGCGGATGAAGATCCAACCGTCCGAGTTGTGCAGCGATGCCGACTATCTGCGCCGTGTCTATCTCGACCTCACGGGCCTGCCTCCATCGGCGGAAGAAGTCCGCGCCTTTATCGCAGACACGGGACCGGCGCGAGAAAAGCGGAGCGCAGTGGTCGAGAAGCTCATCGGCTCGCCGGAGTTCATCGAGCACTGGACGAATAAGTGGTCCGACCTGCTTCAGGTGAACTCGAAGTTTCTCGGGGGCGAGGGCGCGCGCCTCTTCCGGGATTGGATTCGCAAGGAAGTCGCGGCGAACACGCCCTACGATCAGTTCGTCAAGAAGATCATCACCGCCAACGGCTCGAACAAAGAAAACCCCGCTGCGAGCTATTGGAAAATTCTGCGCGAACCGGCAGAGGCGATGGAGAACACGACGCATCTTTTCCTCGCCACGCGCTTCAACTGCAATAAGTGCCACGACCATCCGTTCGAGCGCTGGACGCAGGATCAGTACTACCACCTCGGCGCCTATTTTTCGCAAGTCCAACTCACCACCGATCCAGCCAGCGGGAAGGCCGTGATCGCGGGCAGCGCGGTCGAAAAAGCGCGCCCGCTTTTTGAGATCGTGAAAGACGGGACCACCGGCGAGATGACTCATTTGCGGACGAACAAAACTGCCGCGCCGACTTTTCCCTACGAAGCGAAAGCGGCCACGGAAGGCAGCCGCCGCGAGCAACTCTCCACCTGGCTGACGAGCGCTGAAAACCGCTACTTTGCCACTAGCTACGTGAACCGGCTGTGGGGCTACCTGACAGGAGCCGGAGTCATCGAACCGCTCGACGACATCCGCGCCGGCAACCCACCTACAAACCCGGAACTGCTCGACTATCTGACGAAGGAGTTCGTCAGCCACGGATTTGACATGCGGCATGTGCTTCGGCTCATCGCCCAATCGCGCACCTATCAACTCACCATCGGCACCAACAAATGGAATGAAGACGACCGGATCAATTATTCGCATGCGCTCGCCCGGCGTCTGCCCGCCGAGGTGCTCTACGACTCAGTCCTGAAAGCCACCGGCGCTCCCACGCGGATTCCCGGCGGCGCACTCGCCAATCAACTCGCCGATTCCGCGATCGACCTCCCCAGTGGTCTGCTCGCAAACCTCGGCCGCCCCGCCCGCGAAAGCGCCTGCGAATGCGAGCGCAGCAGCGATCTCGGCCTCGGCAGCATCATGGCCCTGCTCAGCGGACCCGGAGTGGCCGACGCCATCGGTGATGCAAAAAACGCCCTGCCCAAACTGGTGGCGGCGCAATCCGACGACACCAAGCTCGTGGACGATATTTTCACGCGCGTTCTGAATCGTCCGGCGACGAGCACCGAAATCGAGCGGACGCTTGCTTCCTGGAAAGCCATCGATCCGCAGCATATCGCGCTGCTCACCGCGTGGGACACGAAGGAGAAGGAGCAAGCGCCGATCATCGCTCAAGCCGAGGCTGATCGCCTCACGGCCATCGATGCCGCGAAAAAAGAACTCGCGCGCTATGAAACCGAGATCGCTCCGAAGGTGGCCGCGGCGGAGAAGAAGCGTGTCGCGGACATCGCCGCGGCGGACGTGGCGGTGAAGGCGTATGAAAAGGACAAGCTCGCCGCGGCCGTGGCGAAGTTCGAGGAGACCGTCCCGGTGGCGCGCACTTACACGGGCTGGCAGTTGATCGAACCTGCCGACATTCGCGCTTCCAATAATCTCGAGCTGGCGAAACAGCCGGACGGTTCGATCAAGGCCGGACCGCAGAAATCGCCGGGCGCCGTGGATTACGTGATCAGTGCCGACACCAAAATCGCAGGCATCACGGGCGTGCTGTTGGAGGTCTTGCCGAGCGCCGATGAACCCGGCTTTGGACCCGGACGCTCCGGCGGCAACTTTGTGCTCGGAGAGTTTTCTCTCAAGTCCGGTGACTACCGCACGAACCCGCAAAATGACGTGGAATTTGCGAGCGCGATTGCCGATTACAGCCAGGATAAATTTGACGTAAAATCGGCGATCGACGGCAAGAAAGGCGACGTCAACAACGGCTGGGCCATCTCGCCGCAACCGGGCATACCGCACTACGCGGCGTTCCAACTCAAGAAGCCGCTCGGCGAAGAGAAGGGCGTGCGCCTGCGCTTTGAAATGAACCAACCCCGCACCGGCAATTTCAACATTGCGCGCTTCCGCCTGTGGATCACGACCTCGACGATGCCGCTCAATTTCGGCCTGCCGCAACCGGTCGCCGAAGCGCTGAAGAAGCCGTCGAATGCATGGAGCAAGGAAGACAAGGCAACCATCGCGGCCTACTGGAACGAAAACGATCCCGACCTGCGCAAGCTGCGGCTGACGCTCGGCAAAAATCAGATGCCCCTGCCGATTGATCCCGGCGTTCTCGATCGCCGCAACGTCCTCGCCACCGCCGAGCAACCGATTCAACTCGACCAGAAACTCGTGCAACTGCGACAGGACTCCGAGCAGAGCAAACTGCAGATGGCCAGCAAACGACTGACCGCCGCGCAGGATTTGACGTGGGCGCTGGTCAACAGCGCCGCGTTCTTGTTCAACCATTAGTAAGGTTGTCATTCTGAGGCGGTCACAAAGCGGGGGCTCTGCTGGCTGCGGCAATGAACCTCGCCAAACGCGAGTCATCCTCAGCGGAGTTCCGTTGGGGGCGAAGGTGGGACGGAGCGCAGTCGAAGTATCCCGCCGAATCACCGGCAAGCACCGCCCTTGAAAGCGCGGGATTCTTCGACTCCGTTCCGCTCCGCCTTGGCCCTCGCGGAACTCCGCTCAGAATGACTCGTGATTCGAGTGCGCGAGATGCGCCTTTTCAAGAGCCGTCGGCGAACCTAAAACGCCGTTCCTCTTATGCGCATTCTTCGCCACAGCGATCCCGATTTTTCGTCAGCCCTCACCGCGCTGCAACGGCACGCCGAAGCACGCCCGGAGGTGCAGGAAACGGTGCACGATGTCATTCGCGATGTCCGCGCCGAGGGTGACGCGGCGCTCGTCCGATTCACTGAACGCTTCGGCGGCCCAAAGCTTTCTGCCCGCCAACTGCTCGTCACGGGCAAAGCCACAGTCGATGCGGAAGTCCGCCGCGCCATCGCCACCGCGCACACCAACGTCCACGCCTTCGCCAAGCGAAGCCTGCGCAAAAACTGGAGCGCGAAGAATGCGCAAGGCGCGGTTGTCGGCGAGCGCTTCGATCCTTTCCAGCGCGTCGGCATTTATGTTCCGGGTGGGACGGCGCCGCTGGTGTCCACCGCCGTCATGACCGTCACCCTCGCCGCCGCCGCGGGTGTGCCGGAGATCGTCGTCACCACTCCAGCCGGCGCGGATGGCGCGGTCAATGAGGCTTTGCGCTTTGCGCTGGCTTATTGCGGGGCGACTGAGATTTACCGCGTCGGTGGCGCACAAGCTATCGCTGCGCTGGCTTACGGCACGCCGACGATCCGACCGGTGCAAAAAATCTTCGGCCCAGGCAACGCCTACGTCGTCGAGGCAAAGCGCCAGGTCTTTGGGCAGGTCGCGATCGATTTGCTGCCGGGGCCGAGCGAGATTCTCGTCCTCGCCGACGCCAGCGCAAATCCCGCATGGATCGCCGCCGACCTCCTTGCTCAAGCCGAGCACGGAAAGGGCAGCTCAATCTTGTTCGTCACGAATTCCGCGAAACTCCTCGCGGCCGTCGAAAAGCAAATCGCCAGCCAGCTCACGACGCTCAACCGACAGGAACATCTCGCCGGGGTCATCGCGCACGACTGCGTATTCATCCTCGTCAAATCGCTGAAGGACGCCATCGCCATCGCCAACGATTTCGCACCCGAGCACATCTCGATCGTCACGAACGACGATGCCAAAATCGCCGCGCAAATCCGCACCGCCGGCGCCATTTTCCTCGGCGGATTCTCGCCCGTCGCCGCCGGTGATTTCCTCGCCGGTCCAAGCCACACGCTGCCGACCGGCGGCGCTGGCAAATCCTTTCCCGGCCTGACCGTGGATATGTTCCAGCGCCGCACCAGCCTCGTCCGCCTCGACGCGAAGTCGCTGAAAAAATCCGTCGGCACGATCGCAAAACTTAGCGAAGTCGAAGGCCTCGACGCCCACGGTCGCAGCGCGACGATCCGCTTCGACTAAATTACTTCCCCGGCGCAAAAAGCACGCAAACCGGGGAGCCCACTTCGGCAGTTTCGCTGGTCAGCGTGAGCTTGCCGGTGGCTGGATCGATCTTGTGAACGGCGATGCGGTTGTCGTCCTGCCCACCGGCAATGAGCCAGCGGCCGCTCGGGTCGATGGCGAAGCCTCGCGGCACTTTTACGCCGGCGGGCGCGTTCTCGATGCGCGTGAGTTTGCCGTCGGCGGCGACGGCGTAAACCGCGACGGTGTCATGCGCGCGGTTTGAGACGTAGAGCCACTTGCCGGTCGGGTGACAGAATATTTCCGCCGTCGAAACACCGGCCCTCGCGGCACCGGCTGGCAACGTGGAAACGGTTTCGATTTCTTTCAAGGCACCGCTCGCCCGGTCACGTAAGAATGCCGTCACGCTCAATCCCATCTCGTTGTTCGCGTAAGCGAATTTGCCGTTCGGATGGATGGCAAAATGGCGCGGACCAGAACCGGGCGGCACTTTACCCGAGGGCGGCTGTGCCGGTGTCAGTGTGCTGGTCGCCTCATCGAATTTGAAAATCCAGATGTTATCCGTGCCGAGATCGGGTGAATAGACAAACAGGTTGGCCGGACCTGTGTAGATCGAGTGGGCGTGCGGTTTTTCCTGCCGTCGGAGGTCTGGTCCGCTGCCCTCGAACTGGACAAAAGCGCTGCGCTCTCCAAGCGTGGCGTCTGCCTTGACTGGAAAGGCGGCAATACTACCCCCGCCGTAGTTGGCCGCGAACACCGTGCCTCCTGTGGAATCCACCCACACATGGCATGCACCGGCGCCGCCGGTGGAGACTTGATTGAGCGCAACCAGCGTCCCATCTGATTGCACCGCAAACGCACCGACCGCTCCTCCCGCAGCTTCGATTGCCGCATAGAGAAATTTTCCGTTTCGTGAAAGCGTGACGAAACTCGGGTTCTGCGCTTCGGCTGCAAGTTTGAGCGGACCCAACTTGCCGGTTTCGGTGTCGAGTTTACCGACGTAGATGCCCTGGCTCTTGCCGGGTTTGGTATAAGTGCCGAGGTAAAAAGTGGCGTCGGCGGCTTTCACAGCGGTGGTGAGCATGGCGCAGGCAAGCAGGGGGGCGAGCAATTTCATGAGGGTGATGTTGAACGCACGGGGCAGGCCACCACAAGTGCCGAAAAGAGACGCAGGCGCAGATGCGCCTCACAATTTTCAGCGCAGAATCTCCTGCAATTTCTCCCGCAGTGTCGGGAGTGTGAACGGCTTTTGGAGGAAGCCGGCCAGCCCCGCTCCGGTGAAGCGCGCGATCGCTTCCTGTTCGTTAAAGCCGCTCATCAGCAGCACCCGCGCATCGGGACGGATGCCACGGATGGCGCGGAAAGCTTCATCGCCATCCATGTGCGGCATCGTGAGGTCGAGCATGACGAGCGCGAAGCTGTCGGGGTCCGTGGTGAACGCCTCGACTCCGGTCCGGCCATTGTCCGCCAGCCGCGTCGTGAACCCCGCGGATTCCAACATCCGCGCCGTGGTCACACGCACCGTCTCTTCGTCATCGACCACCAGCACCATGCCGGAGCCGCGCCAGCCAGCCAGCGCGGGAGTCGTCCGCCCAACCTCCTCGGCCGCCCCCTCCACACACGGAAAGAGAATCTTGAAAGTCGTCCCCCACCCTTGCTCGCTAAAGACTTTGAGCGCTCCGCGGTGGCCGCGCACGATGCCGAGCACCGCCGCCAGACCGAGGCCGCGACCGGTAAACTTCGTGGTAAAAAATGGATCAAAAATCTTTTCCACAACCTCCGGCGTCATGCCGCCGCCATTGTCGCTGATTTCCAGCGAGATGTAGTCGCCCTCCGGCAAGTCCCGGGCAAAGTAGGCGCCCGCCAGGTACGCGCGGTCGGCGCGCGCCAGCCCCGTATTCACTCCGATGAAGCCGCTCTTGTCGCCGATCGCCTCGGAGGCGTTGATGACCAGATTCATGATCACCTGACGGAGTTGCGTCGCATCGCCGAGCATGGCGGGCAGCTCCGGAGTGAGCTGAAATTTCATCACCGCTCGTTTGCTGACCGAGACCTGGAGCAGCCGTGTTGTCTCTTCGATGAGGGAATTGAGGTCGAGCCGCTTGACGACAAATCGCCCTTTGCCAGAGTAGGCGAGCATTTGCTTGCACAAGTCCGCAGCACGCGCCGCCGCCACTTCGATCTGTTCGAGAAATGGCTGGACCGGCGAATCCGCCGGCAGGTCCATGCGCGCGAGGCTGGCGTTGCCGAGCACACCGGTGAGGAGATTATTGAAATCGTGCGCGATGCCACCGGCGAGAACGCCAAGACTTTCGAGTTTCTGCGATTCCTGAAGTTTGCGTTCGAGGAGCAGCTTCTCAGTGGCCGCTTTTCTTCCGGCCTGCTCGGCGGCGACGCGATCGGTCACATCTTGAATGAGGGAGAGGATGGAAACAATTTGCCCCGCATCGTCTTGCAGGACGGAGTTTTGCCAGACGCAATGGATGACCCGCCCCGACTTGGTGAAGTTGCGGTTCTGGCAGAGGTTGCGCTGGTCATTGCCCTCGATCAGTCGGCGCGCCACGTCGCCGACCTTTCCCGCGTCGTCGGGAAAGACAAATCGCCAATCGCTGAAGTGCCTGTCCACGACTTCCTGGGCTGGCCAACCGAAGATTTTTTCGGCCTGCCCGGCCCAGCGGGTCACGCGAAAATCCGGCGTCCATTCGATCACCGCCAGCGGGGAGTTTTCGACGTGATCGATGAGCCGCAATTGCGCCGCGCGCAATTCCTCGGTGGCACGCTTCACGTCGGTCACGTCGCGGGCGATGCCGACCAAGCCGACGATCGCGCCATTCACGTCCTGCAGCGGGAACTTCGAGGTCAGAAACCAGCCTTTTTCGCCGCTCGGTTTTTGAAATGGCTCCTCGCGATTGACGATCGCCCTGCCGGTTTTGATCACGGCCATATCGTCCGCATAATACCGTTCGGCGTGGGCGAGCAGCCCGGCCAGTTCAAACACGGTCTTTCCCAGGATCCGTCCATCGGGAAAAGATTCGAACATCTTTACGTCCGCGGCATTGCGCAGCAGGTAGCGGCCATCGCGGTCCTTGCAAAAGATCGGATCGGGCACGGCATCGATCAGTTTCCGGAGCAGAAAGCGTTCGTCGCGAAGTTGCTTTGACCCGGCCACGCTCGCCGCTTCGCTGGCTTCCGTATCCTCGGCCTCGGGCACCCACCCCTCGGAAAAAGCCGAAATCTCCGCATGCACAAACAGCGTCCCCCGAGACACTCCATCCGCGTCGATCAGCGCCAGGGCCACGGCTTCGCAGGTGCCCGCATTTCCGTCCTTGCGGAGAAACTGGAGGTCGCCGTGCCAGCGTCCGGCCCGCTGGACCAGCGCCGGAATCGACGCGCCCGGCGCTGCCGGATCGAACGGGCGATGAATCCGCTCCGCGGGCTGCCCGAGCACCTCTTCCCGCTCCCAGCCAAACATCCGTTCCGCGCCCGCATTCCAGTCGAGGATCGTGTCGTCCTTCGCCACGACGATCAAGGCGTCGTAGATATGATTAAAGACAAGCGCACGCCGCAGGAGCGTATCGAATGTGCCTTGAGAATCGTTCGGATTCATCCGGGGGAATTCTCGGTTCTATAAATTACAGACTCATTGGTTGGCGAGAACTAGAACTCACCATTCACCAAACGTCAGGCCCGAATCTGACCGGTCCCGCGCAACAAGTATTTGTAAGTTGTGAGTTCTTCGAGGGCCATCGGGCCACGGGCATGCAGCTTGTCCGTGCTGATCCCGATCTCCGCGCCAAAGCCAAATTCTCCTCCATCGGTGAAGCGCGTCGAGGCGTTCCAATAAACTGTCGCCGAATCGATCTCCGCCAGGAAACGCTCCGCCGTTTCCTCGTTTGCCGTGACAATGCCGTCGCTGTGGTGGGAGCCGTTGAGTTCGATGTGATCGATCGCTTCGTCCACGCTCTCGACCACCCGCACGGCGAGGATGAGGTCGAGGAATTCGGTTTGGAAATCTGCGGCCGTCGCCGTCTTGATCTTCGCTGCATGGGCGGTGCGCAAATCGGCTGGCAGGGCTTGAGACGCACGGGCATCGCAGCGCAGTTCGACGCCTTGCTCCAGCAAGGCTTTCCCAGCCGTATTGAAGAATTTCTCCGCCACGTCCTGATGCACAAGGACGGTCTCAATGGCATTGCACACCCCGGGGCGCTGGCACTTCGCGTTGACGACGATGCTCTTCGCCATCGCGAGGCTCGCCTCGCGATCGACGTAGATGATGCAGATGCCGTCGTAGTGCTTGATCACCGGCATGCGAGCGTGGCTCACGACCGTCTCGATCAATCCCTTGCCGCCGCGCGGAACGATGACGTCGAGATACTTGTCCATGCCGCAGAGATGCTTCACGGCTTCGCGATCGGTCGTGGAAATGAGGAGCACGCTATCCGCGGGCAGACCCGCGCGAGCGGCCCCACGGCTGAGCGCGGCGGCGATGGCAACGTTTGAATGAATCGACTCGGAACCACCGCGCAGGATCGTCGCGTTGCCGGTTTTTGTGCAAAGCACAGCAGCGTCGCTCGTCACATTCGGACGCGACTCGTAAATGATCCCGACCACGCCGATGGGAACGCGAACCTTCGAGATGTGCAAACCATTCGGACGCGTCCACTGCTTGATCACCTCGCCGACCGGATCGGGCAGCGCGGCGACCTGCCGAATGTCATCTGCCATCGCCCCGAGACGCGCGGTCGTGAGCGTCAGCCGATCGAGCATCGCCTTCGACAAACCGTCCGCGGTCGCCTTCTCCAAATCCTGCGCGTTCGCGGCGAGGATCGGTTCGGCGGCGGACACGATTTCATCGGCCATGGCGAGCAACCCCGCATTTTTCTGCGCGCTGGTCGTCCGCGCCAACACGCGCGCCGCGGCCCGGGCGCGTCGGCCGTAATCGTAAATCTGCTCTTGCAAGTCCAACATGGTGCCAAGGTTCTACAGGGCTTCGCCTTTGGCAATGAAGCGTGTGCCCACGCTTTTGCCGGCCACGATCGCCGCGATGCGCCCGGCTTTGCGCCCGCTTGCGATGAAAGTCGGAATGCCAGCTTCGACCGCGAGCCGGACGGCCTGCAGTTTCGAGGTCATTCCGCCCACGGAAAACTTTCCTTTTTCCTCGCGCGCGAAGCTCGCCACGTCGCCGATATCGGTGACGACGCGCACGATTTCACCGGCGTCATCGAGCAGTCCATCGACGCTCGTGAGCAGGATGAGCAGGTCTGCCTCGACGAGCACTGCGACTTCCGCGGACAGCTTGTCATTGTCGCCAAATCTCAGCTCCTCGACCGCGACCGAGTCGTTTTCGTTGATGATCGGCACGACGGTTTGTCGCTCGAAAATTCGCGAGAGTGTGTTGCGGACGTTTTGATAAGCGGTCCGGCTGTCGAGATCGCTATAGGTCAGGAGCAGTTGGGCGACGTTCAATTCGTGCGTCGCAAAATGCGTGGCGTAATTCTGCATCAGTTTCGACTGGCCGATGGCGGCGCACGCCTGACGCGCGGCGAGATCGTCCGGGCGATCCTTCAACCCGAGCACGCCGAGGCCCGCCGCGACGGCGCCGCTGGAAACGACCACGCATTCATGCCCCGCTTTCACGAGCCCGGAAATCTCCGCGGCGAGCCGCGCAAATTGCCGCTCCTCGAGCGAAGTCCCCCGGGCATTGGCGAGGATGCCGGAGCCGAATTTGACAACGATGCGTTGGGGATGCGTGGACATGGGAAACCGGAGCTTAGTCGAGCGGTCAAGCGGGCTGGCGGGAAGTTGCGACGACCGCCTGCGCGCACGTCCATATCCGTGGAGCATGCAGGAAAAATGCAGCTTCCCGAATTTCCCGCGCCACCTTTAGACTCACGCCCATGAGCGACCTGAAACTCCGCCTCCAGCAAGCAGTCCAGAACGGCGCCCTGCTCGAAAGCAGCGCCAAAAACATTGAGCAGTTACTCGCCCGCGGCAATTCGCCGACCTACGAACAGAGCATCATGGAGCTGGTCGAAAGGAGCGCTTGGGACGAGTTGAACGACCGCTTTTTCAAAACGCTCGCATTTGGGACCGGCGGCCTGCGCGGACGCACGATCGGCAAGATCGTTACCACCGCCGAACAAGGCGAGCCGCAAGCTCTCGACCGGCCGGAGCGCCCGTGCGTCGGGACGAATGCGATGAACTATTACAACATCAGTCGCGCGACGCAGGGGCTGGTCGCGTATCTGAAAGATTGGTTCACAAAGAATGGTCTGCCCGGCCGGCCGAAGCTCGCGGTCGCGCACGACACGCGGCACTTTTCGCGCGACTTCACCGATCTCACGGCGCGTGTCGCGATGGAAAATGGGTGCGATGTTTGCGTCTTCGAAGGGCCGCGCTCGACGCCGCAGCTTTCCTTCACCGTGCGGCATCAAAAGGCCAGCGCCGGGATCGTCATCACCGCCAGCCACAACCCGCCGCACGACAACGGCTACAAGGTTTATTTCGGCGATGGCGCTCAAGTCGTCGAGCCGCACGCGAGTGGGATCATCGCGAAAGTGAACGCCATCGAATCGGACGTGTACGAACCTTTGCCCGCGGACCGGCAGGGCAAGCTTACGGTCCTCGGCCAGGACGCCGATGCAGCCTACATGGCGCGACTCGAAACGCTCATTCTCGATCGCTCCATGGTCACCGCCGCCGCGCAAAGCGGCCTGAAAACAGTCTTCACTTCCATCCACGGAACGGGCGGCACGATCATCAAGCCGATGCTCGACAAGCTCGGTTTCCGCTACACGACCGTCGCGGAACAGGAAGTTCCGGATAGTCGTTTTCCCACAGTCAAATCGCCGAATCCGGAAAACGCCGAGGCGCTTTCCATGGCGATGAAACTTGCCGACAAAGAAGGCGCCGACCTCGTCATTGCCACCGACCCCGACTGCGACCGCATGGGTGTCGCTGCGCGCAACAGCGCCGGACAGCTCGAGCTGTTGAGCGGCAACCAAATCGGCTCGCTGATGGCCTACTACCGGGTGCGCAAGCTGATCGAGCAAGGCGTGATCACACCGGCCAACGCCAGCCGATGCGTGATCGTCAAAACCTTCGTCACGACCGACCTGCAAAAAGCCATCGCCGAAAAACACGGGATGCGCTGCGTCGAGACACTCACTGGCTTCAAATATATCGGAGAAAAACTCGGCAAATACGAAGCGGGGCTGCCCGCGGAAGCGCGCGCCAAATATCGCGAGTTGAGCGAACTGGAAACCCGCACGCTGCGCCTCGAGCACTCCAGCTATTACGTGTGCGGCGGCGAGGAAAGCTACGGCTACAGCGCCGCGGATTTTGTCCGCGACAAAGACGGCAACGGCGCAACCGTCGTCTTCGCCGAGGTGGCGGCATATGCGAAGTCGCGCGGCATCTCGCTCGTGGACTTGCTCGACGAGGCTTACGCGATCTACGGCTTCTATTTGGAAAAGAACCGCTCGCTCACTTTTGAAGGCGCGGATGGCGCGGCAAAAATCCAGCGGCTCGTCGAATCTTATGCCACGCGTCCGCCCACCACCGCCGACGGCAGTGCGGTCGCCGGCACGCGCAATTTCGCGACGGAAACTTTCGTCGATGTCGAAGGTGACACGATCCCCAAGGAAAAGATGCTCATGATCGATCTCGCCGACGGTCGCCGCATCGCCGTGCGCCCGTCAGGCACCGAGCCGAAGATCAAATTCTACATGTATGGCCGCCGTTCTCCGGAAGCCGGGCGAAGCTTCAGCAACTCGGAACTTGCGCCAATCAAGAGCGACGTTCGAGCCTCGCTTGAGAGACTGTGGACCTGGGTGCAAAACGATGTGGATTCACGCCTCGGTTCGTAACAACCATACTTCACGCGAGCCGCGATTACTGACGACGAGCGAAGGAATCCGGCCTATTCTGGGTCAAATCCATCCTCCCCTACACTCCAACTATTTAATCAAAAGTCTTTTCAATTATGGGCGGCAGAGAAATCCAACTCGATGGCGGTGAAGTCACAATCATCAAAGCTCTCGGGGTCGGGGCCAGCCAGGAAGTCAACGGCGAAGATTTACTGGCCAAGGTTAGCTCTGAATTTGTGCCGGCGGACCTGATCGATACGGTTAAAGACCTGATCATGGTGGGTTACGTGGAGGCGGACAAAAGCTCCTTCTATAACCTCGACGAATTCAAATCGGTGCACTTCCGCGTGAACCCGGGATACTCCAAGGATCTGCGCGAGGCGCTCAACCCGCAGCGGCAGAAGCCCAAGAGTCGGCGCGTCCGTCGCGAATGAAAATTTCGGGTTCCTGATTTCTGATTTCTGATTGAAGCTCCGCGGCCTTCCGCGCATGCCCGATCAATCAACCGTCAGTCATCAGCAATCACCCATCGGCCGCTTCTGGCCCTGGCTTGCCGCCGCCGCCAGCGGCGCCCTCCTCACGCTTTGCTTTCCACATTGGGATCAAGGATGGCTGGCTTGGATTGCGCTCACGCCGCTCATCAGCGCACTCCTCTTTTCTCAAAACCTCGGGCGCAGACCTGCGCTGCGCAATGCGGCCCTCGGCTACGTCACGGGGTTTGTCTTCACGACCACCAGCTTTTACTGGCTGAGCACGACGCTCTCCGCTCTTTACGGCAACGTCTGGTTGCTCGCCCTCGCACCGCTTGTCGCACTCGTCTTTGGATTCTATTTTGCGTTTTGGAGTTGGTTCGTCGGCACGGTGATTGTTCGCACTGAATCCGCGAATCGCTTTTCCACTTCGCTCGGCAATCTCGGAATAGCCTGCGCGGGGGCGAGCGCATGGGTCGTCCACGAATGGGTGCGTGAGCGGCTCTTCGGCGGCTTTGGGTGGAACAATCTCGGCGTCGCCCTGCATCGCGACCTCGCGATGATTCAGATTGCTGAATTCACCGGCGTCCCCGGCCTCTCCTTCCTCGTGGCCTTCGGTAATCTCATGGCGGTCATCATTGTCCGGCGGATCGTCGGCGAACTCGGCCCGACTTTTCTCAAGCGCGTCCGCTGGGAATTCAGCCTCACGATAGCGCTCGTGGCAGCCGTCTTTGTCTTCGGCATTCGCACACTTTTGCGCGGACAAGCCGAAGCGAATATCCCGCTGCGCGTCGTCGCGGTGCAGCCGAATATTCCGCAGACGGAAAAATTCGATCCGTCCATGAATAACCGCATTTTCGAGCGACTCGACCAACTGACCGCGCTCGCCGCACTTACCCAGCCTGCTCCACAACTCGTGCTCTGGCCCGAAGCTGCGCTGCCCGACGGGGGAATGTTTGCCAGCAAGGAGAACTATCGCTTCGTCGTCGATCAAGCCCGACTTGGCGACTTTGGATTGCTCATCGGGACGGTCGATTTCGATCCGGCGCTTCGCGAAGATTACAACGCCGCGGTGCTTCTGACCGAGCGGGGCGCGCGGCTGCAAACGTCGCGCAAAATTCATCTCGTTCCTTTTGGTGAATATCTTCCGCTTCGTCCGATCTTCTCCGGTTTCGTCGGCCAACTCGTCCCGTCCGACTTTACGCCCGGTCATGAATTCACGGTCATGGAACTCGCGCAACCTACGATCAAGATTTCCACCCTCATCTGTTTTGAAGACACGCTCGGCGATCTCACCCGGCACTTCGTCGAGCGAGGCGCGCAACTGCTCGTCAACATTACCAACGATGGCTGGTTTGCGCAGTCGCCCGCGGCGGAGCAACACCTCGCGAACGCCACTCTGCGCGCCGTCGAAAACCGCCGTCCGCTCGTTCGCTGTGGCAATACCGGGGTGACGTGCGCAATCGATTCCATGGGCCGCGTCGATCCGTGGCTTGCTCCCTTTCAGCAGGGATTTGTCGCTCGCGAAATTCGCGTCCCGACCGATCTCACGCAGACGTTTTACACCCGCCACGGCGACTGGTTCTCAGCCGTCTCTCTCGTCTTCACCCTGCTCGCCACCGTCCTTGCGTGGCGGAGCAGGGGCACTCCATAGCGCAGGATCTACAAGCCGCCCTCAATTGACTTCTCCACCAACTCGGCCCTGCGGCGGCGGGTGGCGAGCAGGCCGGCCCCGAGCAGCAGCAGCATGGCGCTCCCCGGTTCCGGCGTCACCGCGAATTGCGAGTTGTGATTGATCACCGCCCACACCTGGTTATTCGCCGTGTCGATCCCGTATTTGCCGAGCGTGAAATCCGTCGCCGCGTTGTAGGCCCGGTCGCCCACGAAGTTCGGCGTGCCCCCGGTGTTCCCGCTATTCGCTCCCTCCCATTGCTGCGTCGTCGTGTTGAACCAGCCTAGCGCCACCTTCGACTCGCTGCCATAAAGGGCGATGGCCGTCGCCTCGTCGTAACCCAACCGCAGTACGATCGTGTCCGTGCCCGAGCCGGTCAGATCGATGACATCGCTGGCCAGGCCTTGCGGCGGCAGCACCATCGGCATCGCCAGCAGGTCCACCGTCACCGTCTTGAAACTTCCCGCCGTCCCGCCGGTCGTCCCGTCGAGCAGGTCCACCGTCGTCCCGAAGCCGCCGAGCTTGGAAGTGTGGAAGCCCGCGTACGTCTCCCCGCTCACGAACCGGTAGGTGCGCGAATTGATCTGCGCGCTCCACGCCTGCGTATTGCCCAGCGGATCGATGCCCGCGCCGCCCACCGCATCGCCATTGACCGAGATTGCTTCGGCGCTCCTCAGCGTCCAGCCGGCGAAATCCACGCCGTATTCGCTCGAGAGCACGGTCAGGAGACTGCGCGTTCCTCCCTTGTTATCCCAGACAAAGGCCTTCAACCCCACCGCATCGGTCGCTCGCCCCACGACGATCTGCCCGTTGCCGGACACCCCCTCGGCGATGGAAAGCGTCGCTCCACCCGCCAGATCGCCGAGGCTCACCATGCCCCCCGCCTGCGTCCAGCGAAAGGCCTCCCGCCCCGCTGCCGTCGTCCCGTCGCCCACGATCACCGCGCCGTTACTCGAGACTCCGCGCGCCGTGCTATTAAACGCCCCGCCCGGCAGATCGCCCAGCGCCTGCATCCCGCCCGCCTGCGTCCAGCGGAAAGCCTCATTGTTCGAGGTGCCGCTATTTGCTGAAGTCGTGTCACCTACCACCGTCGCCCCGTCCGCAGAGATGGCGGAGGCGGTGCCGATGTTGTTCGGGCTGCCGGGCAGCCACCCGAGTCCCTGCCACCCTCCCGTCGTTGTCCAGAGAAAGGGCTGCCACACATTTCCCGCGGTGATCGCATAACCCGCCGCTTTCGACCCATCGGCCGAGATCGAGGCGAGCGAACTGCGCACCGTGTAGCCCGCGGGTAGCCCCGGGAGCGTAGTCACACTCGTCTGGCGGTCGTAGCGGAAAGGCGTCCAGACACCACTGTAGCTGCCATACCCGACCACGTAGCGCCCATCGCCGCTCACCCCGGTGGTCGCGCCCGCGATGCCGGCTGTGGCGTTGTTGAAGTCGGTCATCCCGCTGTTCAGCGTCCACGAGAAAGCCGAACCGTTGGTCGCATTGCGGCCACTGCCCACCACCACCGCCCCGCCATTGGCCACTGCGTTCACTCCGCTGGAGAAGGTGCCGCCCGCCACATCCCCCAGCCCACCGCTGAAGGCCGTGCCCATGCTGCGCTGGGTCAGCAGCACCGCGTGCGTCTGCCCACCCACCGTGCCGGAAGCAGCGATTTGGCCGCGGTCGTTGAGGTGGTTGCCCACATCATTCATGTTGATGTTCGACACGCCCTGCGCAGCGGAGACGAGGTTGTTGAGGTCATACATCGTGCCGGCGGAATAGATGAACCCATGCTGGGCGCTGTTCCCCGTGGTGCTGGAGTAGCCCGCGACCTGCCCGGCGTTGTTGATCCCAGAGCCGTAGCCGGAGGTGCCGCCGAGGGTACCGAGGTCCACCGGGCTGTTCCCCGCGCTGAAGAGCGTCGCATGGGTGGCGCTGTCCCCCGTGATGTAGGAGTAGCCGGCGACCTGCCCGGCGTTGTTGATCCCATTGCCGTAGCTGTAGGTGCCGCCGAGGGTGCCGAGGTCCACCGCGCTGTTCCCCGCACTGAAGAGCCCCGCATGAGTGGCGCTGTTCCCCGTCGTGTCGGAGTAGCCGGCGACCTGCCCGGCGTTGTTGATCCCAGAGCCGTAGCTGGAGGTGCCGCCAAGCGTGCCGAGGTCGATCATGCTCCCACCCAAATACAAAAATGCGTGGTTCGCGGTGTTTCCGGTGAGGGGGGCATATCCGGTGATTTGGGAGGAATAATTGATGCCGGTGGCGATGCGGGCAGAACTCCCTCCCAAAGTGCCCAGATCAGTCGTTGCTCCTCCAGAAAACAGGTAGGCGTGTCCCGTCGAATTGCCGCTTCCGGCGATCTGCCCGAGTGAATTGATGGAATAGCCAGCAGGAATCCCAAACCCATCCCCTGGCCCGCCCAAATCGATCATCGTGCCATTGGAATACAAGAAAACGCGATCGCGTAGAGCACTGTTCCGTGCTCCCCCAGTAACCTGGCCGAGATTGTTAACGCCATACGCGGCGCTATAGGTGCCGCCGAGGGTGCCGAGGTCCTGCACCACATACTGCGGCGCCTGGGCGTGGGCGGGCGGGGTGAACAAGAGCGGTGTGAGGCCGAGATACGCGCAGAGAGCGGAGGCCAGAGAACGGGTGAGATTCATAGGATGTTGCGGCGAAGGCCGACGCTTTTCCTGCCACCGGGCATGGACCAAGCGCGAGCGCAGTGGGTGGATATATTTTCAGCCACGGATGAACAAGAATTTTTATCTTCCCCGCGCTCCACTGCTCGGCCCCATTTTGCACGCTCTGCTGGCAGGCCAGCACGCAGGCAAAGTAATCGGCATCCGCGGCCTGCGCAGCCGCGCACCAGGTCTCTCCAGACAGGGTCACGGTTCGGATCGGATGGAAAGACGACTTCACATCCGGCCATACCCGGCCCGCGCGCCATCGTGACAAAAAAACTCAGGCGCGGATCCCGCAAATTGTCGGGCGGCGATCTTCGCCGCCCCAAGCCCCCAAGCTCCGCCACCCCGGGATTGTAGGGCGGTAGGTTGTAGGACGGCCATCCTGGCCGCCAGGTGGGCCGCCGGCGGCGAAGATCGCCGCCCTACAATTCCTCCGGCGCGTAGCCGATGAAATACGGCCAGGCCTCCCATCGCTCGACCAAGCCGGCCCGGACGGGATTCTCCCGCATGTAGAGCCACTTCTCCGCCGCGGATTCCTCGCGGCGCAGCAGCCGGTCGAAGACGCCTTCCTGCCATTTCCAAGGAGCCTGTACAACACGGCGCACATGGCGTTTCAGCCCCGCAGAATACTGGACGACCGGAGCCTCACGATTCTTCGGAGCGATGAGGGCGTGCATATGATCGGGCATGACCACGGCGGCGACGGTCTGCCAGGTGGTGCTGGCGCGGGCAAAGGTCGCGATGGCGTGGAACGCGGGGGCGTTATCGAGCACTCGCTGCCGCCGCTCCACGCAAAGCGTGACGAAATAAATGACCGGCTGATCCCAAGCCAGCCAGACCGGGATGCGCGGCGGGCGGGCCATGCCTGCCAGCAAACAGCGCGCGGCAGCGCCAAGGCAACCCAAATTGTTCGGGTAGAGTTGCGGGGAGCCGCGGGTGGCAGGTCGTCAGCGTGGGCAGGGTGTAGGCGGGGGACAGGCAGGTTGTAGGGCGGCCATCCTGGCCGCCATGGCGGAAGAAGGCGGCGAAGATCGCCGCTCTACAACACACCGGACCAAATCGCCCCGTTATCCCTTGCGGAAGCTGGCCTGGAGGTGCGTGATCTAGGCTTCGATCTCCTCGCGGCTGGTCACGGTCTGAAGAACCTCGGCTTCGAGCAGCGCGCGGTAGTCCTTCAGGAAGCGATGGAGCCGCGTGCGCAGCACGCTCGGGCCGATGCCAAGCTGCGCCGCGAGCGCGGGCGCATCCGCCTCGCGCAGGCTGCCGCCGTGCTGGAGCACGGGCGCGAGTGTGGTGAAGACGGCGCTTTTCCCGCGCCCGGCATATTGCGCTTCGAGCTGGCGCAGGACGCGGGTGAGGAGTTCGCGCGCCCATTGCCGGTCGAAGGCCCGTTCCGGCGTCTCGTGATCGGGGAAACGCTCGGCGCGGTAGCGGCGTTCGTCTTCGTCGCCGTGGAGCGGGGCGTCGAGGCTCTCCTCGCGGCGCTGCGCGGCGTGGTCGCGGTGCCAGTTGGCGAGGAAGCGCACGAGCGCGGTGCCGAGGAAGGCGCGCAGGCGGCCTTTCGCTTCATCGGCTTGGACGAGGGCTTCGAGGCGCAGGAGCTTGGCGAGGAAATCGTGGAGCGCATCCTCGGCATCGTGATGCACGAGGCCGCGCCGGCGGATGGCGCAGTAGAGCGGAAAGTGATATTGCGCGATGAGATCGTCGAGCGCACGGCGGGCCTCGGCGGCATCGCCGCTCTTGAGCCGGGCGATGAGCGTCCAGTGGGTGGTGGGAAAGCGGCCGTCGCCTTGCGGCGTGGTCATGGGTTTTTCGCGAGGTCGTCCCACTCGACGAGGAAGCCGATGTTGCGCGGGGTTGAAGTGTCGGGCGACCAGAGGGACCAGCCGATGCCCTGGATCAGGTTCCGACAGAAGCCGGAGCTGCTGTTCTTATCGTTGAAGCGCTGCCCGGAGATGATGTCCGCCGCCCAGCCGGTGAAGGCGAACGGCTCGCCGTTGACCCAGCGCCATTGGCCGTCACCACCAGCGTTGGTCGCGCCGATCCAGAACATTTTCCCCTCGTCGAGCGGATCGACGAAGGTGCGGCGAATCCAGTCGTTTTCCTCCTTGCTGGTGATGGTGGCGAGGTGCCCGCCCATCTGCCCGGCCCTGGCCTTGGCCTCGCTCCACGAAGTGTTCCCCGGCACGATCTGGTAGCGATGCCCGCCGAAGGTGAGGCCGGCGGCAGCCGGGGCGTCCCATTCGACGACGTAGCCGCCGATGTGGTCGCGGATGCGCTGGGCGTCCCAGGATTGCACCCAGTTGTTCCACGAACTGGGTTCGCCCTTGCCCGCATCGCCGGGATTGAAGGTGAGGTAGTGGGCCTGGTTGTTGTCCTCAAAATGGTTCGCCGGCCAGTCGCGGTAGCCAAAGGGTTCGCCGTTGATCCACGTCCATGGTGCATCCCTGCCTTTTTCTCGCGTGCCGCCGAGCCAGGCCTGGCCGGGCTTTCCGGGCAGCGATTTGTGGCAGAGCTCACCAACAAGGTCCGCCTCCTCCTTGCTCGTGAGCACGGCGAGATGCCCGCCCATGGCCTCGGCCTTCGCTTTCGCCTCGGGCCACGGGAGGCCCGCTTCCGCTACGACCTGATAGCGGTGCCCGCCGAAGGCGAGGACGGCAGGAGCAGGAGCGGCAGATGCAGCGGATGACGCCGGGGCGAGGACGACGCGGAAGCCCGAGTTGTTGCGTCGGCTCGACTTTTGTCCTGGAGGGCGGTGGGAGGATTGAAATTGCTCCAGTTCGCTATCCACAAAGCTTCCGCCGCGCAGCACCCGAAACACTCCGGCTTGGTCGAAGTCGGTGGCACACCACTCCCAAGCATTTCCATCCAGATCAAAAAGGCCGGACGCGCTGCTCGCAAAACTTCCAACGGGCGCGGTGTAAGTGAAGGGATCGGCGTAGCCGGGCAGGACTTTTTGCGCAGACCACGCCTTCTTTTTCCCCTCCGTTTCAGTTCCGCTGTAGTTGCCGGAGTGGGATGGAGGTGGCCATTGAGTGCCCCAAGGGAATAGGTTCGGAATCTTTCCGCTCTTTTCCTCCGGCGCCTTCGTCGCGTCCTCCCGCTCGCCGATCCCCACCGCGCAGCTCCACTCGTGGTCGCTGGGAAGTCGGTAGAGTTCTTTCGCACCGAGCTTGCCCGCCTTGCGCTCGCGCTCCGTGAGCCACTGGCAGAAGGCCGTCGCCTCATCCCAGCTCACCATCACCGCTGGATGTGTGGGGCCTTGCTCGAAGTCCGGCTTCGGCCACTCGCGCTTCGTCTCCGTCGCGAAGGCCTCGTAGTCCTGCATCCGCGTCTCCCAGATGGAGAAGAGCACGCGCTGCCCGCCCGTCGGCCCGCCGGTGATCGGCACGGGGAGAAACTTCATGCCGAGGGTGTTCACGAACGGCGCGTCCTTGGTGGCGGCGGCGGGGGTGATGCTTGCTGCACCGACCGCGCGCACGTCGGCGCGGTGAAAGAGGACAGATCGATCGTGGCTCCCGATGGCGAGCTTCCGATCGTCGCGCAGGCGGGCAGTTTCCTCCGTGCTGAAATGCTTGAAGTCTCCCGTCCACGCGACGAACTCCACGCCGTTGACGAACCCACGCAATCCCGTGCGCCGGACTTCGACACGCGTGGTGTACCGGCGGCCGATCTCCAGCGCCAAGGGGTTCACGGTTGAGAGGGAGGGGACTTGCCGGTTGCCATCGAACAAGTCGAACCCATACACGGGCGGTGTGCGGCGGTAGGCATGAAGCTTCCACATGAAGGCGGCACCGCCGGCGCGCAGATGAAGGTTCACATTGTTCCCGTCGGACATGGGAGTGAACTCGACCTCGAAGTCGTATTCCTCGGGCGGTTCACAGGGCAGTTCGCACATGGCGAACCCGTGCGCCTCATCCAAAGAAAGCTCTTCGCCCTTGCGGCTCCATGTGCCTTGGACGACATCGCGCGGGATTTGCACCAGCGGAAGAAGGCGGGTCGTCCCGTTTGGCGAGGGGCCGGGCACGGTCGGCGCGTTGCCAGAGGCCTGTGGAGCGAGAGACGGGGAGACGGTGCCGGAAGGAAGGCCCGCAGGCTTCAGCGCCTCGGCCTCGGGCAGGCCGTCGCCGCCATGGGAAGCGACGGCGCTCTTCCCTCCATCGCTCTTCAGAAGGAGCAATCCACCGACGGCGAGAACGACGAACACCGCTCCGCCGACGAGCCACCGTTTGTTGCCGGAAGACTTCGCGCTGGCCGTGGCGGCGATGCGCTTCGCCGCGGTCCGGGCGAGGACGGGCTCGAGGGCGCTGCGCAGCTCGATGGCGCTGGAGTAGCGGGCGTCGCGCTCGTTTTGCAGCGTGCGATCGACGATGACGTCGAGCCGCTTGTCGAGGCCGGGCACGGCGCGCGAGGGCGGGTCGAAGCGGCCGCGCGGGAGCTTGCCGGTGAGCATCTGGTAGAGCATGACGCCGACGGCGTAAAGGTCGGCGCGGTGATCGACGTGATCCATGCCGAGGTGCGACTCGGGGGCCATGAAGTCGGGCGTGCCCATGGCCATGTTGCTCACCGTGAGCATCGTCGAGTCCGGCGCGGTGCTGCGCGCTAGGCCGAAGTCGGCGACGAGCACGTTTCCCTCGTCATCGACCATGATATTCGCGGGCTTGATGTCGCGGTGGATGATTCCGCGCTGGTGGGCGTAGGCGAGCGCTTCGAGGACGCGCGCGGTGATGGGCAACGCTTCCTCGGGCGGCAGTCGTCCGCGCGCGGCGACCATCTTCTGCACGTCGGTGCCATCGACGAAATCCATGACGAAGTAGAGCAGCCCGTCAGCGGTCTCACCGGCTTCATGCACCGGGATGATGCCCGGATGCTTGAGCTTGGCCATGGCTTTTGCCTCGCGCTTGAAGCGCGCGGCGAAATCAACATCGCTGCTTTCCAGCCCCGGCGGGAGAATCTTGATCGCGACGAAACGGTCGAGGCTGCGCTGCCAGCCTTTATAGACCGCGCCCATCCCGCCGCGCCCAAGGAGTTCGGTGATCTCGTATTGCGGCAGACGCGCCTGGAGATCTCCCGGCGCAGGCGGTTGCCATCCGCCGCGTGTCACCGGCGAGTTTGCGCCGAGCATGCCCTCGATTTCCGAATCCGAGATCTTCCCGGGCGTGAACGCTGCCGGCAGATCAGCAGGCCCAGTCCAATGCTGGGTCGGGAGGGAATTGGGGTCGTCGGGATCGTCCATGCGGCAAGTGACTGCGCGGCCCCGTTGTGCCGCAGGCCCGGACACGATGGCAAGCGCGGGCTTGGCTGGTGACAGTCTCGAAGCGAACACCCTTGCGCGTCCGAACGGACTTAGTTCACGACGGCCTACTTCCCCGCCGGCAACGCATCATCCCATCTCTTCAGCCCGACCACCGGCAACGCGAAGGCGAAGGCGCGCTCCCATTCCGGCGTGTCGGCGAAACGGAAGACTTCGTACATTTGCCGATGTCGGTCGGGCGTGAAAATCGTATCCGGCTGGTGGGTCCAAAGGCCGAGGTTGAGCCCTTCGTGGGCGTGATCGACATGGCGGTGAAGGATGAAGGCGTCGATCCCTTCGAGTCGCGCAACTTTCCACCACGCATAAGCGAAAGCCGCGGCTTGATCGCGCTCGCCGTCGGGGCGGTCAGGGCAATGAAAACCTTGCTCGGAAAGAATGATCCGGCGCGACTGGCCTCGATAGAGAAGTTCGGGGCGCGCGAGAAAGCGCGGGAGGACTTCGAGATTCTTGAAGGTGATGCGCGGGCTGTCGTCGGTCGGTAGCGCGGACTTGTCGCGCCAGAAACGCGGGTCGCCGAGGTTCTCCGGATACGGGTGATAGGCCACATGCCAGTCGAAGTCGCCGTGCTCGCGCGCCAGCCGGGCAAAGGTCTCGAGCAGTTCGCGACCGGGGCAGGCCTGGTCCGGCGCACCGGGCGGGTAGTGGATGCCCCAGTGGTGTTCGAGCGAGATGAAGACGCGCGCGTTTTCCGAAGACAGGCGCACGACATCGTGCATCAGCCGCACGGTCTGTTCGTAGTTCGCGGCGACCTCCGCGCAGGTCGCGCGGCCCATGTTGTCCCACCACCAGTGCGAGTTCACCTCGTTGCCGGCGATGTAATTCCACACCCGCCCGTGCGGCGCCGCGGGATCGCTGTAGCGCTGAGCGAAAAAGGCGACGACCGCGCCCAAGTAACGCTGACCATCGGGCGTGACGACGTTGAAAGCGCTCATGCGATTCGTCTTCGCGGCGCGGTCGTAACGAGGGTGAAGGAAGATCGCGTTCAGCGCTTCGTCGGCGTTTTCGTAATTCAGCAGGATGAGACTGATGACGACGCCCGCATCCGAGAGCGGCTTGATCTGCGCATCGAGCGCCGCCACGCGTTCGGCGCGGAAAGAGTAGTCGTGGCCCTCGAAGGCGAAGCGCAGGCTCTCCGGTTTCCCCGCGAGATCGACAAAGCTGGCGAGGGGGCAATTGAGGCCGGCGTGTTTGATGCCGAGGGCGAGGGCGTCATCCACCATCTGGACCTGCAGCCCCTTCTTGCTCGCAGGCTGCGGGTAAGGCTCGGCGTTTTGCGCGGCGGCGACAGCTACCGCAGTCAAGAGAAGGAGGCCCGTCATGAAATGCATGCAGGCCTCCTGCTCTAGTCCGCTCTATTGGCAAACTCCAGATGGATGTGCCAACCCGCGCGCTCTATTTCGCGACGTAGTTCCGATGAACGCTGGCGTCCTTGTCGCGCGTCTCGAAAAGCAGGTTGTCCTTGCTCTCACGGGTGACCGCTGTGACCCGCGGTGTCAGCGTTTCCTCGGATGTCTTGCCAGTTTCCGCGTCGGCGATGGCGGCTTCGACTTTCTCAATTGCTGGCGCCTCAAATGTCTGGCCTTTCTCCGACTCGGCGACCGCTTCGATGGCGGCGGCTTTCAGCAGTTTCGGCCACATCTTTCCGAAGAGCGCGTGTGAGCCATAGACGTCGGCGCTGCTGATCTTGCCATTGACGGCGAATGCGAATCCGATCGCGTCGGGCACGTCATCGATGACCGTGCCGAGCGCCGCGATGTAGCTGCCGGCGGACGCTTTCACCTTTTGGTTTTCAAGCGTCAATTGCAGGCTGGTGGCGGACTGCGGAGCCGCAACGGGCGCGCCGACCTTGCCGCCGAGTTTGGACTGCGCTTCGGCGACGCTCTTCCAAACCTCGCCCTGCGCCTTCTTCTGTTTGACCGCGAGCTTCAACTCCTTGGAAGCCACCTGATCGGCGGCGCCGCCGAATTGCTCGGCCGATTCCTTGCCGCGCTTTGTCCAGCGCCCCTGCTCGACGCAAAACGAAGTGATCGAGGTTTTCGATTTCGATTCGAGAATCAAATCGGTGCCGAGCGCGCGGTCCTGTTTCCCGCCTTTCACGATGTCACCCGCCTGGATGTAAATGTCGGCATCCTTGGACGTGTTCTCGACCACGAGTTGATTCACGTTGCCGGTTTCGCGCACGATGGCCTGCTTCTGCGCGAGCGCTTCCTGGAGCGTGAGATACGTCTTGCCGTTCACGCGGTCCGCGCCGTGAATCAAATACACCGCGAGGTTTTCGTGGGTGCGCGGCCCGTTGATTTTTTCCGACTCCGCGCGAGCCGGAACCGTGATGGAAATAAATGCCGCCAGGGCGATGAGCGCGAGGCGGTGTGAGATGAGTTGTGGTGTTTTCATTGGCGAAAATCTTTGCGCAATGCGGGCTGCGAGTTGCCATGCCGGGGTCAAGAAGTTGTCAATGAATTGTCAGCGCGCGCGCGACACATTTGATTTTGAACACTGACTCTCGAATCACTCCGCCGCCATTGGCTCTGCAGATGTGGTGGCGGCTCTGTCGCGCTCTGGCGACGTGCCGCCTCTGGTCAAGCAAAGGCGGCACGTCC
>JBBSDS010000013.1:0-31582 GCA_038240495.1 Chthoniobacterales bacterium | reverse complement strand
TGGCGGCGCGCGAGTTCTTTGAGGCTGGTGAGAATGAGGCGCGCGCCGGTCGCGCCGACCGGATGGCCGAGGGCGATGGAGCCGCCGTTGACGTTGAGTTTTTCCTGCGGAATCTCCGGCTTCACACGCGAGAGAACCCCGAGCACTTGAGCGGCGAAGGCTTCATTGATTTCAATGATGTCGGCGTCCGCGGTGGTGAGTCCGCAGAGCCTTCCGACACGCTCGATCGCCGGGACCGGACCGAGGCCCATGTGCGCCGGATCGCAGCCCGCGTAGGCGTAGGCCGTGAGTTTACCGATCGGCTGGAGGCCAAGCTGCGACGCGCGATACTCGGTCATGACAAGCAGCGCCACCGCGCCATCGCTGATCTGCGACGAATTGCCCGCGGTGACGGTGCCGTATTTTTCAAAGGCCGGCTTGAGTCCGCCGAGGACCGCCATCGATTGATCGGTGCGCGGGCCGTTGTCCCGGGCCAGGGGTTTCCCTCCGAGATAGACGGGGCAGATTTCCTCGGCGAGCT
Organism: Chthoniobacterales bacterium; assembly: GCA_038240495.1. Classification (GTDB taxonomy): domain Bacteria; phylum Verrucomicrobiota; class Verrucomicrobiia; order Chthoniobacterales; family Chthoniobacteraceae; genus Chthoniobacter. The sequence continues at coordinate 31,062 of JBBSDS010000013.1, read as the reverse complement.
TCGGCTCGGCGACGAGCGCCCGCTCGTGCGATTGGAGGGCGAAGGCGTCCTGCTGCTCCCGAGAGATGCGGTCTTCGCGGGCGAGCAGGTCGGCGGTTTCGCCCATGTTCAGGCCGCAGACCGGATCGGTGAGGCCGAGCTTCAGTCCCGCGCGCGGCTCGAAGTCCGACGGGCGGAAGTCGGCGAGCGCGGAGATTTTTGCCGCCGTGGATTTCGACTTGGCAACTTGGGCGAATTTTTGGGCTGTGAGTGGATGGAAGAGCAGCGGCACGCGCGACATGCTCTCGGCGCCGCCGACGATGAAGATCGAGCCGCGATCGGCGGCCATGCGTTCGTAAGCTGTGGTGAAGGCCTCGAAGCCCGAGGCGCAGTTGCGATGCACGGTGCTGGCCGGAACGGAGTCGGGAATGCCCGCGCGGAGCGCGATGACGCGGGCGATGTTGGCGGCTTCCATCGGTTGGGCGACGCAGCCGAAAATAACCTCGTCGATCAGCGCGGGATCGAGTCCCGTGCGCGTGAGGAGCGCATCGACCGCGATGCGACCGAGGTCGTCGGCGGTGACATTGGCGAAGTCGGTGCCGGCTTTGCAAAACGGCGTGCGCACGCCGTCCACGATGACGAGGCGCTCACTCATTGCCGTGGGAATATTTTACCGCAGAGGCGCAGAGAACGCAGAGGATGATGAGTGGACTGTCTTCTGTTCATGAGGTGGTTCATTGAGGGGCTGCCGCGGTTGAATTTTTCTGCTCTTCGGCGGCGCTGCGTTGAAGAGCATTTGGCCGATGATCGACGACGCGCTGCTCTTTAAGCTGCGTCCCGACACCTTGCATCCGGCGCAGTTCCGCTTCGTTGTGAAACTCGATGCGATTCGGGTGAATCTCGACTTCGCTCGCGAAGCGTTCGCTGATCATCTCGCGGAGCCGGTCGTCGTCAAACGTGTCGGACTTCGCGACGTGGAGAATCAGTTCGTCGAGATCGAGCGGATCGTCGTGGACTTTGCGAAGCTCGAGCTGCCACGTGCCGATGTGCTCGACGTTGTCGAGGACGTGTTCGAGGTGATTGAAGTCGATGAGCGTGCCCTTGAGTTTATCGAGGTGCATTTCCCGGAACTCGGAGTTGCGCGAAATCTCACCAACCAGCCGCGGCACCTCGAGTCCGCAGTACGGACAGGGCTCGTAAAAGAGTCCGCCGTCGGTGCAATCGCCAGTACGATATCGGAGGACGACGCTCCCTCGGGCATTCAGCGGCGTGAAGACGATTTCGCCCGGCTCGCCTTCGGCGCGGGGCTCGCCGGTTTTTGGATCGACGATCTCGATGAGCGTCAGGTCGGGATGGATGTGGTAGCCCGCCGAGCCGGCGTCCTCGTGAAAAGGGCACTCGGCCCACGCCAGCTTGGCCTCGGTGAAGCCGTAAGTGCGCAGCACATCGATGCGCTCCGCACCAAGTTGCGCGGCGAGTGCGCGGAGTTTGCGGCGCATCCCGCTCGGTGCTTTCTCGCCGCCGAGGACGATCTTTTTTAGATTCGGCAACTTCACGCCATCGGCCACGGCACCTTGCAAGACATGGTACAGAAAGGTCGGCATGCCGATGATCACGTCGGGTTTGATCTTTTTGATCAGGCGCAAATTGCCTTCGGTGCCCATCACTTTTCCACCGCCGGTATCGACGACGAAGACGCCGAACTTTTTCCCCGCGTAATGCGTGATCCAAAACGCGAGATGCGGCGCGTAGGGAAAGAGATTCATCATCCGCATCTCGCGGTTCGAGCCGCAGACGCTCATGACCCGCTCGCCGCCGAGCTTGAGATTATCGATGTCGTGCGCGGTGTAGAGAAATGGGACAGGGTCGGCGCTGCGACCGGTCGTGCTGGTCAGCAGCAGCGGGCGAAACTCGCGCTCAAATTCTTCCGCGACGGCGGCACGACCGCGCACCAGCGCTTTCAGAATCGTTGTGGAGCGGCGGGCGAGGATCGCTTTGTCCGGCACGAGCACAAAATCCTTCACCGGATCCGAGCCGTCGCTGCCGGGTAGAAAGTCGTGTTTGGTCGTGAAAGGGATGCGCCGCAGATCGTCCATCGCGCGCAGTTGCGATGGATCGAGGTGCTCTGCGGCGAAGAGTCGGCGGTAGTGCGCGGAGAAGGGCAATACGGTGTCGCGCAAAGACCGCCGCAGGCGAGCGAGTTGCCAATCACGCAGCGATGGAGGGCGTGATGGCCAGCGGTTTTTCGGGTTCATGAGCGGTCACTCCGGCGAGGGCTTTCAACTCAGCGATTTGAGCTTCTGCGACGCTGCGTCCGAGCGCGATGTATTTTTGCGGACGCGTGAAATCGTGCCACATGGAATCGCCGGCGATCGGTCGCAGGACGATATCTGCATCGCGCGCCGAGGCTTCGGCCACGCGGGTTTGCGCGCCGTTGATCGCCCGCATCATGGTGTCGAGAATGTTGCCGGCTGCGGTGTAGTTGAGGTGCCGGTTGAAAAAGCGATTGATCGCGGAAGGCTGGCGCTCGCGGCCGTTTTTCTCCCGCTCGCAATCGAGCCAATAGCGGATGCGCTCCGGCGGCGGGATGACGTTGACCGCGATGATTCGCTCGATGCCCATTTCCGCGAGCACATCCACGGGCAGCGGGTCGGCGATGCCGCCGTCGATGTAGGTTTCGCGATCGAGGGTCACGGGCACGCAGACGCCGGGAATGGCGATGCTCGCCTCGACGGCGCGCGCCACATCGCCTGCGGAAAAGACGACGCGCTCGAGGGTCTCGAGGTGAGTGGCGATGACGCGCAGCGGGCGGATGAGTTCGGAAAAATGAGCGTCGCCAATCGAGTGGCGCAGCCGGGCGATGGTGCGGCGCGTGCGCACAAAACCGCGCCGCGGCGGCACGACCGGATCGAAGAGTTGCAGCAGTCCCCAGCGGCCTTCGACTTCGCGCGCGGTTTTTTCGAGCATCGCCCCATCGAGCCCGTAAGCCCAGACCGCACCGACGTAGGCACCCATGCTCGCGCCCGCGATGCAGTCGATCTCGATCCCATTTTCCTCGAGCACCTGGATGACACCGATGTGCGCGAGTCCTTTCGCGCCGCCGGAAGACAGCGCGAGGCCGATGCGGCAGCGCCCGATTTCGCGCGCGAGCCGGTTGATGTGCAGATCGAAACGATGATCGAGCGCGGTATATCCGGCGCGGACGGGAAATCCGTGAGCGATCGAATGGACCGGATGGCCGAGCTGTTGCAGCGCCGCGTGGAAGTCGGGCGCAGTCATGGATTCCTCAGCGCAGACGATCGGCTTCACATGACCGCACGCACCGCGGGAACGATCGCTGAGTTCTCGCATGAGGAGCTGAAAGTCGTAGGAATTCTGCGTGCTCGGCTGGAGAAAAACGAAGGCGAGGTCCGACTCGATGAGGCTCTGGATCATCACCGGCGCGGGCGTCTCGTGCCGGAGATGGAGGAGGACAAAGGGATAGTGCCGCGCGCAATGGCTGATCAATGAAGCCATCGCGGCCACGTCGCGCGGTTCAGCGCCCACGCTCAAGTGCAGGTCGTCGAAGCCGCCATCATTCGCGCGAATGTGCCGGGCAAAGCAGAACTCCGCTCCGAGAGCCGTTTGCATCGCCGGCCAGTCCGCGACGGCAATAGCCTCACGCTCCGTCCCGAGCCGGACGACCAGAACGCCTTGCTGCATGATCCGGCGCAGCGCCGTGGCCAGGCGACTAACGACGATTTCAGCATCGACTCGCGTCGAGAGTGGGAGGATCGAGACCACGCGGCGCACCGCGCCCGTCTGGCGGTAAAAGTCTCCACGAATCGTGTCCGGACGATCAATGACGGTCCGCGAAAACCGACCGGCGATGCTGGGATCTGTCGCAAACAATCCCTGCAATTCGCCCGCTGGAATGCGGAACAGCACCGCGTGCGTGGCGACGACTGCGGTGTGCCGATGCGGGTCGCGATTCAAAAACGCGCGATCACCGAGCGTATCGCCCGGCCCTGCTACTTCCTCGACGCGATCCTCCCCGTTCTCCCGCCGGCGCACTTCGCAACGCCCGCTGATGATGAGAAAAATTGCGTCGCTCGGTTCGCCTTCGCGATAGACGACCGTGCCTTTCGGATATTCCGCGATAGCCGATTCGGAGATGAGGCGGTCGATCGTGCCGCCGGGCAGCAGGGATAAAAGTGGGTGCGGCTTGAGCGTGTCGGCGACGCTCAGCGGAGCCGTCGCTTCAGCCGGCGGAGCCTTCGACGGACGGTCGGCAGCATTCCCTTCCGAGGCCGAATTGGCCGTCAATGTTCGCTTAGGCTTTCTAATTTTTAACCACCCGAACATGACATACGTTTATAGCATCCCGGCGTCGGGAGCAATCTTCGGCGGCGATTCCGACAAAAAAGTTCGACGCCCTTCGCCTCTGCCGCGCTCCGTTTTTCTTCGCCGGCGATGGCCGGTTCGATGGGCTCTACGTCACCGCATTGAGCGGCTCACCCGCGGCAAACGCGGTGATGTTTTCCAAAGTCACCTGCTGCAGTTGCGCCACCGCCTCCACGCTATTGAAAGCGACGTGCGGGGTGAAGACGACATTCGCCCGCGCGAGCAAGGAATCGCCGAGCATCAGCTCCTGCAATTCGCGCACGCGGTCGGCGTCGCGCTCATCGTGCGCGAGGGCATCGGAGCGGAGGTGCTCGATGATGTCCGTCGCGATGATGTGCGAGACAGGCTGCCGCATCACCCGTTCATCCTCGAGCACGTCCAGCCCGGCTCCGCCGACCTGCCCCGAGTCGAGGGCTTCGCGGAGCGCGAGGGTGTCGATGAGTGAGCCGCGCGCCGTGTTGATGATGATCACGCCGGGCTGGCAGCGCGCGAGCGTGTCGCGGTTGAGAATATGATAGGTCGCCTCCGATAGAGGCGCGTGGAGGGAGATGATGTCGGACCGCGCGAGCAAGTCATCGAGCGGGACAAACGTAAAATGGAGCGCGCTGGCCAGCCGCGCGGATTCTTCCACGTCATAGGCCAGCACCTGCATGCGAAAGGCTTGCGCCAGCTCAGCCACATGCTGGCCGATGCGCCCCATGCCGATGATCCCGAGAGTCTTCCCCGCGAGATCAAAGCCGCGCGTCGCCGCGTAAGAAAAACGTCCGCCCTTTGGCGCCAGCATCACCTCCCGCAAGCGGCGCGAGAGCGCGAGGATGAGCGCAAAGGTGTGCTCGGCGACTGTCGTTTCGCCGTAATCCGGGACGCGCACGACGACGATGCCGCGCGCCCGGCAGGCGGCGAGGTCGATGTGATCGGCGGCCGTCGATCGTGTGGCGATGCAGCGGATGCGAGGCCGCGGCGCGAAGAATTCCTCCCCGATATTCGAGTGGATGAAAATGGAGACGATCTCCGCATCATCCCCCACGTCGTCGAGCTTGCCGACAAATCGGACGTCATGCCCCGGCAGGTGTTTGATGAAGAACCCCTCCTCTCCGGATTCAGTTTCGATGAAGTAGATAGTCACGCGCGTTTCTTTGGCGGAAAAGGAACCACACCGCACTTGCGCAAAGCGATGCGGAATTTGCCGAAAAGGTGAAAGGCGGCTGACAAAGCTCCACGGTGATGCGAAGCAACCGCGACAATTTCTCATGACCTCCGTGCCCGACCAACCTGCCACCCACGCACACCCACCACGGCGTGGCTGGCTCCCGCGCATGGCGACGCGTGAGGTCGAACTGCACGACCACGACCACGGGCACGAAGGCGAATGGAAAGCGCAACTCGTGGCCAGCGGACTGTGTCTGGCGCTTGGGCTGGCGGGATGGCTGGCCGGGCGCACCGGACACGCGGGGCTTTCGCTGACGGCCTTTCTGCTCGCCTATCTCGCGGGCGCCTGGTTCACGGCGCAGGAGGTTTGGGAGAAACTGCGCGAGCGGGAAATCGACGTGCATTTTCTCATGCTCGCGGTGGCCATCGGCGCCGCAGCGATTGGGGAATGGAGCGAAGGAGCGATGCTGCTCTTTCTCTTTTCGTTCTCCGGCGTGCTCGAACATTACGCCATGGAGCGGACGCAAAAAGAAATCCGCTCGCTCATCGACACCGCACCGAAAACGGCCACCGTCCTCGCTCCGTGGGGCGCTGAGCGCACGGTCCCGGTCGCCGAACTCCAGCCCGGACACTGCCTCCGCATCAAGCCCAGCGAGCTTTTCCCCGTCGATGCGGAGATCGTGAAAGGCGAGACCGCCGCCGATGAATCGAACCTCACCGGCGAAGCGACGCCCGTGGATAAAGCGACCGGCGATGCCGTGCTCGCGGGCACGCTGAATCTGTGGGGTGTCGTCGAGGCCATCGTCACGCGGCCCGCGCAGGAAAGCGCGCTGCAACGCATCATCCACCTCATCCAGACCGCGCAACGCAACAAAGCTCCCGCACAGCGCTTCACCGACAAATTCGGCACGCGTTATACATACGGCATCCTCGCCCTAACCGTGGCGATGTTCTTCGTCTGGTGGCTCGCGCTCGGCCATCGCCCATTCGTCTCCGTGCCCGGCGATGTCAGCGCATTTTACCACGCGATGACCCTCCTCGTCGTCGCCTCGCCATGCGCGCTCGTGCTCTCCATTCCGTCCGCCATCCTCGCCGCCATCGCCTGGGGCGCGCGCCGCGGCATCCTCTTCCGGGGCGGCGCGGCCGTCGAGCAACTCGCCGAAGTCAAAGTCGTAGCGATGGACAAAACCGGCACGCTCACGACCGGCGACTTGCGCGTTGAAACCGTCGAAAGTTTCCCGCCGGGTCACGAGGCGGAAGTCCTGCGCCTCGCTTCCTCACTCGACCGCAACTCGAACCATCCGCTCGCCCGCGCCATCGTCCGCTACGCCAAACAGCGCGGTGTCGCTCCGGTTGAAGTCACCGACTTTGAGCAAGCTTCCGGCGCCGGCATCCGCGCGCGTTTCGATGGCACCGAACTGCGCCTTGGCCGCCGCAATTGGGCGCAAGACCCGGCTCACGAGAGTTGCGCCGCCGTCGCTCCACCGCACGAAATCGGTGTCTCCGAAGTCTGGCTCGCCGCCGGCAAATTCTGCGGCCGGCTGCTCCTGCGCGACGATGTCCGCCCCGAAGCGCGCGGCCTCATCGATCAACTGCGCCAGCGCGGTCTCACCTCCCTCGTCCTCACCGGCGACCGTCAGCAAGCCGCCGATTTTCTGCGCACCGAAGTCGGCATCGACGACGTCCGCGGCGAGCTCAAGCCCGAACAGAAACTCGCGGTCATCGAATCCTTCAGCCACAACGGCCACCCCGTAGCCATGATCGGCGACGGCGTGAACGACGCGCCGAGCCTCGCCGCCGCGCACGTCGGCGTCGCCATGGGTGCCCGCGGCAGCGACGCCGCGCTCGAGCAGGCCGACGTCGTCCTCATGCACGACCGCCTCGAAAACTTCCTCGCCGCCTACGAACTGAGCCGCCGCGCCCGCGCCATCATCCGCCAGAACGTCACCATCTCGCTCGGCGTCATCGTCATCCTCGTCACCCTCGCGCTCTTGCAAAAAATCCCGCTCACCCTCGGAGTCGTCGGCCACGAAGGCAGCACGCTCGTCGTCGTGCTGAACAGCCTGCGCCTGCTCTTCGGCCCTGCATCAAAGGCAGGCTAACGCAACGGGCGATCTTATAGCGCTCACCTGACTTCTTTAGTCCGAGGTAAGTTCACACGCCTACAGCGACTTCACGCGAATCCACGTCTCCGCCTGCGCACCGGTCGCTGGGTCGCGCACGATCAGACGGTGTTCGCCTTGGGTAGCGATGGCGTAGGTCTGCCCGTCGCTTTCGCGAAAGCTCAGCGATTTACTTTCCCAGACCGCTCCTCTCGCTCCCGCCGCCTTGACGGGCAGGCGGCAACTCGATGGCAGATCGGGATCGACGATGAAGGTCGTGCCCGGCAGCGGCGAGACGAGACGCAATCCGCCGTCTTCCGCGCCACACGAAGCTCGGGCTGCAAGGCCATTCGCGCCACTTTCGATCCACGTCCGATATTCTGGTCCGAGCCGGGCGCGCCCCGTCTCATCGTAGTCTGCCGCCGATTCGACCGGCGGCAGATGATTCCGCACGAACTTTTCCCGCACCGCATCCTGCCGCGCCGCCGCGACGAGTTTGCCGGTAAGCGGATGCACATCGCGCTCCACAATCGTCGGCGGAGTCGCATACCAGGTCGTCCCAAAGCGCGCATGCAGATGCTGGACAACCGCATGCAAAATCGGCGCCGCGCCGGTGACACCTGAGACTTCCTGCATTGGCGAACCATCGAAATTTCCCACCCACACGCCGACCGTAAACTCCGGCGTGAAGCCCATCGCCCAGTTGTCGCGAAAATCCGTGCTCGTCCCCGTCTTGCACGCCACCGGAAAATCAAAGCGCAGCGCTGAGTGCAGACCGAAGGAAAACGCCCGCGCCGAATTATCGCTCAGCATATCCGCAATCAACCAAGCGGCATCCTTTGTCGCTTCGGCGTTCGTTGGATGTTGGACGTTGGATGTTGGACGTTCGACGTTCCCAGCTCGCACCAACCGATACGGCTTCCACTCCCCCATCCGCGCCAGCGTCGCGTAGGCATTCGTCAATTCGATCAGCCGCGTCTCCGCATTCCCAATCGTCAGCCCCAGCCCGTAGTTTTCCGCCGACCGTTCGAGCGTCGTCATTCCCCACGCCCGCAGCCGCGCTTGCAGCGTCGGCGCCCCGCCAATCGAGGCCAGCACTTTCACCGCCGGGATGTTCAGCGAATTGGCCAGCGCGAGCCGATAGCGCATCGGACCGGAGCAGCGCTTGTTGTAATTCTCGGGCCGATACAGACCAGTGGAGGTCGCAAAAACCGCGGGCACATCCGCGACCACGGTTGCTGGTGTCGCGCCATGCTCCAGCGCGAGGAGATAGGTAAAAGGCTTGAACGTCGAACCCGCCGAGCGTCGAGCCAGCGCTCCATTCACCTGCCCGGAGCCGGGCGCAAAATAGTTCCCCGAACCGACCAGCGCGAGGACATCGCCGCTCCGGTTGTCGATCACGACCACGGCGCCATCTCGCACATTTTTGTCGCGCAGCTTCGCGAGTCGCTCCCGCATCGTGCTCTCAACGAAACGGTTGAGATCGAGATCGAGCGTCGTCGCGAGCGCCGGACCGGCAACCAGGGGCTTTTCCCGCAAGACGAGATCGACGAAATGCGGCGCGCGAAAAAGGCGGCGGCGCGGTTGCAGTCGGAGCGCTTCCCCCGAGGCGCGTTCAAACTGATCCGCCGTCAGCCAACCGCTCTCATTCATCCGCCGCAATACTGTCTCCTGCCGGCGCTTCGCCCGGACAAAAGCAGTGTGCGGATTCAGCCGCGTCGGATTCTTCGGCAGGCCCGCAAGGAACGCCGCTTCCGCATCGCTCAAGTCGGCGAGCGGTTTGCCGAAGTAATAATCCGCGGCCGTCGCGCAGCCGATGTTCAGGTTGCCGAAGTCGATCCGATTCAGATATGCCGCGAGGATCTGCTCCTTGCTCCACAGTTGCTCCAAACGCAGCGCCCGAGCCGCTTCGACGAGCTTCGTCCGCAATGTGCGCGGCCTTGGATCGGCAATCTTTACGAGTTGCTGCGTGATCGTCGAAGCCCCCGAAGTCACGCGCCGGTGCATGACATTTGCGAAGACCGCACGACCCAGCGCCAATGCATCTACGCCGCCGTGCGCGAAGAAGCGTTTGTCCTCCGCCGCGAGCATCGCGTGGATGAGATTCTGCGGGACTTCGGCGTACGGCACTTCGCGAGAGAACCGTTCATCCACACGTGTCTCCCGCAGCGTCGCGCCGTTGCGGTCGGTGAGTTCGATGCTTTGCGCGGGCGGCTTGAGCAACGCCGGCGGAATCGAAACGAAGTGCAACCCGATCCACGCTGCGGCCAAGGGTAACGCCGCTAAGCGCAACCACCGGAGGGACGCGCTCCCGCGCGTCCCCATTTTTCCCGCGACTCTCGTTTGATCGTCGGACGCGCGGGAGCGCGTCCCTCCGTTTGGATTCATGGCCTTACTTCAGCGGCAGGCTCGTCAGTTGCAGCGTCTCCGTCATCCCGAACCGCTCGGGATGATACATCTCTTCGATCTTCGCCGCCGGTGCGGTCGCGGTGCCGGCAGCGCGGACGCGGGCGAGATAGCGGATCGTGTATTGGCCGGGATAAATTTCGTCCGCGAAGAACAACGCGCGATCTTCCCGCAGTTCATGATGATCGCTCAGCCAATCGCGCCCGAGCTTTTCGCCGACGCGCGTCTCCTGCGATTTGAACGCCGGATTGAGCGCCTCGAAAATCGCGGGCAGCGGGTCATCGACCGCGAGGTAATGCGCTGGCCGCCGCACGTCGATATTCAGCGTGATGAGCACCCGGTCGCCAACCCGCGGCTCCTTCAATTCGCTGAGCGTGCCGTTGTCCTCGACCTTCGCGTAAGTCCGGCGGATGGCGTAGCCCTGATCCTGCCGCGGTTGCTGGATGGTCCGCGGCCGCGATTCGATGAGCACTTCGGTGAAAAGCCTCTTCTTATCAGGGTTCGCGAGCCGGAGCGGCTTTGTCGCGGAATCTTTTCCGAGCGCAAACTCGACGACCTTGAGCGGTGTTTCCTCCGTCACCGCGAACTTCTGTTGCTTTCCAGCCCAGGCCAGCGTGCCGGCCACTTCCGTGTCGGGTTTCTCGGCCTCGCGGAAGTATTCGCCAAGCGCGAGCAGCGACCAGCAATTCCCCTGCGTCGTGCTCCAGTGCCCGCCGAGACGGCGGCCAAACAACTCCGTGACCAGCCTGGCCGCCGTCGGCGACTCGGGCTTGTGCTTGCACCACGCCAGCAAGCGCATCGCCGAGTCGCGCGACGGTGACCAAAACCAATCGTTTTCTGGCGTCCGCATCTCCTGCTTCGGGTCGAGCAACTCTTCAACCATCGCCGCCGGGCCGTCGCTCTCCACGATCGCCAGCGCGAGCAACGCACGATCTTCCGGGCTGAGTTTGTCCCGCTTTTTGAAAAGCAACTCGTGGTATCCCGGCTCGGCGCGGTCCGCGAGCGCGAGGGTGTAAAGCGCGAGACAACGGTCTGAGGCAGTGCTCCCGTGGCTGTATGGATCGAACCCGTCACCGCCGGTGCCGCGCAGTTGCTCGCTGAGATATTTGCAGAGCCGGTCAAACGCTTCCTCCGGCACTTCAAAGCCCGCGCGCCGCGCCATCGCCAGACCGAAGCCACCATACGCACTGCCCCAAAACATTGGCTGGTGCTCACCCGGCCAATAGGACAACCCGCCCGAACTTGTCTGCATCGAAAGCAAGCGGTCCACGCCGTGATTCACAGCAGCAGCGACCTCCTTGTCGGTCTTTTTCAGCGAAGGCAGAACGCCCTGAAAATCCCGCAACGAAATCCACGGCAGCGTGCTCGAGGTCGTCTGCTCGACGCATCCATAGGGATAGTGCAGGAGCTGCTCGAGCGACTCGCGCAGTTCGAGAATGCGCGAATTGGTGATGCTCACGCGGACCACTCCGGAACCTTCGAGCAACTCGGGGCTTATTGACGTCAGCAAGTCAGCTTCAGCGGCGCGCGTCTGGCTGGTGCGCAATTCGCGTATCAACGGCACGGGGTAGCCAACGTTGAGCGTCGTCTGCACGGCGTCGCGGAAAGCGAGCCCGCCACCGCTGAAATGCGCCGTCCATTTCCACACGGCCTTGCCGATTTCCTTGAATTCAACGGGGAAATCCACGGCCAGCGAACCGTGCGCCGGCAGCGTCACGCGGCGCGTTGTCTCGCCCGCGCTGGCGGTGTTGTCGAGTTCGAGCTTCACGTCCACTTCGCCGTCCTGATCGGTCATGTTGTACAGCACGCCGCGGAGTACGATCTTGTCACCGACATTGGCGAAGCGCGGGAGCGACGGTTCGAGCATCACCGGTTTGTTCACCTCGAACGCGGAGTCCGCGCTGCCAAACTGATCGCGCGCCGTTTGCACCACGGCAATGACGCGGTAGCGCGTGAGGCTGTCCGGCGCGATGAAGTTCGCGGCGATGCGCCCCTCGGCGTCGGTCCGCAGACTCCCATTCCAAAAGGCGCAGGCGACGAAGTTCTTCCGCATCGCATCGCTCGATTCGCCGCCACCGCCGACGAGGTAGCCTTTGTTGGCGAACGAACGATTCTCGGGATCTTCGGAAAGCAGCGTTGGCAGCGTGAGGCCGGTGGTCACGGCGAGCGCGCGTTCCTGGTTGAAAAAGGTGAACGGGTCCGGCGTCTCGTAACCCATGAGACTGAGCACGCCTTCATCCACGGCGTAAAGCGTGACCTCGGCGTTGGCGACGGGCTTGCCATCGAAATCCAAAACTTGTGCGCCCACGCTCACTTGATCGGCGGGCCGATAGCTCGGCGCGCTCGGTTGCACATAGACGGTCAGTTTCGAGTCCGGTCGCGCGACCTTCAGCTTGCAATAACCCACGCGATATTCGGGCGCCTTGATTTTGCGCGGGCTGTCCGCCGCGCCGCGCAGGAGCATGACGGAAACGAAGACATTCGGCGCGTCCGCATCTTCGAGCGGCACTTCGACGACCGGCGCGTTGCCGGAGAGCTGCGTGACGAACGAACGGATAACCCTTTCGCGTTCGATCGTCACGAGCGCCTCCCCAGCGATCGGCGTCTTGATGAGAACCTTCGCGGTCTGGCCGCTGCGATACTCCTCTTTGTCCGCCACAAGTTCGATTTGATACTGGTTGTCGTAGCTCCATTCCGTCTCGCCTTCGCCATAGACGCTGAACGACGTGGCCGTGACCACATCGCGTCCGGCGAGATCCTTGCTTACCGCTTCGAGCAAGTATTGGCCGGGCTTCCCGGCGACCAGCGTGGCACTCTTGCTATCCGGTGCGAGCGTCCATTTGCCACCATCTTTGATCACGCGTCGCGTTTGCACCGCAGCATTCGAGACGAGTTCAAAGTGAACTTGATGCCGGTATTCGGAAGCATTGCCCGCGGTCTCAACGCGATTGTTTTGCCAGTCGATGCGCGTCAGCCGCAGCGTGGCCTCGACCGACCCGAGTGTCGGTGTGCCATCGGTGCGGATCGCGATCACATCGACAGGCAGCGGCTCGCCCTGGCGGACGGCGCTGCGGACGCGGCGGATGCCGAGATAGAAATCCGAACTGTGAATCGTGAAGTCCGCGGACTTTGAAACGGTCTGCTGATCCACATCCGTGATCTCGCAAAGCAGATGCGCCGAGCGCGGCTGCGGCGCTTTGAGATTGAGCGGAATCGTAGTCGCTATTTTCGCCACCCCCTGCGCATCGAGGTCCGCTTTGCCTTCCTCGGCAAAGTGCGAGAGGCGGTCGAGTTGTTGATCGAGTTCGTAGTTGTGCGTCGCATTGCAGAAATCGAACGCGGCGAAACCGGTGGGCGCGAAACCGTTGTCGCTGGCCTCAAGCGACCACGTCATCCGCGCCTGCGAGAGCGACTTGCCCATGTAGTAGTTCGCCGTGATCGGCAGTTCGAGTTTCATCTCTCCGATGCCTTTCGGAGCTGACGGTATCTTGATCTCGAACGCATTGGGCACATACTCCTGCACTTCAAAATCGAGCGCCGCGAGGGCCGCAGCGTCGGCTCCATCCTCCTCCATCACGATCTCCACGGAGTAGGTCCCGAGCGGGCTCGCCGGGAGCTGGATGTCTTCGGTGAATGAGCCCGCGTCGGAAATCGTGATCGCGCGGTTGAGGATGCGGCGCTCTTTCGGATCGGTCGCGCGGACCGTGGCCTTCGCACCCGTAAGGATGCGCGCATGCCCGTCGCGCCAATCCCGCAGGATGCCTTTGAGATGCACGGTGTCGCCGGGCTTATAGACCGGGCGCTCGGTGAAGAGGAGCGCCTGGCGCGCGCCGGCGGTTTCGTCGTTTTCCTCCACGTCCACCTGGCGGATGCCGATACGGCGCAGCGAGAGGGATTCGTGGCGGTCGCGAAAATCGACGAGATGCACGTCGGCTCCATTCTCCACGAGAATCCAATGCGCTTCGGCGGAAGTCTTAAGTCGGGCAACGCCGGTGGCATCCGCAACCGCTTCATCGAGGACTTTGTCCGCGTCATCGAGGAGCTGCAGTTTCGCACCAGCCACGGCTTTGGCTCCGGCGAGCGAGAAGACATGCGCGAACATTTCTTCCTTCGCTTCCTTCCACACCACGCCGAGGTCCGTCACCTGAATGATCGCCTGCGCGCCGGGCCGTTGATTTGCCATCGCCGGCTCGCCCGCTTGTTCGGCCGTGATGAGCACCACGCCGGTCTTGTTCGCGCCGAGGATTTCGTTCCAGTCGAGCGCGATTTCCTGCTTCTCGTCCACGATGGTCGTGCCCGCGACTTCCTGCTGCCAGACCGTCTGGCCAGGCATCTGTGCGAGGTCGGCTTTGGCAAAAGGCTCGTCGTAATTGTGGCGCTGCCCTTCGACCCGCGGCGGCGAGATGTAATCGCGGTAAGCCTTGAGCGCGAGCGGCATGGCGTCCGGCGCGAAGACCCGCGCGCTGACCCGGATTTTCGGGATATTGACCGCGAGCAAATGAAACTGCCGGCTGCCGGTGCTGAGCTGATGCGTGGCGAATTCTTCGAGATAAATCCGCGGCGGCACCTGGCTGAATTTCACGGCCTTGCTGTATCCGCTCGCGAGCACGAACGACTCCCCGGACGGCAGGCCGGCCTCGACCGTCACGCGGTATTCGCGGGCGAGTTCAAAGTCGCCGGTGAATTCGATCCACCACTCGCCCTGCTTCAGGTCGGCTTTGAGATTGCGCGGCTCCGGCTGCACACGTACCCAGCGTGCGAGGTTTTGCGCGGTCACTTCTTTGGCGATGCTTTTTGAAAAGCGCAGACTCAGCCGGCGGCCAGCGTCGATTTCGTTGGTCGCTTCGGCACTCTTCACTTCAAACGGACGGATCGTGCCGATCATGATTTCGACAGGATCGAGCAACCGCAATCCCGCGTCGCTCGACGGCAGGCCCGCGCTCACGATCAGCCTCCAGCCTTCACCCGCGGGCAGCGGCTGCACGGGCGCGATCCACAGATGATTGCCGCCGACCGCCGCCACCGGTCGCGCTTCCAGTCCGCTCTCCACTTTGCTCTTTTCGTAAAATCGCTCGGTCCACGTGCGCAGCGAATGGTCGTTGCTCCGCCACACCGGAAAATATTGCGTCGGCTCTTTGGCGGGGTCGGCGCGCTCGACCCGCGCGGGCACTTCGTCGCCCTTGCCATTCACGTATTTGAAAAAGCGGCCCGCAACCGAAGGCTCGACGTTCACATTAAAGAGCACCGCATACTTCGGCTCCGCCGGCGCGTCCGCGTCGCTTCGCCCGCTGGGCGAGTTCCAGCCCTTGAGCTGCATCGCCGGGGTTTGGATCGTTTCGTTGAAAATCGCCTCGAGCGGTTTTCCGTCCGCTTTGTTCAGACCTGGCGCAAGCTGCAGCCGGTAGGTCGTGCTGAGCGCGAGCGGTTCTTCGGGTTTGAACGTGCCGCTGCGCTGACTCAGCCAGACGAAGCTGCCTTTGATCGTCGGACGAAAAACGAGGGGCGGTGTCTCTGCCACTTGTCCGACCTTTTCGGGTGGAATCATCGCGTCGTCGAAACGCAGTTCATAAGTCGTGGTCGGTTCGATGGGCCGCTGGACAACAAGCTGGACGGAGCTTTTGCCCGCAAGGGCCGGGAGGGTGAGGGCAGCCGCAGCGGCGAGGACGGTGAGAAGGGAGCGCAGAGTCATAGGTGTGATTGGTTCTGGCGGGGAATACGGGCTGCCCGCGCGAATCTTTCAAAAATCCACGGATATTTTCCGCTGCCCCGGACGCGGCGCGTTCTGTTAGGCTCGCCGCCGATGAAAAGTCCGACCTCCGCGACCGGCCCAAAGCTGCTCGCGACGCGGCGCAGTCTCGTCGAGCGGCTCACCAACTGGCAGGACCAGCGCAATTGGCAGGACTTTTTCGAGACTTATTGGCGTCTGATTTACGGCCTCGCGCGCAAGTCCGGATTGACTGACGCCGAGGCGCAGGACGCGGTGCAGGAGACGGTCATCACGGTCGCAAAAAATATCACGAAGTACGAACGCGAGGCCGGTTCATTCAAGGGCTGGCTGCTCCACATCACGCGCTGGCGAATTGCCGATCAATTTCGAAAACGGGCGCCCGGCAACGCGCCGCGCCCGCAGCGCGACGGCACGCGCGGCACGGCAACCATCGACCGCATTCCCGACGGCTTCGATCTCAACGGCGCATGGGACGAAGAGTGGCAGCGCCACGTCCTCCAGGTGGCGCTCGAACGCGTGAAGAAAAAAGTGGACGCGAAGCACTACCAGATTTTCGACTGCCTCGCGGTCAAGCAATGGTCGGCCACGAAAGTCGCCACGGAACTCAAAGTCGGAATCGCGCAGGTCTATCTCGTAAAGCACCGCGTCTCGGCGCTGGTGAAAAAAGAAGTCGCGGCGCTGGAGCGGCAACGGTAGCGCCGCTGCGACCTCGAGCTGAAGCCACTCGCGTTTTAAACGCGCGCGTCGCTCTTGCGGACAAACCGCTCCAAAATCCGATTGGAGATTCCACGAATCCAAATCACCAAGCGGTCCAATGCACCCATCTTGTCGTGGGAATAGAATGAGTTGCAGCCGTTAACCATCATCAGGTGAAAGCCAGCTTCGGAGATAATCCGGTGAATTTCATCCGCATGCGCACGCGGCCACCGACCCTGCCCGACCATGTCCAGATTGGTTTCGATGCAGATGAGTTTTGGCTTCGCTCGGCGCAGGTCGAACCCTTTCAAGACTTCGATTTCTGATCCATCCACGTCGATGCTCACGAAATCGATTTCGGGCATTCCGTGCTCCTCGAGGATTTTATCCACGGTCATTGTCCGGATGCTTTGCTTCACATCGACGTTCCACCTCCCGGCGGCGTTGAGCGCTTGCGCAGCCTGCCCACCGATCGTCCCCAACGGCGTCACGTTGCCCTCGCCGTAATAATTCGCAAATCCTTCCTGATCGGAGCAGGCGACGTTCAGGCAAATGCAACGGCGGTTCGCTTGAAGTCGCGGAAAAACATCGCTGTTTGCCTCGACGCAAATCCCTTTCCACCCAGTTTCTTCAAAGAGCAGGCTGTTACTGAGATCAGCCCCGTCGTAGGCGCCCACATCGAGAAATGTCTTCCGTAAACTCGCTTCGGGAAATCGCTGAAAGTAGTGATACGCGATCCGGTCTTCGTTGTTTTGGCCGTGGAATTTCATGGATGTTCAGGAACCACGAAAAAGAGAATTCACATCGGCGCGCGGTTTCACAAGTTTTCCCGCTTTGCCCGCAGATGCGCGAAACGCGTCGCCCAGTCCGCGGGCAACCGCACCGGTTTTCCCGCAGGCATTTGAATGACGGCGAGCATCTGCCGCGAGGTCGCGATGAGCGCGCTGTCGGACGGACGGCGAATCTCGAAGCCGCACCAAAAGCGGAGGCGCTCGACGCTTTCCAACCAACCGTGAACCACGAGTTGGTCACCAAGCACAGCGGGCTTTCTGTAATCGATCTCCGTGCGGACGACGACCGGGAAAGTCTGCGTGCGAGCCATTTCGACGAGACCCATGCCAAGCTGTTCGGCGAGCAGCGTGCGCGCGACTTCGATGAACCGCAGATAGACAATATTGTGAACGACGCCCGCGCAGTCCGTGTCGAAGAACATCACTTGGTGCGGTGTCTCGATGCGTGGAGTCTCGACGGCAGACGGCTCGGCAGGTAGGTCTTTCACGGTGACGACAACAAAACCAGTTTGGTCCCGGTGAACAGCAATTTAGCTCAGGAAAACGTCAACGCTGCATGCGCGCCTTCGACCAGTCCGGACTGGCTGCGACTGGCTCCCGCGCTGGTGATCATGGCCGCGGCTTTCGCTTACTACGGGAGTTACTGGCACTATTGGTTTAATCCGCACGACGAAGGCGGCACAGCGTGTCTGGTTACTCAGCGCCTGCTGCAAGGCGAGCGGCCGTGGATCGACTTCGAGCCCGGCTACAACATCGGCTGGTATTATCCGCTGATCGGACTTTTCAAAATCACGGGAGTGAACTATCTCGCCGCGCGCGCCTGGTTCTTCACTCTCTCGACGATCACTGCACTGCTCGGCTATTTCACCGTCACGCGTGTTTCCGGCTCGCGCTTGCTGGGACTCGGCGTCGGACTCGCGCTCATTACGCTGCCGGGGTCGCAGTTCAAAAACTACATTCCGTTCGTGCAGGCCGCGAATACCGCGTGCCTCATTGCGCTCGTCTATGTCCCTCCGGGTGCGACGCGGCGTTGGTTTGGAACCGTGGCGCTCGGTGGCGTGGTGCTCGGACTCACCTATCTCCTGCGAATCGAAATCGGGTTCTTTTTTTCTACAATCTGGCTCGGAGTAATCCTGCTGACGCTGCTCGATCGCCGCGCGGCGGTCGGCCAGCGTTGCGCGAGCGCACTCGTCGGACTCGTCTGCCTCATCGGTGGTTTGGCCGTCGCGCAGACACCCGCTTATTTGCATCTGCGTTCGCGGGGACTGGATGGACCGTATCTCAACGAATACTCCCGGTGGTTCGGCTTTTTGCGCACGTCGTTGATGCAGGAAGTTCTCACGGTGAAGCAGCCCGGTTTGGCTGACGCCACCAATCCTCCACCTTCGAAAGCACCCGTATCCACTCCCGAGCCCGCCTCTTCGCCAACCACAGTCCCGGCAGCAGCCGCAGCGGCGCCGGCCACCGACGATCAGGACCGCACGTTACTCGTTCGTCGCCCGTTCTCGGAAACGTGGACGGAAAAAGGCCGGAAGCGGTTGCTGCCATTTCTTACCTATGCGCCCTTCATCGGATTCGGTGTGGTTTTATTCGCGGGACTCGCCGCCTTCCTCCGCGCCTTGTGGCGGCGTGAATATCAGCTCAACGAGCCCGCCCTGCTCTGGCTGCTTCTCGCCGGCGTCTCGCTCACTACTTTTCCGCAATTCTTTTTTTTCCGTCCGGATCGTCCGCATCTTTCCGAGTTCATGCCCGGCTTTATCGTGAGCATGGCTGCCGCCGTCGGGCTGCTTTGGAAAGCCGGTTTACCGCCGATGCTGCGAAAGATTTTCGCCGGTGCGCTGACGCTTTTCCTCGCGCTGCACTTCGCCACTTTCGCTACCTTTGCGATGCAGCATCCTTCCGCCGGAACGATCGCCGCGCGCACCGGGCGCAAGCTTTGGTTCCACGGAGAGAATGGTGTGAATCTGCGTTGTTCCAAGCGGGAGGCTGCGAAATTCCAACTCATCCACGATGTGGTCCGGCAACATTCGCGCGATGGCGACTACCTCATCTGCTTCCCCTACATGCCGGGATTCAATGTGTTGACGAACCGACCGACCTACCTGCGCAATGTGTATGTCGATAACGCCACCCGTTCGGATAAATTCTCGGCGGATACGATTCGGGATTTCGAGCAGAAGCAGCCCGCCGTGGTGATTGTCGATGACCGCGCGATCAATGGCGCCGATGCCTCGCGCCTCAGCCGCTGGGCGCCGGAAGTGTTTCAATATCTGAAAGCGCACTACACGCCGGCGGGAAAATTTGAGGCCATCGAGATCTTCGTGCGGCCCGCTGCCGAGCAGTGAGTTTCCAAAGACCTACGCCGCCAGGCGCAACGGCTCTGCGCACGATCCGGCCCACCGCTTTCCCGTCAGGATGACGTCGCGTTTCGCCCGCGCTTCGGCGAGTTTTTTCGTGCCGAGCGATTTGCGGATGCGCTCCTTGGTGAAGGGCGTTGGATGCACGACGTAGTGGATGAACCATGTGCCGTTGTTATTCCAAAGATGATGATTGGGATTCTCCGGGTTGGTGCGGAGCGAGAGTTGAAACATGATCGAGTTCGGTGGGCATTCGCATCACGGGAGATTTGGTTCGCTCCGGCAGACAGGCCGGTGCGCACATCGCCTCGCGACACCCGTCGCTTGGCTCCACCTTGGTTTCTCCAACCAGGTTGGCAGGCCCGGCGGAAAGCGCCAGGCCACTCGTGATGCAGTTGCAGTTTTAAAAAGAACTGCGGCGAAAATAGCGCGGCGCTCGCGCCGTGCAAGCGCGCATCCCGGCTTATGACACAGATTCGTCCGGCGGCGGAATGTCCATGTCGGCCGGACGGCGCGGGCCAGCCTGCCGCGCCGCTGAATTAGCGGGTCTTCAATTCAAGCCCGACCGGGCAGTGATCTGAACCGGTGATGTGTGGGTAAATCCGCGCCGCCTTCAACCGCGGACCGAGCGCGGCTGAGCACAAGAAGTAGTCGATGCGCCAGCCGATATTCCGCGCGCGGGCGGTGCCCATCTGGCTCCACCATGTGTAGTGCCCGCCGGTTTTTTCGAACTTACGAAAGGTGTCGATGAAGCCCGCTTCGACGAAGGCCGTGAAGCCTGCGCGCTCCTCGGGCGTAAAGCCGTGGTTCTTCACGTTGTCCTTCGGCCGCGCGAGATCGATCTCGGTGTGCGCCACATTCAAGTCGCCGCACCAGATCACCGGCTTCTTGCGTTCGAGAGCTTTGAGGTAGGCGAGAAAGTCGCGATCCCACTGCTGGCGATAGGGCAGCCGTGTCAGTTCGCGCTTTGAGTTGGGCACATAGACATTCACGAGGAAGAAGTCCGCAAACTCCGTGGTCAGCACGCGGCCTTCACGATCGTGGTCGGCAGTGCCGATGCCGCGCGTGATGCTCAGCGGCTTGGCTTTCGAGAGCGTGAGCACACCGCTGTAGCCCTTTTTCTCCGCCCAGTTCCAATGCGCTTCATAGCCCGGAAACGCCGCCTCCACGTCGTCGGGATGAGCTTTCGTTTCCTGCAGGCAGACGATGTCGGCCCGTTCTGCCGCGAGGAAATCGAGGAAGCCTTTTTTCAGCACCGAACGGATGCCGTTGACGTTCCAAGAGATGAGTTTCATGGGTTTGCACTGCACCGCATCGCGCACCGTTGCCGCAAGCAAACAACAAGGGCTTGAACAATCTCCCAATATGACGCGAAAGATTCCGCGGTCAGCCCACGTTATCTCCGAATGAAGTCTCCCTTGCTCGTTGCTCTTCTCGCCTGTTTCGCCAGTGCCGCCGAGGCCATCGCCGGGTCGCCCACGCGCGCGGAGGTTTTGGAAATCGCTGCGTCCTTTGCCGATTACCACTGGGAGCCCGCGGCGAAAAACGTGCGCCATGGCCGCGACGACGCGGGCATCGACGTGCAGACGCCCGATCGCTCGACCGGCAATCCTGACCTTTGGCAGCCCGGCGAGCCGAGTGCCGGCGTGCCTTACAAATGGGGAGGTTTTGACACGCTCGCCAGCTTTGCCCGCGGCATCCGCGCGGGAAAGGCCGCGGGCGATCTCTACAACGCGGAGAAGCGGCGCAAAGGCGGTGCAGCCGTGAGCGGGGAAGCCGTGGGGGTCGATTGCTCGGGTTTCATTTCGCGCTGCTGGAAGCTCGACGAAAAGAAGGACACCGGTTCACTGGCGGTGCTCTGCGCGAAGCTGAATTCCTGCGCCGAGCTGCGGCCCGGCGACGTCCTCAATCAAGCCGGCGGCCATGTCGTGCTCTTCGTCCGCTGGGTGGACGCCACACAAACTCGCGCCGTTTTCTACGAAGCCGAACCCTTCAGTCGCGTCCGTGCAAGCGAGCGTCAGGTGCCCGAGATGCTCGCCCTCGGCTATGTCCCGCTGCGCTATCGGAAGATTCGCGACTGACCGGCATGCCGGGACTCCCAACCCCCGCCTTTACCTTTGGCGCGCCTCGGCTACTTTCGGCTCCCTTTTCCAAAAGCCTCCGCGCCCCATGCTGACCAGCGCCCAAATCCGCCAAAGCTTCCTCGATTTCTTCCGCGAGAAACAGCACACGATCGTGCCGAGTTCATCGCTCCTGCCCGACTCGCCGAACCTGCTTTTCACCAATGCCGGCATGAACCAGTTCGTGCCCATTTTCCTCGGGGAGAAAAAGGCCGACGTGAGCAAGTGGGGCGGCGCCATTCCCAGCAGCGATATCCGCGCCGCCGACACGCAGAAGTGCCTTCGCGCCGGCGGCAAACACAACGACCTCGATGACGTCGGGCTCGACACTTATCACCACACCTTCTTCGAGATGCTCGGGAACTGGAGCTTCGGGGATTACTTCAAAAAGGAAGCCATCGCGTGGGCGTGGGAGCTGATCGTTGAGCGTTGGAAATTTCCCGCGAACCGGCTCTACGCGACGATTTACCATCCGGATAAATCGCTCGGCGATCCCAGCGCGCGCGACGAAGAGGCGTGGAATTTCTGGGCGGAAAAATTCCGCAGCGTGGGCCTTGATCCCTCCGTCCACATCGTCAACGGCAACAAAAAAGACAACTTCTGGATGATGGGCGAAACCGGGCCGTGCGGGCCGTGCAGCGAACTCCACGTCGATCTCACGCCCGCCGGCGACACCCGCGGAAGCCTCGTCAACAAAGGCTCTGCGGACTGCATCGAGATCTGGAACCTCGTCTTCATCCAGTTCAACGCCAATCCCGACGGCACCTTCACGCCGCTGCCCGCACAGCACGTGGACACCGGCATGGGCTTCGAGCGCGTCGCGTCGATCATCCAAGGCACGAAAGATTTCACCGATTTCGCCGACGCGAAAATCTCCAACTACGAGACCGACATCTTCCGCCCGATCTTCGACGAATTGGAAAAGATGAGCGGAAGAAAATACACGAGCACGCTGCCGCCGGAAACTCCGGGTGGAGCACGCGGCTCGCGTGCCGTTGCCGGCGGCTCGCCGGAAACATCGGACGACACGCCCGCGTCATCCGACATGACGGCGTCCACTGAGATGTCTCGGCGAGCCGCCGAGACGAGCGCGCCAGCGGCGCGCGCTACCCAGAATGTGAATCCCGCGCAGATCCAAATCGACGTCGCCTTCCGCGTCATCGCCGATCACATCCGCACCCTCAGCTTCGCCATCGCCGACGGCATCCAGCCCGGCAACACCGACCGCAATTACGTCCTCCGCCGCATCCTGCGCCGCGCCGTCCGCTACGGCCGCACCCTCGGTTTCAAGGAGCCGTTTTTCTACAAACTCGTCGCCGTCCTCGCCCGTACGATGGGCGACGTCTTCCCCGAACTCCGCGCGAAACAGAAGCACGTGGAGGAAGTGCTGAAGCGGGAGGAGGAGGCGTTTAACAAGACGCTCGATCGAGGGATCGAGTTGTTCGGGGAGATTGTTGAATGGAGAGAATATCTCCAGTCGCTGAAATCAAGTGTGATTAATCCACCGTCACCAGACGACGAGCTACTCAAGTGGCTCGCGGATGCTGGGGAAGGAATCGAATGGCATGAAGATTCTCCCATTCGTGAAGGAGAATACGTTCTCCTCAAAACTCTTCGAAATCTCGGAAGAACCGTGACGTGGGGAAGTCCAGAACAGACGCAAGTTGCAAATCTAAAGCGATCGCTTGCCGCAATAGCTGAAGCTGCGCACGACCTTTCCGGTGTCAATACTGTTCCTGGAGCATCAGCTTTCAAACTCTACGACACCTACGGCTTCCCGCTCGACCTGACCGAACTCATGGCCCGCGAGCGCGGACTGACCGTGGACATCGAAGGCTACAACGCTTGTATGGCCATTCAGCGCAAGACCGCGCAGGCCGCGCAGAAAAAGCAGGTCATCGAGCTTTCCGAAGTCGAGACCAAGGACGCCACGCACTTCCTCGGCTATGACCACGCGCACACCGGCGCCGATGTGCAGGAAGTGCTTTCGGTAAAGGGCAAGACAGTCGTCATCGCGAACAACTCCGTCTGCTACGCCGAGATGGGCGGGCAGGTCGGCGACACCGGCGAGATGACCCACGGCGGAAATTCCTGGCGCATCGCGAATACGCAAAAGAGCGGGAACACATGGCTGCATTTCCTCGACGAAACCGACGCGCCCGCCGTGGGCGATCACGTCACCATCGAGCTCGACCGCCCGCGCCGCGCCGCCATCCAGCGGCACCACACCGTCACGCATCTGCTCCACTGGGCGCTGCACGAAGTCGTGAGCCAGGAGGCGACGCAGAAAGGCTCCTTCGTCGGCCCCGACAAGCTGACCTTCGACTTCAACAGTGCCGCGCTCACGCCTGCGCAGGTCCGAGACATTGAGCGGCTCGTGAACGAACGCATCGTCGAAAACGCCGGCGTTTCCTGGACCGAAGTGCCCTACGCCGAAGTGCGCGGGCGCGCCGACATCATGCAATTCTTCGGCGACAAATATGGCGAGACCGTGCGCGTGGTGCAGATCGGCGGCAGCGCGGCGAAGTTCGACGGCTACTCGATGGAACTCTGCGCCGGCACGCACGCCCGCGCGACCGGCGAGATCGGCCTCTTCCGGATCAATAGCGAAGCCGCCATCGCCGCCGGCGTCCGCCGCATCGAAGCTGCCGCCGGTCTGCACGCCTACGACTCCGCGCTCAGCGACACGCAACGGCTCCACGCGCTCGCCACAAAAATCGGCACGCCACTTCCCGAACTCGAAAAGCGCATCGACTCGATGCTCGCGCAGCAAAAGGAACTCGAAAAAGCGCTCAAGTCCGCGCAGCAACGCGAAGCCGCCGGCCGCGCCAAAGAACTGCTCGCCAGCGCCACGACGATCAACGGCACACCTGCAATCATCGCCAATCTCGGCGCCGCCGACGGCGACACGCTGCAGACCATCGCCGATGCGCTGAAGTCGCACGGCTTCAAAGGCGTCACCGTCCTCGGCGGCAACGCGAACGGTGCCGTCGCTTTGGTCGCCGCGGTGTCTCCCGACTTCACTGCGAAAGTGCAGGCCGGGAAAATCATCAGCGCGATCGCCCCGCTCGTCGGCGGCAAAGGCGGCGGCAAGCCCGACAACGCCCGCGGCGGCGGCAAAGACCCATCCAAGCTCGACGAAGCGCTCGCGCAGGCGAAGACGCTGCTGAGTTAATCCAACTACGCACCGTGGCACCTGCGGATTCACCGCAACCCGCCCAACCCCGGAACCGATGGCGCTCCTGGCTCCGCGGCTTGCTCTGGCTGACGCTGGCGTTGTTCCTGTTTGTCGCGGCGACCAATTACGTCGTGCTCCGGGCAGGGCGTGGGCGCACTTTTTTCCAGACCGATGAAGTGCCGGCGCGGGATGTCGCGATCGTGCTCGGCACTTCCGCAAAACTCCGCGGCGGCTGGAGGAATCCATTTTTTGAATCGCGCATCGATGCCGCGGCGGAACTGTGGCGCGTGCACAAGGTGCGCCATTTCATTTTGAGCGGAGACAATCGCCACCGCGACTACGACGAACCCACGACCATGCGCCGCGCGCTCGCGAGCCGCGGAGTGCCTGCTTCCGCCATGACGCTCGATTACGCGGGCTTCCGGACGCTCGATACGATGGCGCGAGCGCACCAGGTTTTCGGCCAGCGATCGGTGATCCTCGTCACGGATGATTTTCATCTTCCGCGCTCGCTCTTCCTCGCGGACGCCTATGGGCTCGAAGCCGTGGGCTTCGGCGGTCGGCCCGTTCCGCTCCGATGGTCGGCAAAAACGCGCGTCCGCGAAATCGTCTCGCGGGTGAAAGCGTGGCTCGACGTTTACATCCTGCACACGCAGCCGAAATTTTTCGGCCCACCAGTGCCCGTGCCGATTGCCTCGACTTTCGATCGAGTGACCGCGGGAAAGAAACGGCCATGCGCGGCTTGATGAGATGGGCCAAAAACGGCGTGCTTGCTTTCCGAGTGGATGATTTTGTGCAAGAACTGCGGCGCGTTTTCCGTTTATGCCCCCAATGAAAACACTCGTCCGCAATCTCGCGATCCTCTGCATGGCCGGCGCATCTGCCGTGGCAAACGACACCTCGCTGCACGAAGGCCGCTGGGGACCGGAGCCGATCGGCGGCACCGATGGACCCGAGAGTCCGGTGCGAATGGTCCGCGAGGAATTGCGCGTGGAGTTTGGCAAAAAGACGACGGACGTGGAGGCGAAGTTCACTTTTCGCAACACGCAGGCCGGTGCGCCGGTCAAGCAACTCGTGGGGTTCCCCGACATCGGCGCTGCGGAGGCGGAACAGCTTCGGCGTGACAAAGAGAAAGATCCCAAGGCGAGCTTTGAGGGCGTGAACTCCACGGGGCCACTGCTCGCGATGAAGACATTTGTGAATGACAAGCCGCGTCAATCCGGGCTGCGTTACGGGGAGATCGCGCTCGACAAAAATAACTTCCCGCTGCCGTGGCGGAATCGGAAGGGCGAGACGACACGGTTGATGGCCTGGCACGCGGTCGAGGTGGAGTTTCCCGCGGAAAAGGACGTGACGATCGAGCGGCGCTATCGCGTGAAGAACGGCTGGCAGGTTTACAAGATCGCGTTCTTCAACTACACAACCGCGACGGGCGGCGTGTGGCAGGGCACGATCGGACGGATGACGGCCGATGTGCATTTGCAGGATGGATTGAAGGTGAAAGATCTGGCCTGGGACGATGCCACGCTGGCGAAATATCAGCGCGGCGGAATGATCATGGAACCGTCGTCGCACAGCGCGTGGCAGGTGATTTCACCGACCCATGTGCGGCTGACTTGGAAGGATTTCGAGCCGCGCACCGAGAAGGAGCATCGCGGCTTCACCGTCGCCCGCAAGGCTCAGTGGAAGCCGAAGCCGGGACAAGATCCGGAGTGAGCGTTTCGCTCTGATTGCATGAACCGCGAATCCACCTTGCGCCGCTACCGACTCGCGTTGGGTGCATTCATGGCTGGCCTGTTCTTGAGTGGCGTCACGGCTTTTCCTCTGCTCCACGAACTCGAACTCCTCGCGCGCCTGCTGGGCATTTCTGCCGACGCCACGCCGGCCGCGTATAGCGGTCTGCGATTCTGGATCGCCACCGTGCGCGACGGATTGCGTGCCGCGCATGCCGCGTATCCGTGGCTCGCGTACGGAACGGATTGGCTGGCGTTTGGGCACATCATCATCGCGCTCTTTTTCATCGGCCCGTGGCGCGAACCGGTCGCGAACGTGTGGGTGCTCAAAGTCGGTCTCGTCGCGTGCGCCGCCGTGCTGCCTCTCGCCCTGATCTGCGGGCCGATTCGCGGCATCCCCTTTTATTGGCGGCTGATCGATTGCAGCTTCGGCGTGCTCGGTGCATTGCCGCTAATCTATTGCCTCAAGCTGACCGCACGCCTGCGCGATAACGCCGAACGCATTTGAAAAGCGGACATTGGAGGGCGGAATTCCTGCGACGCCGAAACCCACCCGCGGAGGTCGGCGGTAGTGGAATAGTTTGGAGTTGGAGCGGCGGTCTATGACCGCCGACTTATAGCTGCCGGGCACGTTCCCGGCGGTCATAGATCGTCGCTACATTTCGTCTTTCGCCACATTGAAAAGGCTACCAGGTCGGCCTCGGCGTCGCGGGAGCTCCGCCCTCCAGTTGCGCCTACACGCGTTCGCGCAGCGGCTCGAACCCGAGGTCGAAAATGTTTACCGAATTCTCCATCATCGTCGGCAGGCTCATGAGGAAAGTCTCCCAATCCTGGCCGTTGGTGTACTGCGTGTCCCAGTTGATGAAGACGGCGTCCTGCACGGCGTTGGACTGCTCGATGAGGATGCGGATTTCTTTTTCCCAATCCGCGATCTGCACGTAGCCGAGCGTCGCGGGACGCGCGACCATCGACGAGTAGGAAAATTGCTTGAGCCACGCGTCCCGTTCTTCCGTGGACGGAAACTTCGCGTGCACATGCGTCGAGAGCACCGTCAGGCTCGTGGGCGGGAATTTCATCAGCGCGTAAAAGCGGTTCAGCGTCTGCTGGATGATCGTCCAGTCGCCTGCCGTCCGCGCGTTGCGGATGCCGAGTTTAATGCGGTCGGCAGTGCGTGAAAGCGTGCCGTTTTCGCCGAAGAACTGGGCGGACAGCTCGTAGCCGTAGAGTTCATCCCAGCGCTTCAGCCGGATTTGATCGGGCCGCAGGCTGAGACCCTTGACGGGATCGCAAATGCGGGCTCCGAATTCTTCGAGACGCGCCTGTTTAAAGCCCAGTGGCGCGGCGAACGGCACGTCCACGTGGACGCCAAAAATGTCGATGGGAACGATTTCCATGGGTCGGTGAAAATAAGCGGGGTTTCCGTTTTGACACGCCCATTTTTCAGGGATCGCGCCAGCCGCCAGCGAGTGTGCTGGCGGAATCAGATTCCCATGTTGGACAGCGTATGCGCGATGCGATCGACGACCTGAACCAGCTTCGGGTGCGACGCCTCGAAATCTCCGACCGAAGAGGTCAGCCCTTCGAGCACTTCGGCAGTCGCTTCGGGTTGCCGCTCGGTGCGCATGGCGTCCTGCACGGCAGCGTCGGCGAACTGCGCAATATTCTGGGCTTTTTGGCCGTGAGTTTCCGCGAGCGGTGCGACTTCCGCTTTCAGCTCGGCCAGCAACGTCAGCAACTCGTCGCGGGTCTCCGCGGGAATGTTTTGCGCGTTGCTCAGCGTGGCCTCGATCTTCGCGATGCGGTCTTGAATCATAGGAACGTGAGGGAAATTACAACGGGGCGGGCTGCTTGGCTACTTCGCGCGAAGGTGGGCGGGGCGCGAGCACAAATGTGCATGGGATGAACATGAGCGGAGGGACGTGTTCACATTTTTCTGTTTTGTGAACACGTCTCCAGCTACGTGTCCAAGACGTGCCCATGTTTGCGCGCACCAAGCCATACAACAATCTGCCGCTGCTCCCACCGAGTGGGCGCCTCGAAACGGAGTCTGTGCTCAGGGCCGCGATTCGAGCCAGCCGCAGTCTCGCCGAGCTAAAAGGGCGCACGCGGACGGTGCCGAACGCGACGATTTTGCTGAACACGATTGCCCTCCAGGAAGCGCGGGCGAGTTCGGAAATCGAAGCCATTTTTACGACCAGCGATGAGCTGTATCGCGGCCTCGGCGCGGATGCGACGGACATCAGCCCGCACGCCAAGGAAGTGCTGCACTACAACGAAGCGCTCTGGCATGGCGCCGAGGCTCTGCGCAAACACCGCGTGCTCTCGGCGGACCTCGCGATCGAAATCGTCGGCATGATTAAACCCGAGGACGCCGGACTGCGCCGCCAGCCCGGTGCTAATCTCATCAATCGTTCGACGGGCGAGGTTGTTTACACACCGCCCGACGGCGAAGCGCGCCTGCGCCGCTTGCTCGCCAATTTCGAGCAATTCGTGAACGGCACCGAGGACGGACTCGACCCGCTCGTGAAGCTCGCCGTGCTGCATTACCAATTCGAGGCGATCCATCCCTTCCGCGACGGCAACGGCCGCACCGGGCGCATCCTGCTCATCCTCTATCTGCTCCAGCAGCGCCTCCTCGAGCAGCCCATCCTTTTCCTCAGCCGCTACATCATCGAGCACAAGACCCACTACTACCGCCACCTCCGCGAAGTCACCGAGACGGGCGCGTGGGAACCGTGGATTCTTTACGTCCTGCGCGCCGTCGAAAGCACCGCCGAAACGACCGTGCTGAAGATCGAAGCCATCGGCGACTTGATGACGCAGATGGTCGAAGAGGGTCGTCTCAAATTGCCCAAGCGCACCTTTTCCAAAGAGCTGATCGAACAACTCTTCGTCCGCCCTTACTGCAAAATCCGTCACCTCGAAGAAGCCGGTCTCGGCAACCGCGTCTCCGCATCCCGCTACCTCCACGACCTCGCCGATGCCGGCTTGGTGGCGAAGGTGAAATCAGGGAAGGAAATCCTCTTCGTCAACGAGCGGCTGGTAAAGCTGCTGGCGAACTAAAAGGCGGTCTCACGAGATCGTCATTCCCGTGAGGCCGAAGTGCGGAGCGGCTGCGAGCAGGTGTCGATCGTTGGTGAAAATTTCGGCCAGTCCGAGTTCCGCCGCGCAAGCAAGATGGATCGCATCGCCAGAACGCAGAAAGATGGTTTCCGGGAGAGTTCTGTATCTGGCGATCGCCGACGTTTGAATCGCGGAGGTCAGCGGAAACCAGTTCCAAAGCCCGGCGTCACAGTCGGCTTCGAATTGATCGAGCAACGCTCGGAACTCAGCCTTGGTCCTTGATTTCTCCCGCCACTGACGATGAAACACCGACACGACTTCGACACGTCCCAAGACGCAGCAGCCAATTTCACCCGCGCTCGCCGCCCGCGCCCGGACGGCGTCGGTTTCGGGCTCTTCGAGGTAAAATTTCGCGAGATAGGCTGAGTCGAAGTAAATCACCAATCCGCTCCCCGGTCGCGGTCTTCGGAGATAATTTGTGTGCTCTCCCTTCCACCACCCAGCTTGCCTGTGAGCTTCGCATAGGCCGGCAGCAGCTTGCGATTCAAGAACTTGTTCTTCTTTGGCGGCGGTCGATGCGGCGAAATGATGGCAACGGGCTTGCCGCTGTCGGTCACGAGGATTTCCTCGTGCTTCGCCGCGGCCCTCACCCATTCGCCGGTGCGTTCATGCAATTCGCGAATGGAAATCGTCTTCATGTGACACAGCGTGTCACGGAAAGCTTTTTGCGTCAATACTCTCTAAGCGGGTGTACCGAAAGTCTGCCCCCCGGTGGCCGAAGGCCACCCTTCCAAACGGTCATCGTGAGCTTGTCGAAGAACCTCCAACGATTTGCGGGTAGCGGCGGTGCGGAGCCGCCTGACTGCTCAAGCTCCGCGCCACCTCCGACCACGAAAAGCTCGCCCACGGACCAGCCGCCATTTGTCCCGTACGCCGCCGCCTCGGAGGTTCTTCAGCAAGCTCAGGATGACATGGAGGGAAGGGCAGCCTGCGACTGCGGTCGCGCGCCCCTCGTGACTTTCTCTGCACCCTCTAGACGTGGATCGCGTGACCGGCCGCGACTTCGGCCGCTTCTTTCACGCCTTCGCTGAGCGTTGGGTGGGCGTGGATCGTCGCTTCGATTTCTTCCCATGTCGCTTCGAGGGTGATGGCGAGGCCGAGTTCGGCGATCATCTCGGTCGCTTCGGGCCCGATGATGTGGGCGCCGAGGATTTCGCCATGCGGATCGCCGACGATCAGCTTTACGAAGCCTTCGCTCTCGCCGATGGCGCGGGCTTTGCCGCTGGCCATGAAGGGGAACTTGCCGACCTTGAATTTCTTGCCGGCTTCCTTCGCGGCGCGTTCGGTGAGGCCGACACTCGCGACTTGCGGATGGCA
>JBBSDS010000012.1:0-31869 GCA_038240495.1 Chthoniobacterales bacterium | reverse complement strand
GCCTCGCGAAGATTCACCAAATCTGTCAGGTGCTCGCGAACTTCGTGCCGGTCGAGCAAACGGCGATCTCCGGTGTGCTCAGTGAACTCGCGCAGCAGACGAAACGCCGCGGCATTGTGATCCTGATCAGCGATCTCTTCGACGAAGAGGAGAAGATCATGCAAGGCATCCAGCACCTGCGCTTCGGTGGGCACGAAGTCATCGTCTTTCACGTGCTCGATCCGTACGAGCTGCAATTTCCTTTTCGTGGGACGGTCGAGTTTCACGGGCTGGAAAAACAGGGCCGGGTGCTGACGCGACCGGCGGAACTGAGGACGAGCTACCTCGCAGAATTTAACGCGTTCCTCGACCGCATCCGGCTTGGTTGCGAGCGCAATGGCTGTCCGTATTTGCAGGTCGCGACGGATCAACCTTGGGCGGATGTGCTCAGCGCATTTCTCGCGACACGATTGCACCGTTATGGATGACGGATTTTTCACCGCAGAGGCGCAGAGGACGCGGAGGAGCGCAGAGATTTTATGACCGAGAATGAAATATCGCAGGCGGTCATTGGTGCGGCGATTGAAGTGCATCGCGCGCTCGGGCCGGGATTGATCGAACAGCCTTATGAAGAAGCATTGTGTCACGAGTTGCATTTGCGGGGATTGGCGTTCGAGCGTCAGCAAGCCGTGCCGGTCACCTACAAGGGAGTGAGGCTCTCCGCCAATCTCCGGCTCGATCTGATCGTCGAGCAGCGCGTGATCATCGATCTCAAGGCCAAGGAGCAAATCACACCAATCGACAAAGCCAAACTGCGCACCTACTTGCGGCTCGCTGATCGGCACCTCGGTTTGATCATCAACTTCCATGTCGAGCGGCTGGTCGATGGCATCGTCCGAGTCGTCAACAAGCTCAACGAATCCGACGCCGACGATCCCCCTCCCGACCTCCGTGCCTGACTCTCTGCGTCCCTCCGCGTCCTCTGCGCCTCTGCGGTAAACTTCCACCGTGGCCTTTCTCAATCCGCTCCTCCTCTTCGGTCTGCTCGGCGTCGCATCACCGATCATCATCCATTTGCTCGCGAAGAAGAAGATCAAGCGCGTCGTTTGGGCGGCGATGAAGTTCCTGAAAAACGTCGTCGAGAAGAACCAGCAACGCCTGACGCTCGAAGACCTTCTCCTGCTCATTCTGCGCTGCCTGTTGCTCGTCTTTCTCGCGCTGGCGCTGGCGCGACCTTCGTTTAAGAAAGGCGGCCTCGCGGGGTTTGGCGACAGCAACGAAGCAGCCATCCTCTTGCTTGATCAGTCGGCAAGTATGTCGCAGAGCGACGGCGTCTCCTCGAAATTCGAGAAATCGCAAAAGGCCGCGGAACAAGTGCTCGACGCGCTTCCCGCGGGTTCGTCGGTCGCAGTGTGGCTCGTTTCAGACATTGTCGACGGCGTCATCGCCGAACCGACGCACGACTTTGCGCTCGCGCGCAAAGTCATCCGCGAGGCGCAGCGTTCGGATCGCGCGACGGAGATTCAACCGGCGTTGCGGCAGGCGGTCGATGTCTTGCGCCGGCAGCCTGCGGCGGTGAAACAGATCTTTCTCATCACGGATGGCCAGGCTGCGGGCTGGAAGCAATTCGGAGACACCCGCGCCATGCTGGAGGCGGCGAAGAAGGAGACGCAGGCGCGGCTCGTGATTGTCGGCGAAAGCGAGCAGCACAATCTCGGAGTGACCGGGCTCCGCATGGCGAGCGCGCTCGCGCCGGTCAATGAACCGGTGCGGTTCGAGGTCGAGATTGCAAACTACGGCACGGAAGAAGCGAAAAACGTGCAGGTCAGCCTCGCGGTCGATGCCGATCCGCCGGGCGACGAGGCCGGGATCGAATCGCTCGCGCCCGGCGAATCGAAAAAGCTCTCGCTCTTCGTGCAGTTCCGCGAACCCGGTTTCCGCGCAGTGACGGCGCGCCTGCCCGCCGACCGGAATCCCGCGGATGATCAGCGAGCCGTCGTGGCGCGAGTCATCAGCGAGATCAATGTGCTCCTGGTGGACGGTGATCCGGGAATCGAGCCGAGGGAGAGCGAAGTCTTCTATCTCCGCAACGCGCTCACGCCTGTCGCGCCGGAATTGCGCGACAAGTATTTCATCAAGGTGAAGACCGTGAGCCCCGCCGAGTTGTCATCCGCGAAGCTCAGCGACTACGAAGCGGTCGTGCTGGCGAATGTGGCCGATGTGCCGGAGACGGTGCTCGTGAGCCTCGAAAAATATCTGCGCGCCGGCGGTGGGCTGCTCGTCTTTCCCGGCGGAAAAACGGACGCGAAATTCTTCAACGAAAAGCTCTTCGCCGAACGTAGTTTTCTGCCGGCGGAGTTTGGCCCGCCGCGCGGCGATACCGAGCAGCAAACCCAGGCCTTCCATCTTCAGTCGAAGAAATACGATCACCCGATCGTTTCTCTGTGGAATGACGCTGCCGCGGGCAGCCTCGCGATGGCGAACTTCTACCGCACTTTCGCGCTGCTGCCGGCCAAGACCGACATCGCGCGGCCCGACGTTGGTCCTCCAGTTCTCGTGCTGGCGTATGCGGACGGGCAACCGGCGATCATGGAGCGGACGTTTGGATTTGGGCGCGTCGTCCAATTCAGCAGCACCGCCGACACGGCTTGGAACGACCTCTGCATCCGCCCAATCTTTGTCCCGCTCGTGCATCGCATCCTCGGCGCGATCGTCACGCGGCAGGATGAAAACCTCAACCTCCGTGTCGGCGCGAAGTTCAGCTCCGTCGTGGATGCCGAGTTGATCGGCAAGGACGTGACCATCATCAAGCCCGGTGCGAAAAAGGATGGAACCAGCCTCCGCCATATCGCGGCGGTGAATGGCGTGCCGTTGCTCCAATTCGACGAGACCGACCGGGCCGGTGTCTATGACGTGCGCCTGGGCGACGATGCGAACCCGCTGCTCCGATTCGCAATGCAGGCGGATGCCGCGGAATCAAGATTGGAAGAGCTGCCGGCGTCGGATTGGAAGGCGCTCGATGGTGTGGCGCAGGTCATCCATTGGTCGCCGGAAATGAGTCTGCGCGGAATGCTGGAGCACGAGCGGACAGGGAGCGAATTCTGGCTCGCGTTTATCCTCCTCGCACTTGCCGTGGCGGTGGCGGAGACGGTTTTGGGAAACCGATGGAGCCAATCGCGATGATCGCATTTTTGCACGATGCGCGAGGCCGAACGCCGGGGAGCGCGCGCGTCTCGCGTGCTGGTCTCGGCGTCCCGCCGAGACGGACTCCCGAGGTCGAGCGATTTGAACACCAATCCAACGAACTTAGACAAGTTCGCGACGGCGGGACGCGTGCGCTCCCCGGATTCGCCGCCTCGCGGATCAACTCCCAAATCCGATGACCGAATTCCTCCTCAGAATTTTCGGCGTGAAGATGGAGAACGCCGCGCACATCGCCGGTGTTCACGTTGTCCTGCGCAATCTCAGCCTGCTCGGATGGGTCATTTTTTCCGCGCTCGTGCTCGGTGCGTTGACGTGGTGGAGCTATTGGCGCGACGCTCGCGAGACGGTTTCGCCAGCGATGCGCCGATGGCTGACTGCGCTGCGCGTCGCGCTGTTCCTGCTGCTGCTGCTTATCGTGCTGCGTCCGGTTTTTGCGTTCACCATCGAAGGCAGCATCCGGCGCATGCTCATCACGCTGGTCGATGCGAGTGCGAGCATGAAGATTCAAGACCCGCGCTTCGATCCGGCGGACTTGAAACGCGCGGCACTGGCCAAGGGATTGCTCAATATTCGGAAAGGTCTCGGCCAGGAAATTGACGCGAAACAAACGGCCGAGTCGAAGCTTGTGCCGCGGGTCGATCTGCTCAAAGGAATTCTCAAGAACGATGACCTCGGGCTACTCGCAACGTTTGCGAAGGAATACGACCTGAACTCGTTTACCTTCGGTCAAGACCTTGCGGAAGTCGGCACTGAAGCCGCTCCATCGTCCGAAAAGAAGCCCGACACCGACACCAGCACATGGGTGGACAAACTCGATCCGAAAAGCCAAACGACAGCCATCGGCGATGCCGTCCGCGAACTCATCACTCGCAAACGCGGTCAGCCGATCGCCGGCATTTTTCTCGCGACCGACGGCGCAAACAACGTCGGCACTCAGCCGCTCGAAGCTGCGCGACTGGCGCGTGCGGAAGGCATCCCGCTCTACATCTACGGCGTCGGCATCACCTCGCCGCGCGACATCATCGTTGCGAACATGTTCGCGCAGGAAGTCGCTTTCGTGAAAGACGAGTTGCCGGTGACCGTGCGCGTCCGCGGACAGGGGATGCGCGGTGAGAACGCCAAAATTACATTGCGACTCGGCCCCGAGATCGTCGCGAGCAAAGACCTGACGTTTACCGACGACGAAGAGCAGACCGTCGCCCTGCCATTCACGCCGAAAACCGTCGGCGAATTTGAACTGCGCGCCTCGATCGAGCCGCGGGACGACGAAGCCGCAAAAGACAACAACTCCGTGGTGCAGCGACTCAAGGTGATCGACAGCAAGATCAAGGTGCTCTTCGTCGAGGAGACGCCGCGGTGGGAGTTTCGCTATCTCCAGAGCGTCTTGTTGCGGGACCGACGCGTCGAGTTGAAGTGCTGGCTCGTCGAAGGCGACCCGAGCATCGCTGAGGGCGAAGGCTCGCCGTACGTGAAGAGCTTTCCCGCGACGAAGGAGGAGCTTTTCAAATACGATCTCGTGATCCTCGGCGACGTGAGCCCGAAGAATCTCGGTGAGGCGCCGACGAACTGGCTGGGTGAGTTTGTGTCCAAGTTCGGCGGCTCGTGTCTTTTCATCGCGGGCCAGCGCAATAGCCCCGGTGGGTATCGCGGTACGGAGTTGGAAAAAATGCTGCCCGTCGAGCTGAGCGACGCGCTGGGCAAGCTCGGCCCCGATCGCCCGACGACCCTCGAACTCACGCCGCAAGGCCGCACCAGTCCGATGCTGAAACTTTCGGCCAAGGACGACGAGAACGCGGCGACCTGGCAGCGATTTCCGAAAGTGTATTGGGTCGCACGTGTGTCTCGCGCAAAGCCCGCGGCGCAAGTGCTGGTGCAGGATTCCGACGCGACGAAGGCTTCACGCTTTGGCAAAATGCCGGTCATCGCGCAGCAGCAGTACGGCCTCGGGCAGGTGCTCTACGTTGGCACCGACAACACCTGGCGCTGGCGCCGCAACACCGACGAACGCTACTACCCAATTCTGTGGGGCCAGATCACGCAGAAGCTCGGCCTCGCCCATTTGCTCGGCGGCTCGAAGCGCACGCAGCTCAGCGTGGACAAGCAGAGTTACTCGACAGGTGATCGTGTGACCATTTACGCCCGGCTTTATTCGCCCGATTTCAATCCGCTGAAAGATGCGACCGTTGAAGGCAGCTTCGTCGTCAAGACCGTCGGGCAGGAGGCTCCAGTCAATGCTTCGCGGCAGAGCGTGACGCTCCGCGCCGTGCCTGAACAGCCCGGGATGTATCGCGGCGACTTCACCGCCCTCGCTCCGGGGCTGCATCAGTTTTCGGTCAAGAGCGATCAAGGCACGATGATCGAGTTCATGGTCGCCGAGGCGAAGTTTGAACTCGGCGAAACGGCGATGAACGAGGCTCTGCTCAAACAAATGGCGGAAGTCAGCGGCGGCGAATTTTTCCGCGAGGAAACGCTCTACAAGCTCCCGGAAGCGATCAGCGCCAAGACCGAACATGTGCAATCGGTCGTCGATGCCGAGTTGTGGTCGTCGCCGGTTTACTACGTTCTGCTGCTCACGGTTGCGACGTTGGAGTGGGCTTTGCGAAAACGGGCGCAACTGAAATGATCCCAACATGAGCGACGCCACCCAGGAAGCTCCGCGCCTCATCCGACTGGATGTCGGCGCGCAGGAAATCGCCGCGCGCATCGATCAACTGCGACGCCGGCAGGGACGCGTATTTTTTGGTACCGGCATGGCGATGGTGGTGACGATGCTGGGTCTCTGGCTGGTGAGCGAAACGGTGGCGGATTTTCTCGCAAATTTGCAGTGGCTGGTGCGGGTGGCGTTTTTTGTCGTCGGAGTTGGAGGTGCAGGATTGTTGTTTTGGTGGTTCGGCATTCGGCCATGGCGGCGGCGACTCGACGACGACGGCGTGGCGCTGATGATCGAACGTGCGTTGCCGGAATTCCGTTCGCGATTCATCGCCGCCGTGCAGTTGGCGCGGGCGACGGACGCGCAGACATCGCCGGCACTGGTCAAGGCGCTGATCGCTGAAACGACGGCCATCGCGGGGCGACAGTCATTTGACGTAGTCATCCAAACAGATCGTCTGCGGACGTGGCGAAAGTGTGCGCTCCTGATGGTGCTCCTGACCGCTGGGCTGGCCTTCCTCGGTGGACCGAAGACGCGGCCGTTGCTCTCTCGCGCGCTGCTTTTCAACAACGCTGTGCCGCGCAAAACGCTGATCAGCGCAGTGACAGGCGATCGCGTCATTGCCATCGGCGACGACCTGCGGATCGAGGCCACGGGCGGCGGCATCGCGCCGACTCAAGGCTGGTTGCGCGTAAAGACGAATTCCGGCAGGCAGCAGGAATTCGAGATGAGCGCCGATGCAGCCCGACCGCGGGTCTTCGCTCGCGGGCTGCAAAGCGTGCAGGAGTCGTTTCATTACATCGTGGCGCTCGGCGACGCTGAGAGCGCAAGCTTTCATGTGAAAGTGAAGCCGCGTCCTGCGGTTGCGAGCATCGAGTGCCAGCAGATTTTTCCTGAATACACGAAACTGCCGGCGCAGCGGCGTCCGCTCGGCGACTTGAAAATCCTCGCTGGAAGCAAACTCGCACTGAAGGTGAAGGCGAGCGCGGCGGTGAAGACGGGGGAGATGCGCCTCGTCGGAGCGGAAGGCGAACAGTCGGTGAAAAGCGCGCCGCTCACGCCCGATGCGAACGATGCGACCCGGCTCGCGGGTGCGGTCGAAATTCCGGCGAAGGGTGTGGCCGGCATGACGCTGCACCTCGTGGATGAAGACGGGGTCGAGTCGCGCGGCGGGGCCGTCTATCGCATCGATGTGGTCCTCGATCAGCCGCCGACGATCCGCATCGTCTGGCCCGATCGTCGCGAAGAATTGCTAACCCGCGAGGCGACGATGCTCGTTTCATTTGAGGCGAAGGACGACTACGGCATCGCCAAAGTGCGGCTGCATTATGCGGTCGATTGGGTGGAAGGCGCGCCGCACAAATCCATCGACCTCGATCTCGCCGGCAGCAGCCCGCGGGAGCTGACGCGGCGCTTTGACTGGCGCATCGGCCAGATCACGCCGCACGTCGAACCGGGCAGCGTCATCGACTACTGGCTCGAAGTGATCGACACAAACAACATCACCGGTCCCGGAATCGCCACGATCGACCACTACCAGGCGCGCATCGTCAGCGAGGCCGAAAAGCGCGCCGACCTCGCAAACCGGCTGAGCGATACGATGGAAGGACTCAATGGCGTCCGGCAGGGACAGGAAGACGTGAACAAGAAGCTGGGAGAAATCATTTTCGAGAAGCCGCCGGAGGCGAAGTAATTGAATTGGCTGTCGATCACTCTGACGACTGGGTAGCCTAGCAATTCGGCGAAAGACAAGCTGTAGCGGCTGTCTATGACCGCCGTGAACGTGCTCGGCAGCTTCAGTCGGCGGTCGTAAACCGCCGCTACATCGCCAAACAGATCCACTACCGACAGCCTCCGCGGGTGGGATTCGGCGTAGCAGGAGCTCCGCCCTCCAACGTCCGCGTTTCCAATGCGTTCAGTACTAGAACGCTCTAGCTAACTTTCGGCGGTTCGAAGCCCGGCCTATAGGTGCGGGAGACGATCTCGTGATTAGCCTTGTCGTGATTGGTGAAGCGGCAGGTCGCGCTGTCCCAGCGCAACTCCTCGCCCGGATAACGCGTCGCTTTCACCGCAAGCAGCGCGGGCTCGGTAATGCGCCAGCCGATCGTCAGCGGCGTCCAGAGCGGCTTGTTCGCGCCGAGGCAATTGTCGGCCCAGTCTTTCCAATGGTCGCGCGGCTCGACCGCCGGCATAGGTTCATTGTCCACGACTTTACCTTTGCGGAAGATAGTAACCTTGCCATCGGCCTGGAGAAGAAGCGTTCCCTCTTCGCAGATAACCATCGTGTGGTTCGGACCGACTTTTGTGTCGGGCAACCCGAGCGCCGCGAAGGAAGGCAGCAAGGCGGTGTCATTGTAGTGCAGGACAAACTTCTCACGGGCGAACTTACCGCCGCCGGGAAAGGTAATCGTGCTCTGATTGTGAGACGAGTGAGCCGTGCCAGCGGGTCGAATCGTGTGGGTAAGGACGGCTTCGGGCGAAGGGAGGTCGTAAGCGAAGAAGAGCAGGTCGAGGAGATGGCAACCCCAATCCGCCAACTGGCCGCCGCCTGTCTCCCAAAAGGCGCGCCAGCGCCGGGGTGCGAGGTCTTCGCTGTACGGCATCTCGGCGTTGAGTGGCCCGCGCCAGAGATCCCAATTCAAAGATTCCGGCACCGGCACGGCCGGCGTGTATTCGCTCCACGGCTCCACAAAGTACGTCCCGCGCTCGACCGCCCCTGTCCACACATAGGCCTCGACGGGCCGGCCAAGCTGGTTCTTGCGCAGGATTTCCACGGCCTGCATGCGGCCTTCTTTGCAGGCGCGCTGATTGCCCATCTGCGTCACGAGTTTGGGCCGCGCGCTCAATCCGTCGCGGATCATTCGCAATTCATCGAGTTGCTGCACCAGCGGTTTCTGACCGTAGAGATGTTTGTTGTGTTGCAGCGCCGTGAGCATCATCGGCGTGTGGTGAAAGTCCGGCGTATCGACGATCACGGCGTCGAACTGATCCGCCCGGCTGGCAAAGGCTTCCCGATAATCGGCGAGCGTCCACGCGCCAGGATAGTCCTTCGCGATCTTGTCTAACTCCCGTCGCTCCACATCGCAGAAGCCGGCGAATTCCACCATCGGGTGATCTTTCAGACCTTTGCGCTGCAAGGCACCGATGCCACCGACACCGATCTGCAAGATTCGCAGCTTGCTGTTCTTATTGACTTGAGCGCGAGCCGGCCACGCGAGTGAGGCGAGGCCCGCAGTGACGACGGCACCGGTCTTGAGAAAACGCCGCCGGGTGACCGGAGAGACGGGGGATGGGGAGTGTGGTGAGTTCATGGCAGGGTGCGGGAATCATGCACGCTGGGTGCGCCACCTCAATCCCTGACTGCCAGGAAAATTACGCGCGGCGACCTACTCCTTGAAGGCGGCCGTCACCTCATAGCTCAGTCGGCAGGCCTCCGGGTAAACGATCAATTTCTCCGTTTCGTTCGGAGCGAGCGTGAAGGTTTTACTGAGCACCTTTGTCTCGCGAGCGGCCGTTTCCAGCGTCATCCGGACTTCGCCGACGATCGTTTTTGTCGGGTGAGTATTCCGCGCCGAAAGCGAATAAACGCGGCGCTCTCCTTCTTCGCGCGCTTTTCGGTATTCAAGGTGCGGGATTGCGTCCTCGGCGCGGCTTCCTCCCCAAGGCATGTACCACGCGTGTTTTCGGGATGAAGCGTGCGCGTTTTCCGTCTTCGGCGCTGTGGAGCATCCGGCGAGCAGGGCTGGCAGGAGCAGGATCAGAAAAGTCCGGGAAGTCATGGAAGATGTGACGGCAATCGTAACCAGCCGCGCCGTCAAGCAACATCAGCACTTGTCACCCCGCGCTCCAACCGCCATCCGGCGTGAACGCAACGCCCGTGACAAACGCCGCCTCATCGCTCGCCAGATAGAGCGCCGCAGCAGCAATCTCCTCCGGCCGGCCCATGCGACCCATGGGCTGCGTCGAACACATTTCTGCGTAAGCTTTTTCAGGATCGGGAGATTCCTTCAAACGCTCCGCGACCCACGGCGTCTCGACACGACCGGGGCAGATCGCATTGATGCGAATGCCGTCGCGGGCGTGGTCGAGCGCCATGGCCCGCGTGAGGCCGACGACGGCGTGCTTGGTCATCGTGTAGGCGAGCCGGTCGCGCACGCCGAGCACGCCGCCGATGGAGGCGATATTCACGATGGCGCCGCTGCGCCGGGCGAGCATCGAGGGGAAGAAAGCTTTGATCACATTGAAGGTGCCGCGCGTGTTCACGGCGTGGAGCCGATCGAGGTCGGCGGCGGTCGTGTTCGCCATCGTGCCGACGTGACCGATGCCCGCGTTGTTGACAAGCACGTCGAGATGCCCCGCCGCCGCGAGGACGACGCGCGCGACCTCCGCGCACTGCGCCTCGTCGGCGATATCGAGCGGGAAAAAATCTCCGTATCCGCCAGCCGCGACAATCCGCTCGACCGTGGCAGATCCACTGGCGGCATCGCGATCCGTGACGAAGACACGAGCACCCGCACGGGCAAACGTTTCGGCAATGGACGCGCCGATGCCGGAACCGGCACCGGTGACAAGAGCGGATTTATTGGCAAGGGAGAACATGGGGATTGGGGTGAAATTATATGCTAAAAACTTTTACAAACCCGGAAGTTTTGTCGCCCGGGAAAAATTGGCCTTCTCAAAAGCCGCGTCATCCTGAGCGGAGCGGAGGCGGCAAGGCGGGCGTAGCGCAGTCGAAGGATCCCGCGAATTCACCGGCGACGTTGCAAGAAAGCACCGGGATCCTTCGACTCCGTTCCGTCCCGCCTGCGCCCGCGACGGAACTGCGCTCAGGATGACTCGTGTGCGGGGGCGGTTCATTCACCCCGGCAGACACGCTGGCCCGAGCGGCTCGAAGCTTTTATAGACGAGAGAAAACTCACGATGACCGAGTTCTTCGCTCGCGGTTTTTCCGCCCGCTGCGACGCGCAGGATGTGGTCGAAAATCTCGCGTCCGACTTCTTCGATCGTCGCGGCACCTGCGAGAATCCGCCCGGCATTTACGTCCATGTCTTCGCTCAGTCGCTGATAGGTCTCGGGATTCGCGCAAATCTTGATCACCGGCGAAATCGCGGAACCGACGACCGAGCCGCGACCCGTGGTGAAGAGCGTGACGTGCGAGCCGCAGGCGATGAGTTCGCCGATTTCCTGGATGTCGCTGATGTTGGGAAATCCCCAGCGCACTTCGCCATCGGGCACCACATCGAGGAGATAAAGTCCCGGCGCCGGCGGCACATCGCCGGGCTTGAGAATCCCGCTGATCCGAGAGTTCCCGCTCTTGCTATACGCGCCCATCGACTTCTCCTCCAGCGTGGTCAACCCGCCCTCCGCATTGCCCGGCGCGAAGCTTCCATGGCCCATCGTGGTGTAGTAACGCGCCGCCTTATCCACACACGCGATCAGCTCCGGCGCGAGTTCGGGCCGCGCGGCGCGCGCCGCCATGATCTGCTCGCAGCCGATCAGTTCACCAGTCTCCTCGAAGATCACGCGCGCGCCGTTTTCCACGAGCAAATCAAACGTGCGTCCGACCGCCGGATTCGCCGTGATGCCGCTCGTCGCATCCGACCCACCACAGACCGTGCCGACAACGAGATCACCAACCTCCAAAGGTACGCGCGGAGTCACCGCGACTTTTTCGAGCGCCGCCTCGATCCACTCGCGTCCTTCCGCGATTGTCCGCCGCGTGCCGCCGGTTTCCTGAATGACCAGCGTGCCGGCGGGTCGTCCCGTCGCGCGAATTTCCTCGAGCAACCGCGCGCGATTGAAGCCTTCGCAACCGAGCGAAACGAGCAACGCCGCACCGACGTTCGGATGCGTGCAAAGCTGGCGCAGCATCCGATGCGCGTAGGCATTTGGATAGCAGCCGGGGAAGCCGAGCAGATGCACCTGCTGCTCGCGAAAGGGATAGACAACCTCGCGCGCCACATGTTGCGCACACTCCACGAGATACACCACGACGGTGATATTGCGGATGCCTTTGCGGCCGTCATTGCGCAGGTAGCCGGTCATTGCTGTTGTTGTTGCTGCGCGAAATATCGCGCCTGATCCTCACGCAGAAAAGTCGGTAGATAATCGCTCTTCACATTGTGCGTATGGACGTGCTCGCCGGCGGAAATATCGCGCGTCGCAGACCCGATCGGAGCGCCGTATTTCACGATCTTCTCACCGGCCGCAATCGAGCGCGCGGCGATCTTGTGGCCGAGTGCGAGACGCACCACGACCGGGATGCGGGCGCCGCCGAATTGCAGTTCGTCGCCGGGTTCGAGCGTGTGGATCACGGTGAGCACATTGTCCTCGGGATGCAGTTGGAGCAACCGGGGATCGTTCATTCTGCAAGCGGGGCGTCCGCCGGGGTCGCCGGTTCGCCGGAGTCCGGGTCGCGTGCCGGTTCCGGCAGTCCCCAGGCGAAGAAGGCGGCGGGCAGGAAGAGGAAGCTGGCGTAAACCAGCGCGGTGCGGAAGTCGCCAACCTTGGAAAACAACCCGAAGCCGATGGTCCCGGCGGCGGCGGCGACGCGTCCGATATTGTAGCAAAATCCCGCGCCGGTCGTGCGCAGCAGGACGGGAAAGAGCGGCGGCAGCAGCATCGTGAAGAGGCCGAAGACGCCGGAGAAAAACCCAACCGCCGGGAACCAGAACCAGAAAAGTTCCTCGTAGCCGCGCGGCTGGGAGAAGGTGAGGAACATCGCGCCAAAGAAGCCGACGCACATCAGCGCGATCGAGCGGCGGTAGCCGATCCATCTCGCCATCGCGGCGGCGGCGAAGTTGCCGGCGATCGAGACGAAGATCACGAGGAAGAAGGCATTGGCGACCAGCTTCTCGCGCTGCGGCACCGGCCACTGCGCCAGCTCGGGAAGATTGCGCAGGTGTTGCGCGTGCCAGAACATGAAGGCCCACCACGCGGTCAACCCGCAGGCGCAGACGACGACCGTGCGCAGCGTGACCGGGAGCACGTCTCCGCGGAAGAGATCGGCGATGCCTGGCTCCTTTGCGCCCGCCTGCTCCTTGGCGTGACGCCATTCCTCCGGCTCCTCGATCTGCCGGCGAATCCAGAAAACAAGCAGCGCCGGGAGCACCCCGACGAGGAAGACCCAGCGCGGATTCTGCGCGGCCATGAGATTCACCGTGAGGCAGGCGCCGAGGACGCCGATGTTCACGCCGGTCTGCAGGACGGCCGCGATCCATGGACGCCAGCGGCGCGGCCACGTCTCCGAGAGAAGGCACGAGCCGACCGCCCATTCGCCGCCGATGCCGAGCGCGGCGAGAAAGCGGAAGATGAGCAGGTGCCACCACGTCTGCGCGAAGCACGAGAGGCCGGTGAAAACGGCGTACGTCAGGATGGTGAGGCTCAGCGCGCGGCTGCGCCCGAGCTTGTCGCCGATGCGCCCGAAGAAACCACCACCCAGCGCCCAGCCGAGGAGAAACGCGGCCTGAATCCACGAACTCTTCTCCTTGACCAGCGGATCGGCAGTGCTCGCCGCGCCGACGAGTTGCATCACGAACGGCGCCGCGACGAGCGTGTAGAGGTGCATG
The DNA here is from genome assembly GCA_038240495.1 of Chthoniobacterales bacterium. Classification (GTDB taxonomy): domain Bacteria; phylum Verrucomicrobiota; class Verrucomicrobiia; order Chthoniobacterales; family Chthoniobacteraceae; genus Chthoniobacter. The sequence goes on along the minus strand of JBBSDS010000012.1, from coordinate 18,468 downwards.
TCCAGTCCGTCGAACATCCAGCCCAGCCACGCCGCCAGACCCGACTTCTTCTGCTGCGAGGTCAGCGCGCCGAGGGTTTCGACTTCGGGGGTGGGAGACATGTTCGGGGAGAAAAGGACGGAGCGATCTTGCCGCCAGCTACTTGCGCTTGTCACCACCAAGGTCACGGCATTTCGTGAGGGGATGCGACGCCTGTTTCAATCTTCCGTGTGCCGCTTCGCTTTCGAGCCGCCGCCTTTCCAGATGTCGTACTGCGGGTCGGCGTATTTCGCGAAGAAATCGTCCAACTGCTTTGCGAGATCGGCGCGGGTGGTATCCATCCCAGGCTGGCCGTAAAGGTTGAACCGCTCCTGCGGGTCGGCCTGCATGTCGTAAAGTTCAAATGGGCCGCTCGGAAAGCGCGCGACGTATTTCCACCGCTCCGCGCGAATCGCCCGCGTGGTTTCCATTTCGTAGAACATCACGTTCTCCCACGCGACTTTCTCCCCGCGCAGCGCCGCCGAGAAATCGCGCCCTGGCGACTTCGGCTTCGCGGGAATTTTGTCGCCCAAGCCGAGATAACTCAGCACGGTCGGCATGAAATCGTAATTACTCACGATGCGGTCATCGGTTTGGCTTGCGGGAATTTTTCCCGGATGCCGGAGGATCAGCGGGATTTGCATCATTAACTCATGCGCGCCCGTCGGCCGGAAATGATCACCCATGCCCCACATGCCATTTTGCCCACCCATCCAACCTTGGTCGGACGCATAGACGACGAGCGTGTTGTCATCGAGACCGAGCCGCTTCAGCGCGGCCGTGATTTCGCCCACGCCATCGTCCACACCGCTGACTTCGCAGGCGACGCGCTCCATCGCCGCCTGCTGATTGTGAAACTGCTTGTTGGCAAATTGCCATGGGTGCATCGCGTCGCGCGGAAAACTGAGAAACGGTTTGCCTTTGTAGAAGTCGGCGTGGCGATTGCGCGAAGGATTAAGCATCAAGTTACCCAGCGCGTAAGGACCATTGTAGGCGAGATAGAGAAAGAACGGGCGCTCTTTGTTTTGCTCGATGAATTCGATCCCCTTGCGTGTCCAGAATTCGGTCGTGTAACCAGCTTCCTTTCGCACCTTGCCATCCTCGATAATGTCCTGATCGTAGAACTCGCGCGTCCCGCCATCGGGCTTCGTGACCCAATAGGTGAACCCTTCCGACGGAGTTAGATTCGCGCCGAGATGCCACTTGCCGCTGAGCCCGCAGACATAGCCCGCATCGCGCAGCACTTCTCCGAGCGAAGTGAATTCATCGAGGGTGTTGTAAGCCTCCGGACCCATCATGAATTTCGGATCGAGAAACGAATGCACGCCATGTTGCGATGGGATGAGGCCGGTGAGAAACGTCGCGCGCGTCGGCGAGCAAACCGGGTTGCTGCTCAAGGCGCGCGTAAAGCGGATGCCCTCGGCGGCGAGGCGATCGATGTGCGGCGTGCGAATATCCGGATTGCCGTAACACCCGAGCGTCCACGCGCCCTGATTGTCGGTAAGAATGAAGACGAGATTCGGCGGACGTTCGGCGGACAAGGCGAATCGCGCACCACCGAGCAGAAGGAGAAAGCAAACCGCCAGATTCCGCCCGATGAGGGCAAGCCTCGGTCCAGCGTTGGACCCGTCACGAAAAGTATTGCTCATCGACTATGGCGGCGCCTTCCCGGCTCGCTGCTGGATTTTGATGACCACAAACTCGGCGGGCTTGAGCGGCGCGAACCCGACGACGATGTTCACCACGCCATTGGCCACATCGGCGGCCGTTGTGGTTTCTTGATCACACTTCACGAAATAAGCATCCCGCGGCGTATTCCCCAGGAAAGCCCCCTGACGAAATAGGCCATGCATGAACGCTGCGACACTTAACCGCATCTGCGCCCACAGCGATTCGTCATTCGGCTCAAAAATTGCCCACCGCGTTCCGCGATCGAGGCTCTCCTCCAAAAACAACGCGAGGCGGCGCACCGGTACATACTTCCAGTCCGAAGCCAATGAGTCATCGCTTTCCAAAGTCCGCGCACCCCAAGCCACCGGGCCAAACACCGGAAACGATCTCAGACAATTCACCCCACGGGGATTGAGCAGCGCGATGTCCGCGTCGGTGAGTTTGTATTCCAGCCCGAGCACTCCGACCAGGCTCGCCTCGGTTCCCGCGGGCGCCTTCCACACCCCACGCGCGCTGTCGGTGCGAGCGAACAATCCCGCGATAGTGCCACTCGGCGGAGTGATCCGTGGTTGGCCGTTGTCGAGCGGATCTGAGATTTCCGTCCAGGGGTAATAGACTGCCGCGGAGTTCGATTGCGGCAGCGCGCGGCTGCCGATGACCTGCTGCATTTGCGCGGGCGTTTTCGCCCGAATCGGCGAATCGACGATCAGGAACGCGCGGCGCTTCCGGCAATAATCGACAGCTCCCGCGAGCATGCGCGGCGTGGTCAGGCCAGGAATGACGAGTATGTTAAACAAGTCCACGCCATCGAGGGTGCGAATGGCTCTCAAGACTTGCGCCACGGACGCGCCCTTCGCGATGCGCACCACGAACGCCTCTGTGCCGCCGTTGAGAAAGAACTGCCGCACCGCGCAGCCCAGATCCACCCCCGCCGTCAGCTTTCCGAAGCGTTGCTCGAAATCGGCGTAGCTCAACACGCGCACCGGCTTGTTCACGCTGCCCCGTCGGGCAGCGCCGACAAACGCCGCGATCCCTGTGGCCACTCCCATGATCGTCCGCACGCCACCCGGCACCTCTTCGACATAGACGCCGGGGTTGGTCAATTGGGGAACCATGGCGAGACAATAATCTACCGGCAGGACGATTCGCCAGCCCGGCTTTCCCGCTCTTAAAAGCGGAGCCGCCTCTTACGTCTCCACGACAAACCCGGGCGGCGGGTTCGTGTCGAAATGGAAAAAGCCGGGGATCGTTAGCGTCAGGTCCACTGCGGAGATTTCCGGCGAAACCGCGTTGATGATCGGAAATATCGCGTCCGCGGGCTTGCCCATCGCGGTGTAGAAATCATGCTTGGCGGACGTGGAGGGCGAGGCGTTGCCAAACCAAAAACCAAACCGCCGTCCCACGGTGGTGAAAAGCTGCGGTTGCACGGTGGATATGTTGTAATTGGCCCCGTACGCCGGGCAAGAAGCGAAGCCGTCGAACACCGTTCCGTCGGCGAGAGTCAGGGATGATTTCGCCAGGAATGACCGCATGTCGCGATCAATCGGCAGCTCGCCCGTCCATGGCCGGTAGGTGTTATCGTCGGTTTGAGGATACCAGGGCTGACCGCTGTCTCCGGGGCGGCACGGAATCCACACCGGCCAGGCCGCGAAATCCGCGGCTGATAAGTCATCGAACTGTTTAAGAATCGGATGTCTGGCCATAGCAGTGGTTAGTCGAAGGCTGCCTTTTCATGCCTTGTTATTGAGATTTTCCACGATGGGTTCCAGCCCAAGACGAGCGCTGGTTGCCGTGTGTGATCTTCTTTTCCGCTCCCAGATTGGCAAGTCCATTTTCCTGTTCCCTTTTCCCCGTGCCCGAGCCACCTCTTCCAGTGGCAACGATCAACTGTGGGCAACGGGTTTCGCTGGGTCACAGCGTCGAATCTAACCAGCGATCATTTTGGTTACTTCGCGCGCTCCTCCGCGCGGAGGTCTTTGAGCAGGCGGGCGAAGGCGGCCTCGAAGGGGTCGTGGTCCTTCCAGTGCGAGAAATCAGGGATGAGGTATTCGCGCAGTTCGACAGCGAGGTCCTTGCCGCTGTCGGCATCGAAGCACTCCCAGTCGCGCAGCGTCTCGATGTCCACCAGCCGCACGGGGAAGAGCTTGCGCTGGCCGGTCTTGATCTCGGCTTTGCGCGCCTTGCGCAGCTCGGTCATCACCCATTCGCTTTGCAGGCTCGCTTCGGAGAGGACGATGAGCAGCTTGTCGTAAACACGGATCGCGGTCTCGATCTGCTCGTGCAGCTTCTTGCCCCCCTGGATGTCCTCCGGCGCAAACCAGACGCGCAGGTGTGCATCGCGCATCCGCCCATGCAGCCGCCGGGCGAACTCCTCGTCCTTGGAACTGTAGGAGATGAAGCAGGAGTAGAACTGGATACCTTCTTCCGAGTTCACAAGCGATGGGATGTAGCGGATGAAATTTTCTGAGACCCCGCAGCCGCGCAGAAACGCTTCCGAAATTTTGCCCCTGGACTTATAGATCGTATCAATCCCCACGGCTGAAGGACCCTCGTGCTTCACGAGATCGAGCCCTATGATTTCGCTAAGGTCGCAATTAGCGAATGTTGTCGATTTTGCTACCGCGCCGGTTAGTTCGGCGCGATGAAGATTTGTATTGCTGAGATGAGCATGCAGGAGGCGCGCTTCAGTTAGATTTGCGAGGCTGAGATCCGCACCAGTGACGAGCGCGAGTCTAAGGTTGGCGCCTTTTAGATTCGCTCGGCTCAAGTTCGCTGCATCCAAGTTTGCTCCATACAGATCGGCCCCCCTGAAGATTCGCACCGCCAAGTTCCGCGACGACGAGAATCGCGCTGTTGAACTTCGCGCCTTCAAGGTTTGCGCGACTGAGATTCGTGCGGCAAAGGTTTGTCACGCTCAAGTTCGCTCCTTCGAGATCGGCTCCGCGAAGGTTCGCTCCTCTGAGATTTGGAAATACGTCGGTTGTTTGGCGCCACCGATTCCACGCCTCCACACCTTGCCTCAAGATCGCAAGATGTTCTTCATTGGCCATACACGCTAACCAGCCACGGCGAACTGCATTTCGTTCGCGTTCCCGACTTGTTTGGAGGCGTCGAGGATTTCGAAGCGCACGATGCCGCCGTCGTAACCGAAATCGGCGATGACGCCGGGGCGGACTTCGTCGCTTTCGCGGATTTTCTCTTCACGCAGGACGATGGTCAGCGTGTCGGTCTCGCGGTCGTAGGTGGCTTTCATTCGTATTTAGTAAACTTGGAAGTCTTATACAGCGTCACGACGACTTGCTCCAGTTCGCTTTCTTCGATCACGACCCGGAGCAGCATCTCCTCACCAAGCAGGGCGTCGTGGTAGCGGCGCTGATAGACGACGCGCGGTGGCCTGCCTTCGGCGATGCGATCAGGTGCCGCCAAGGTGCGCTCCGCCTCTTCACGCAAAATGTCTCGGGCAGCAAGATCGTCCAATGCGTGCCGTGTCCAGCGCAGCGGCTTCATCGGTCGCCTTCAAGGTGTGCCTTCATGCGTGTTCCTCGATTCGCACACAGTCGTCCGTGACAAAGGCCGCGCGCTCGGCTTTCGGCAAAGGGAGGCCGGGTGGGGTAACGGATTCGCCGCCTTTTTCTTTGGCGGCGAGGTTGAGGTTTAGGGCGAGGAGGAAGGCGAGTGGGTCGGCCTTCGTGGGCATGGCGTAGGCGGTGCGGACGGCGGTGTCGAGGCGGGCTTGGGCGGTGCGGAGGGGGTTGTCGCCGGGTTCGTCGAGGGTGCGGTAGAGGGCGCGCAGGGACCAGCCGTGCGCGGCCATCACTTCGCGCCGCAAGGCCCGCAGCGCTACTGCGGCGGCGGCGACTTCGGCGATCTGCCCGCGCGTCGGGCTCTGCGGCCACGGGAAGGTGTCGAAGACGGTATCGGAGGTGTAGCGAAAGTCGCCCTTGAGCGTGGAGCAACGCGCTTTGAACCACCCGAAGTGAAGGCCGCTTTGCAGGATTCCAAACGAGTAATCGTCGGCGAATGGAAAGATCACGAGCGCGTTGTCCGGATGTATCTCGCTGCTCACAAACTCGAAGATTGGTCGCTTAGTAACGCGCGAGACTGCGATGTAGCGAGGAACGCTGTTAATTGCGGCGATCGTTCCGGGTTGGTAGTCGCGGAATTGCCACCAGCGATTAGCCACGCGGGTCCAGCGTGTGGTTGTCTTGCCGGTAGCAGCTTTCTCGGCTTCTGCCTTTGCAAGCACGTCAGGCATTACTAGCTCTCGCACTCGCTCGAACGCGCGTGGATAGCCTCGTGCGAAGAACACATCATTCTGGCCGAAGTCGATAATCCAGCGGGTCGGTCCGCCTTCTTCGACTAAGTCTCGGCCGATCATGTATGGAAAAAGGACTTCGCGGGCTTTGGGTTCCGCGTGAATCATCGCGGCAGCTTCATCCGGTGTGAGAAGGAAGCCCTCGTTGAAAGGATACTGCCCAACATAGACAGCTTTCGGCTCGTAGTTCGCGGCAAGCGGCACCGCGGCGGACACATCAAGCGAAGTGGAAAGCGATGGAGTGATTTCAGTTAACTGTTCGATCTTCCAAGGGCTGTCGTCGTTGTCGCCAAGTTGAGTGTGCAACGTCTTCGGCGCAGGACTTTCACCCTTGATCCAATTGACGATGGAGACATGCACCGCTGCTTCACCGCTCCACACTTCGGTAGACACGGCCTCGGTGATAACGCCGCCGTTTTCCACAACGTAATCGAGACTCGCCTCGCGACTTTCGTTTTGCCGAATCGTATTCGTGCCGACGAGACCCGCGCGACCGCCGGGCGGCAGCGCGTCGTGCGCGAGACGGAACCAGTGGGTGCAGAAGTCCGCCATCTTCGGCACGCCGGTGAACCGGGCGTTGAGCTTCTTGACGTAGTCGTAGCCGTGCTCCTGCGCGATATAGCGCGAGCCGAGATACGGCGGGTTGCCGATGATGGCGTCGGCGGCGGGCCACGGGGTGAAGAGGGCGTCGGCGCAGAGAATGTTGGCGTCGAGGTTTTCCAGCGGGAGGGCCTTTTCCTCGATGAAGAGGTCTTCGCTCTGGCCGAAGGCGCGGGCTTCGCGAATCTCCAGCTCCTTGGCGAGCATGAGCGTTACCTTGGCCAGCTCGGCGGCGAAGGGCAGCACGTCGAGCCCGTAGAACTGGCTGAGGGTGACGCCGCTCGTCATGGTGCCGCCGGCGCCGGCGCGCTTCAGCCGGGCGAGGAGGTCGCGCTCGAGGCGCTTGCACTCGCGGTAGGCGACGAAGAGGAAATTGCCGGAGCCGCACGCGGGGTCGAGGACGCGGTAGCGGCGGAGGTCGTCGAGCGCGGCGCGCAGCCGGGCCTTGTCCTTGCCGCAGGCTTCGATCCGCTCGCGCCACGGGCGGACGATGGTGGGGCCGACGACTTTCTGGATGTCGAACTCGCTGGTGAAGTGCGCGCCGAAGGCGTGGCGCTCGTCGCGAGTGCCGGGCTTTTCGCCGGCGTCCATGCTCTGCTGGAAAAGGGTGCCGAAGATTTCGGGCTTCACTTGCGACCAGTCGTTTCTCAAGGCGCTTTCGTGGAGTTCGTGCGCCTCTGCATGTTTGAGTTCGACGGGATCGACGACGGCGAAGAGACCGCCATTGAAGTAATCGACATCGACGAAGCGACCGCCGCGCGCCTTTTGCGGCGAGGCCATTTGGCGGAACAATTCGCCGAGCAGGTTGTAGCTCTCGCCCGGCCGCGCGACGCAATCGGCGAGCAGCGCGGTGACGATGTTTTCCGGCAGCAAGCCGAGGTCTTCGCCGACGACGGCGACAAGAAGCTGGAGGATGAAGCGCTGGGCGCGGGCGCGGTCTTCGCCGCGGGCGATGAGCTTGCGGAAGATGCTGGCGAAGGAATCGGCGGCCTTGCGCGTGACTTCGACGCGGTTGTTGCCAAAGACAGGCTCGCGCGGCTTCGGGAGGAGGAAGGCGAAGGAGTTCGCCGAGTCGGCGAGGCCGCGCAGGAAGACGCGCTCGACGGGATCGAAGAGCTGCTGGTTGAAGTCGTAGATCCAGAACTCGTCGAAGTTGCAGAGGATGACGTAGCGCGGGCGATTGGGGACGATGAGCTGCCAGTATTCGAAGGCCTGGTCGTAGTGTTTCTCCAGCTTCGCTCCGCGCGACTTCATCTCGATGAGCACGCGCTCGGGCCAGAGCAGGTCGGCGAATTTATTGCCGCTGCCGGTGCGCGCGGCTTCGCCCTTGAGGAGTTCGAGTTGCGCGGTGCCCGGTTTCTTCGCGACGCGAAACTCAAAAGTCGCGCCAGCCTCGATCACGCCCGCATGGCCGAGCGCGCGGAAGAAGCGTTCGAGGAACGCCTGCGCCTCGCTTTTCTCGTCGCCCTTCAACGAACGGGCGAAGGTCTCGAACTGCGCGAGGGAGGATTTCAAATCAACCGTGACCACGGGCAGGAGAATGCCGGACGATGGGACCGAGGGCAACACTCCGCGTCCTCGCGATGCGTTGCCCTGCCGCGCTCAGCCGTTTGACGCCATCCCCACTCCGGGCCAAAGGGGCGCCCGATGCAGTGGCGTGGCCGCGTTTATCCCGCCGCTGGCAATTGGTACGCTGGCCGATCAGCGGGTGTCGCCCACGCCACGGCGGCGATGGCCCTCGGCCAAATCACGAAATTGGTCTGCATGCTGACGCTCGGCGGGTTGATTTTGCGCGCGCGGTTGAAGTGGGTTTTCCTCACGCGCATGGCGTTCGCAATCCTGGGCTATGTCCTGTGCGCGCTCGACACGCGGGCGTGGCTGCTCGCGGGAGTCACGCTGCACGGCATTGCGTTCACGCTGTATTTCATTACTGCGCCGATTTATCTCGAGCAGCGCGTGGATGCCCGATTACGCACCCGCGCGCAGGCGTTGCTTCAGGTGATAATCTCGGGCTTCGGTAATGTCGCCGGCTATCTCGGCACCGGGTGGTGGCGAGCGGCATGCACAAGCGGCGGAGCGACTTCGCCTGCTGGATAGGATGCGCGACTTACCCTATTCGCCCGCAGCGATCCGAAAGCCTACCGTTTATCAGTGAAGATAACCGAGTAGGTAAAGGATGAGGAGGACCACCAAGACAAGGCCGAGGCCGCCGCCTCCACCAGCGGGCCCGCGCATGGCGTAACCTCCACCACCGAAGAGAAGAACGAGGATAATGATGATGACGATGAGACTCATGCTATCGGATCGCAACCGGGCATGGAGCCGGATGGCTATTTTTGCAAAGAGCAAACATTAGTGACAGGACGCCGTGAATCCTTACCCGAAGATGCGGATATTTTATCTCTGCGATGGAGCATTCATTTGCCGAGCGCGGGGAGCCTTCGCTTAAGGGGGTTTACCGAAAACCCGCGCTCCTGAGTGGCCGAAGCCACTCTTCCAAGGTGTCTTCCCGAGCTCGCCGAAGGAGCTCTAATACCATCTCCCGGAATTAAGCTGACTCTGTCGAAAAAGCGGACGGAATGACGAAATTTGACCCAATGACGGAACCAAGGCGCCATCAGGTCATTCCGTAATTTAGAAAAATTCCTTCATCCCGTCGTTCCTCAGTTACCGTCCGAAGAATTGTGAGAGATGGTACAACTTTTCCTGGACGGTGGTGCGGAGCGATGGTGCTACTTGCTCCGCACCGCCGCTGTCCGCAAATAGATAGAGGTCCTTCGGCAAGCTCAGGATGACAAAATGGGGGGGACCAGCCTTTGGCTGCGATGCCGTATACGCCAGGTGTTTTTCGGAAACCCTCTAAGTTGCCGGGATACGACCCGAAGGCGCTTTCTCTCTCCCCGGCGGGATGGCCGCGAAGTGGCCGAGCCGTCGCCTTACCTGCCGGCCTCCGGCCAGAACGCCCTCACGGTGCGCTCCCATTCGTCGGCCATGAGTTGATGGCCGGAATAAGTCGGGTGGACACCATCCCAGATCCAGTATTCCGCCGGCGCCCGCTGGCAGGCATCGTCGAAGACTTTCTGGAAATGGACGAGGGCAGCGTGGTGTTTCGCGGCGAGCCGGGCGACGATTTCCTGGCGCTGCTTGATGCCAGCGACCCACGGCTCCCAATTTGTTTTCCTTGCGCCCACGGGCAGGGTGAAAGGCTCGCACAGCACGAAGCGAATGTTCGGGTTAGCTGCTTTGGTGTCGGTCAGCAGCTTGTCGTAAATCTGCTCATACTGATCGACCGGCACATTGTGGGAGTTGTCGTTCACGCCGATGAGGATGCTGAGTACGTCGGGCTTGAGATCGAGCGTGTCTTTCGGCCAGCGCTTCTCAAGATCGACGACGGTGTTGCCGCTGATCCCACGGTTGAGAAACGTGAGGTTTCGATCCGCCAGGGCCGCGCCATATTTTGCGGCGATGATGAAGGCGTAACCGTGGCCGAGGATGTGGTTCGGGTCCAGGCTGCGACCGCGGTTGCCGTCGGTGATGGAATCGCCTTGGAAGAGAATGCGGGTGTCTTTTTGAAACATGGCAATGGGCTCAACCGCAGGTGGCTGCGCCGCCCACGTTGCGGAGGCGAAAATAGTAAAGACGAAGCAGCAGCAGGCGAAGTTGTGGGCTCGACTGCTCATTTTCCGCGTGGGGATTTCAAGCTGGCGAGGAACTCGACAAGGTCGAGGAATTCGCCCGACGACATGCCGAGTCCGAGACCCTCGGGCATGCTGCTCTGCTTCAAGGTTTCGCGCTTGCTGATTTCATCTTTCTTCACTTCTTGCGTCACGCCGCCGGCGATCTTGAGCGTGATCGCTTCGTCGCTTTCCTCCGTCACGAATCCGGTAAAGGCGCCGCCGGATTTGGTCTCGATGTTGGTCGTCGTGAACTTCGGATCGACCTTGGCGTTTGGATCGAGGATCGATTCGATGATCTCCTCGCGCTTGAGCCGCGCGGCCACGCCCATCATGTCCGGCCCGTACTCGATGCCCTCGTCGTAGATCTTGTGACAGGCGATGCAGATGCGGCGGAAGACCGCCTTGCCATTGTCCGCGCTGCCCTTGGCTTTGCCGATTTCCTTGATCAAATCCACGCGCTCTGTCTGGCGCAAATCGGGCACCGTGAGATAGCGTTTCAACGCCGCGGCTGAGGCTCCACCGGGCTTGGACAGTTCTTCGGATTCCTTGAGCAGTTCGAGCCCCTTGGGATTGTTCGTCGCGATCTTTCCCGCTTTCAGTTCCGGCTTCCACACGGGCTCGAGCGTCCCGAGGGTCATTTGCAACGTGTAGTCGATCCAGTAATCGCGAGGCTGGTTCGCCGCGAGGAGCACGGCTTCGACGGATTCTTTCGTCGGCACGAAACTCAGCGCACGAATCGCCTCACAGCGCGTCCGGGCAAACTCGTCGGTGACTTGTGGCTTAATCAGTTCCATCGCGTTCGGGATGCGGTCCCATTCGTCGGCGAGGACCCGCGTCGCGCCGGCTCGGGCTTCGCCAGTTACGGTCCGCAGGACTTTTTGCAAAAGCAACGGATCGACAGCGTGGTGCCCTTGCTGAACCCACAGGGCTTCGAGGAGCAGGCGGTCGAACTCTTTGTCCGCCGGCGTCAGCTTCGCCACCCACTTATTGATCGCGGCGATGACTTCCGGCGTCGGGCGGTCGCGCAGTTCACGCCGGGCACGATAGCGCGTGCGAGGTTCGTATTCCTTGAGCTGTTCGAGCAAATCGCCGATGGACTTTCCAAACTGCGTGACCGGCGGGAGCAGGGGCTTGTCTTTATAGACGAGGCGGTAGAGGCGCCCGTGCGAGTGGTCGCGGTTTGGGTCGCGCTGCGAGTACTGCATGTGGCCGAGAAGCGCGGTGTGCCAGTCGCCAAAGTAGAGAGCGCCATCGGGGCCGAATTGCGGATCGCACGGGCGGAAATTGATGTCGCTCGAGGTGAGAAGATCGTCGGGAACGTCCTTGCCGTCCTCCATCTTTTTCTTGCGCGCACCTTTGTAGCCCGCGCCGTCGTCCTCGATCGCGAAGCGCGTGAGACCGTGCATTTTGATCGTGCAGGCGAAGATGAATTGCCCCTGCACATCGTCCGGGAACTGGCGTGAATACAGGAACTCCGTGCCGACGTTGGGCCGCATGCCTTCGCCGTTGAAGACGGTGTTCAGGCCTTTGCGCCCGGAATAGGGCGCACCACTCAACGGCGTGTCCCAGTGCTGCTGCGGCGTGGTGCCGTCGCCGACGATGCCCTGCCCCCACCAATTGTAAGCGTAGCACCACGGGTTGCCGTAACCGGGCGTGACGAAGTGGCGAACCTTTTGCGAGCGCGGGTCGAAGACATAACAACCCGGCTTGCCAAACTCACGAACCGGTCCCCACGGCGTCTCGACCGCCGTCGCGAGATTGACGCCTTCGAGCATGTTGAGCAGTCCGCCAGGCGACCACTCAAAGGCGCCGATCGTGTGATGCGTGTCGTCGGTCGCCCAGCCGTTGCTCAACTCGACGACTTGGTCCGCCTTGTCGTCACCTTTCGTGTCCTTCAGCCAAATGAGTCGCGGCTCATCGACGACGATGACCCCGCCATTCCAAAACTCGAAACCCGTCGGACAGATGAGCTTATCGTAGAAGACGGTGCATTTCTGCGCTTTCCCCTTCGCATCGAATTTGTCGAAAATGAGCAGGCGATCATTCGGGCGCGGGTCGCCGGGTTTCCACTGCGGATAGGTCGGCATGCACGACGCCCAGAGCCGGCCTTTGCTGTCGAAATTGATCTGATCCACTTTCGCGAGCTGGGGAAATTCCCGCTCGCTGGCGACGAGTTGGACCTCGAAACCTTCCGGCACTTTCATCGCCGCGATGCTCTCCTCGGGCGTGAGGTATTTCAGTTCCGCCGGCTCGGAGTAGGGCTTGGTTCCGAATCCGGTCTTCGGGACGAACAACTCGCCAGTCTTGCTGTCATCAGGCTTCGCGGGCACGGCCTTGCCTTGCGCGAGATCCCACACGTAGCGATCGCGCACCGTGACCATGGCGCGGATTTTCTTGAACTCAGCCGGGAAGGTCTCGGTGTCGAACGTCCGGCGACCGCCATAGACGTACCAGCCGTTGAGCATCCAATAGTCTTGATGGTGGACCCACGCCTTGTCGTTCACCGCCGCGCGGAGTTTTTCGTAGGCGGGCGAGCCGGGTTTGGCGGGATTGGTCGTGCCGAAGAGCGCGCGATCGAGCGTCTCGGCCACTTTCAAATCACCAGCCTCGTTCAGGTGCGCGCCGTTGCTCGTGAACTGCGCTCCCGGCTTCGCCAAAAAATCGGCGAAGGTCGGATCGAAGAGTTCGACGTAGGCGAGATTACGATTCCTCGCCACCTCCGCGACCGCCCGCGCATACAGCATGAGATTCGCATTTTCCTTTTTTCCATCGGGTAGGAACTTCTCATTCGTCGGCTCGAAGGCCGTCGGCGAGACGAGCACAAACCGTGGTGCGGCGCCGGTGCCATCGCGCGGATATTTCTGGGCAAATTCGTCGAGGAATTTTTCGTAATCGGCTTTGAACTTCCCCGCGCCCTGCATCCCGGCGAACGATTCATTGAACCCGAAGAATGCGAGGAACGTATCCGGGCCGAAAGCGGCGATCGGGTCGTCGAGTTTCGTGTAGTCGCTCGACCGCTGGCGCGCGCCGACCTCATCGGCGGGCTTGGCGAAGTTGCGCACCACGAGTTCATGTTTCGGAAAGCGCGAGTGGAGCAGCGTCTCGAAATTGCCATACTGGTACATCCGCTCGGCCAGCGCATTGCCGACGATCGCGATCCGTTCGCCTTTGATGAAATCCAGCGGCAGCTTGCCCGGCGCCAGTGCGGGCCGGGGCGGCAGCGGAACGACCGGCGGCTTTGGCTCGACAGGCAGCACCTTGGTTGTGGCCGCTTTTGCATCCGCCACTTTCATTTCGGCAGGTTTCGTTTCCGGAGGCTTCGGCGCGGTGGGCTTCGCCACGGGCGGTTTCATTTCAATGGGCTTCACCTCCGCAGGCTTCGTTTCAACGAGCTTCGTTTCCGGGGGTTTTGTTTCCGCTGGTTTCGGCGCGGTGGGCTTCGCTTGCAGAGCAACAGCTTGGGCGTCGGGTTTCGCGAGCGGCTCGCCGGGCATCGCTTTTCCGAGCGCGAGATCGCCGACCTTGAGTCCTTTGCGGAAGCCGTTGAAGCCGAAGAACGACGGCTTGTATTCGTCCACGAAGTCCACGTTTGCCTTGGCAGGCACGGAAAGATTGAAGCCCCAATAGACGCCATTCACCACGAGGCGGCGGAGGCTTTCATTTTCAAAGTCCGTGGCCGAACCCATCGTCGTCACGAGGATGCGATTCGTTTTGCCCGCGTCGTTCTTGCGCTCGCGCGTCCAGACCACCGGCATCATCGGATCGTTGATCCCCTGCTCTACTTTGTCAGCCCGCGCCTTCTTGTAATCTGCGGGCGGCGAGTCCGGCAACAGACCCGCGAGCACCTGGCCGCGAACGAGGATTTTCACGTCACTCGGCGGAGCCGCCTCATACACGTCGGTCAGGCCGAAAAGATCCGTCACGCCGCGCAACAGCGGATCTTTCTTCGCCGCAGGTTCGATGATTCCCTTCGTCGCCTCCGACTTGTGCCTGCCCCAATGGCTCACCCATTTTTCCCCCAGCCAGTTGCTGCCGAAATCGCCGCCGAACGGCTGGTTTGCCGCGCCCGTGAAAGCATGGGTGGAAGTGCGAATGGCGACGATCGGCACACCACGATTCACGGCTTTGACAAAACGTTTCATCTGCTCCTCCGGCCACTGGCGGAAGCGCAACAACATCACAATCGCATCCGCTTCATCGAGCGCCGTCGAACCGGGCAGCGAGGTCTGGTTATTCGGGTTGATCGTGCCATCGGGATCGAGCGGAAAAAGCACCGTGCATTTGAAGCCGTGGCGCTCGCTGAGAATCTTCGCGAGCATCGGCAGCGCCTCCTCGGAGCGGTATTCTTCGTCGCCCGCGAGAAAGACCACATTCGCTCCTCTGCCCGGCCCCTTTTTACCTTCAAATGTGAGCGAGGTCTTTTCCTGCGCCGCGGCGGAAACGGCCAGCAGAGCGGAGATGAGTGGAAGAAAGAAGCGATCGAGTTTCATGCGGATGACTTGGGCACCCCGAGAGACCGGGGATGAAATGTATGCGGCTTAATGATGGCTTCCCGCAAGACCTTAGCGGGAACGATTCAGCTCAGGGATTTTTGACAACGCAGAGGCGCAAAGGCCGCAGAGAAGAAACCTTTGCTCTTTCCGCCTTGGCATCTTTGCGAGAGGCATTCTCGGGACAGTCTCTGGAGACGGTGAAAAATTTCGATCAGGGCATTCCGAGCGGAGCGCATCCGAAAATCACGCGGTTTCTCATTGCCCACAGCGCGTTGCGTGGAAATGAAAACGCCCCTCAGGTTGAACCCGAGAGGCGCTTTCTGGACTGGGAGGAGAACGGAGTCTTTCTAAGCAGCGCGGAAAGCCGCAGCAAGAGGAATCTCGGTTAGCGGCTCAATTTGGGCTTGATGGTTGTCGAGGCGGCTCTGTCCGTGGGACGTGCCGCCTTTGCTGGCCACAGGCGGCAGGTCGCAAAAGCGCGACAGAGCTACTTCTACACCGGCAGCCTGTATCGAATCGCAGGTGTGATTAACGCCTTTCACGACCGGGTGAGCTGGCATCCTGGGTGCTTATATGGTATTTATGAATAATACAATTTGTGCGATTGTGGTCGCACTTGCTCCCCTCTCCGCCTTCGCCACTGACATCGCCGATCAAGTCATTGCCGAGATGAATCTCGCCCGCACCGCTCCCCAACAATACGCCCAAATCGTCGCCAACCAGACGGCCGGATTTCGGGGCAAGGAAGGTAATGGCGCAACCCGCGAGGCGGTTCGTTTTCTCGAAAAAGCCAGCCCGCTTGCGCCGCTCGCGCAGTCCGAAGGTATTCGCAGTAGTGCTCTGAGCCATGTGTTGGAAATGGGTCCAGTCGGCGGACGCGGCCATGTCAGCCATGGTGGCGCGCAGCCTTGGGATCGCATGGCGCGCTTCGGCCAGTGGGTCGGCCGGGCCGGGGAAAATATCTCCTACGGAAAGCACGATGCACGCGGCATCGTGATCCAACTGATTGTCGATGACGGCGTGCGCGGACGAGGCCATCGGAAGAATATTTTCAATCGCGAATTCCGCGTCGCCGGTGCCGCCAGCGGTTTCCACGCAACCTACGGCGCGATGTGCGTCATTGATTTTGCGGGGGCATTTGTCGAGGCTCCGGGCCGGGTCGCCACGCGTGCTGCCGCGCCGGGCGCGCCGCTCTGATTCGACGCGCCGCCGAGCGCTCTCGCCCAGAATTTCCCTTCCCATTCGGCGCGCGTTTCGTGTTCTATCTGCGCGCGATGCCCAAGCCCTCTACCCGCGCCAAGACCTCGAAAGCGCTCAAACCCAAATACAAGCGCATCGTCCTGAAATTGAGCGGGGAAGCGCTCAAAGCGCGGGGGAGCATGGACAATATCTCGCCGGAAATCGTCCACCAGATTTGTTCGCAGATCAAAGAAGTGCATGACATGGGCGTGCAGATCGCCGTGGTCATCGGCGGCGGCAATATCTGGCGCGGTCTGTCGGCGAGCCATCGCGGGATGGAACGCACGACGGCCGACTACATGGGCATGCTCGCCACGGTCATCAATGGCCTCGCCCTGCAAAGCGCGCTCGAACAAATGGGGCTGCCGACCCGCGTGCATACGGCCATCCGCATGGAAAATGTCGCCGAGCCTTTCATCCGCCGGCGGGCCATCTCCCAGCTCGAGGACGGCCGAATCGTGATTTTCGTCGCCGGCACGGGCAATCCGTTCTTTTCCACCGACACCACTGCCGCCCTGCGCGGCAACGAAATCGGCGCGGAAGTCATCCTCAAGGCGACGAAGGTCGATGGCATCTACACGGCTGATCCTTTCAAAGATCCGACGGCCAAAAAATACGACCGCATCGCCTACTCCGAGGCGCTCTCCAAGCGGCTCTCCGTCATGGATTCGACCGCCTTCAGTCTCTGCATGGACAACAAAATGCCGATCATCGTTTTCGACATGATGAAGTCCGACAACATCAAGCGCGTGGTGCTCGGCCAGAAGGTCGGCACACTCGTTACTTCCGATTAAGTCATTTTATGGACCCCGATGAAATCCTCCTCGATACGGAGGCCTCGATGGAAAAAGGCTTCGAGTATCTACAACATGAGTTCGCCGCGGTGCGCACCGGCAAAGCGTCGCCCGCGCTCGTGGAGAATATCGATGTCGAAGCTTACGGCTCATCGATGAAGCTGAAACAGCTCGCCCTCATCACCACGCCCGAGCCGCGCCTGCTGGTCATCCAGCCTTTTGACGCCAGCACGACGAAGGACATCGAGAAAGCGATCAAGGAATCCAGACTCGGCATCAATCCCGCGGTCGATGGCAAGATCATCCGCCTCCCCATCCCGGCGCTTTCCGAGGAGCGGCGCAAGGATCTCGTGAAAGGCATCAAACAAATGGCCGAGGAAGCGCGCGTGCGCGTCCGCTCGGCCCGCCGCGACGGGATCGATGCCATCAAGAAAGCCCAGAAAGATGGCACCGTCTCGGAAGACGAACTCGAAACTTACGAAAAGGAAGTCCAGAAACTGACCGATCAATTCGGAAAAAAAATCGACGATGCCTTCTTCCTCAAAGAAGCCGACATCCTCAAAGTCTAATCGACGTATGCGCACCATTCTCTTCACCACTTTCCTGCTCGCGGCTCTCGCCACCACCGAGGCCGCCGTCGTCCGCATCGCACCAGAGGTTGCCTTCTCCACTGCCGGTCGGAAGACGAACCTGAAAAGCCTCCGCGGACAGCCCGTCGTCATCGTCATCGCCAAATCGCCGAGCGCCGGCGCCTTCAAAGATCAGGTCAAATTGCTGAAGGAAATCTATCAGCAGTTTGCCAACAAACAGGTGATCTTCATCGCCGCTTTTACGGCCGAACAAGGCCCCGTCAAATCGGATATTCCATTCATCGTCGCCGACGACGGCGGCGCAGTGGCGAGCGCCTACGGCGTGCAGGACAAATTCAATATCGTCATCATCGGCAAGGACGGGAACGTCGATTACCAGACCAGCAAGGTCCTTCCGCCGGAGCGCGTGCGCGACGTCATTCAGAATTCCTTCGCCGTCCAGGCCAATACTGGACGCTGATCGCGACGGCGCGCAGTTCAATCCTCGCCAGACGGGGTCTCACTTCATGCGGATCGCCGTCCTGTCAGACACCCATAATCATCTGCCCGGTCATGTCATCGCGGCCATCGCCGAAGCCGATGAAATCTGGCACCTCGGCGATGTTTGCCTTCCCGCGACCATTGATCCACTGACTCATCTCGGTCCGCCACTCCGCGTCGTCCGTGGCAACTGCGATATGAGCACCGACTGGCCGCTCACCCTCGATTTCGTATGTGAAGGTTTTCGCATCCGGCTCGAACACGTCCCTCCGCGCCAATCGCCAAAAGGCATCGATCTGCTTTTTCACGGTCACACCCATGTCCCGCGCAACGAACGCTTCGGCACCGTGCGTTACTTTAATCCCGGTTGCATCACCCGCCCCAACCGCGGCGCACCTGCGAGCTACGCCTGGCTGTACCTCGAACGCGGACAGCCACTGCGGTGGACGTTGGTGACTGTATAAGTTCGTTGAAAAGGTGTATCGAAAAACATGTAACGCGCGCCGCATTGCAGCCGGAGGCTGTCCCCCAAACCGTCATCCTGAGCTTGCCGAAGAACCTCTCACTTTCGTGGGCGGAGGTGGTGCGGAG
>JBBSDS010000011.1:0-32426 GCA_038240495.1 Chthoniobacterales bacterium | reverse complement strand
CGCAGCAGCGTCGTCCTGACCTTCGAGTTGCTGAACGACTTGCGGCTTGAGCTTCCTGCGTGCCGGTTTCTTTTTCTCTCGAGCGCGGCCATCTACGGCAACCCGGTGTCGCTCCCCGTGCAGGAGACGCACGCGCCTGCTCCGCTCTCGCCCTACGGCTTTCACAAATGGCAGTGCGAGCAACTCTGCGCCGAGTTTTCGGCGATCTACGGCCTGGCGACGGCGAGCGTTCGCATTTTCTCCGCTTACGGAATGGGGCTTCGGCGTCAGGTCGTCTGGGATCTTTGCGCCAAGGCACTTTCCGCGCCAGCGCTCCAGCTTCAGGGCACCGGGCGGGAGAGTCGCGACTTCATTCATGCCAGCGACGTGGCTTGTGGGCTTCACGCTGTCGCCACGAGCGCACCGATGCGCGGCGAAATTTACAACCTGTCCAGCGGGACGGAAGTGACCATCGGGGATCTGGCCGCCATGGTGCTCAATGCGCTCCGTCTCGACAAGCCGCTCCAATTTGATGGTGTCTCGCCTGCGGGGAACCCGCTGAATTGGCGTGCGGATATTTCGAGGATCTTCGGGCTTGGATTTCGCCCGCAGGTCTCGCTGGAAAACGGTGTCGCTGAAGTTGCCAATTGGTGCAGACAGCAATTGGTCAGGGAGCCTGCAACACAGCCGATTACTTGATGGGTCGAATGCCAAACATTGGCGTCGTCGATCTTTCGATGAATGGCTGGACTGCAGGCGCGGTGTTGTCGCGCACCATGGCTCTTTCATTGCACGCGGCAGGCGCCGAGGTGGTCTTTTTCACCGCCACGCCCGACGAGGCTCCGCACTGCCTGAGAAGTCTCAAGCCGCCGCCTCCTCGTTATCTGCCGGGCGAGTGGACGGTGCGCAAATTGTTCACCCTGCGCACGCCGACAATCACGCCCGGGTTTGCGCACGCTGCGGGCGTGGATGTGATTCTGCCCGACGTGGAATCGGTGGGTTCACCTTCCTTGAAAACGGTCGGCTGGATTCCCGATTTTCAGCACCTTCACTTGGGTAATCTCTACAGCAGCGCCCAGACTGCGCAGATCAACCGCGATTTCGGCACGCTGGCGCGGCGCTCGGCGCGCATGCTTTTTTCCAGCGAAGATTGTCAGCGGGATTTCGCCGCCGCATTCCCGGACTTCGCCGCCAAGGCGCGGGTCGCTTCTTTCCCATCCCTCTTCGCATTTGAACCGCCGTCGGTGCCGCTCGCCGATGTGCGCGAGAAGTATCATCTGCCTGAACGATTCCTGTTGGTGGTCAACCAATTCTGGCGGCACAAGAATCATCGCATCGTGCCCGAAGCTCTCGCCATCCTGCGCCGGCGTGGACTCGAGGTCACGGTGGTCATGACGGGACTGCCGGCGGATCACCGCGATCGGCAGAACGACGCCTTGAGCGAGATGCTCCAAATCGCGGCGCGCGGGAATGTCTGGTCGCAATGCCTGGTGCTCGGAAAAGTGCCACGAGAAGACTTGATCGCTCTCCTGCAAACAGCCACCGCAGTCGTGCAGCCTTCACGCTTTGAAGGATGGAACACAACTGTCCAGGACGCCAAGGCCGTGGGTTGCCCGGTGTTCGTTTCGGATCTCGCCGTGCATCGCGAGCAATGCCCGAACGCCCTTGGGTTTTTCCCGACCGATGATCCCGAGGCGCTGGCGGATTTGATCTCCGCAAACTGGAATAAACTGCCTGCCCGCCTGGACGTGGCGGGCGAGAAGAACGCTCTGGCCGCTGAGCTTACTTACGCCCATGCCTACGGTCGGCGTCTCTTGGAAATTTGCTCCGAAGTCGCGTGACCCCGCTGCCAAAAATCACCGTCGTCACGCCTTCGTACAACCAGGGTGCGTATCTTGAGCAGACCATCCTCAGCGTGCTCGGTCAGCGTTACGAAAATCTGGAATACATCATCGTCGATGGCGGCAGCACCGATGAGAGCGTCGAGGTCATCAAGCGCTACGAATCCGACATCGCGTGGTGGGTTTCCGAAAAGGATCGAGGCCAGTCGCACGCGCTCAACAAAGGCTTTGCCCGGGCGACGGGAGACATCCTTTGCTGGCTGAACAGCGACGACTTTTTTTTCCCCCGCATCCTCCATTCCGTCGCTCGTTTTCTGGAGGCCGACGATTTCATTTACGGCGACTGCGTGAGTTTTTCGCAGACCGGTGGCCGGTGCCTCGTCAATCGACCGCCTCGTCACGATCCGGCGTTGCTGGGTCTCGTGGATTACATCGTGCAGCCGAGTTCGTTTTGGCGTCGTTCGCTCTGGGAGAAAACCGGGATCCTCAATGAGGAGTTGCACTACGCCTTCGACTGGGAGTGGTTCCTGCGGGCACAGAATTTGGGGAGCTTCCGTAAATGTGACGCGATCTTTTCCGCCTACCGCTTTCACGAAGCGCACAAGTCCGCCTCGGGTGGTGAAAAGCGCGCGCAGGAAATTGTGTCTGTGGCGCAGACGCATGGCGGAGCGGAGGCGAGCCGGCATTACCAATTTGTCTTCGACCATTTTGCCGCCTTGCGAAAATACGAAGACTTCGTCCTGCGCTTGAAAGGACGGGGGCTCGTTCAGCATGTGCAACTCGCGCGCTGGGCTTCGCCCGCTTTGTGGAAGCTGCCGGCGGGGATTGAGTTCGACAAAGTGCGCAAATGTTTCCGCATGCTGTGATGTCGCATTGCCCGCCGTTTTCATCACCCTGCCGATCGAGCCTTGCATCTATTTTCCCTTCTGAAAAAATCTGTTGATCGCTCACCTTCCGACCACTACATCTCCCCGCCTCAAATCCTTCAAAATACCCTGCCGATGAAAACCGCATATTACATCCTCACCTTTACTCTTCTCAGCTTTTTTTCCGCTCCGCACAGCGTGGCGCAAGACGCCAAAGTTCACGACCTCATCGGGGAACTCGCCAAGAAAGGTTTCAACACGCTGCTTGCAGCGATTTCGAAGACGGACTTGCCCGAAAAACTCAGCACCGGTTCGTTCACTTTGCTCGCGCCGACCGATAACGCTTTCCGCGACATTCCCAAGGCACAACTCGACGCGTTGCTGGCCGACAAAGCGGCGCTGACGACGGTCCTCTCGAATCACATCATCGAGGGTAAGTTCAGCGCGGCGGAATTGAAATCTGCCAAACCCAAGACTCTCACGGGAACCGCGTTGGAGGTTAAGTCTGTGGAGGGGAAACTCAAAGTGAATGGCGCGACCATTGTGAAACCCGATGTGTCCGCGAGCAACGGCGTCATTCAAGGCATCGACAAGGTCTTGCTCCGCTAGGCAGCTCGCCAAGGCGCGCGACCACTCGGAGGAAAAGTGTCCCTGGCTTTTCTCACTCCGTGCCTCTCAAGATTTCGCTCGTCACTCCTTCGTTCAATCAGGGCCGGTTCATTGAGGAGACTATCCTCTCGGTCCTCGGCCAGGGTTTTCGCGACCTCGAATACCTGGTCATCGACGGCGGCTCGACCGATGAAAGCGCGGCGATCATTCAGCGCTACCGCGATCGACTGGCCTACGGGTGCAGCGAGCCTGACAGCGGGCAGTACGACGCGATCAACAAAGGCTTCGCGCGGACGAACGGCGAAGTCATGGGGTGGCTCAATTCGGATGACAAACACACACCCTGGGCGCTGTCGATCGTTGCGGAAATCTTTGAGACCTTCCCGCAGATTGAGTGGCTGACCACTCTCTTTCCATTGCGCTGGGACGCCCGCGGGCGCGCCGTGCGCTGCTCGCAACGGACCGGCTTCAGTCGCACCGGATTTCTGGCGGGCGAGAATCTTCCGACCGGCGACTGGTTTTCACCCGGCTGGCTCCAGCAGGAATCGACCTTCTGGCGGCGATCTCTGTGGGAACGCGCCGGAGGAAAGATCGACACGCGATGGACGATCGCCGCCGACTTCGAACTCTGGCTCCGCTTTTTTCAGCACGCCGATCTTTACGCGGTGGACACCCCACTCGCCGGGTTCCGCAATCACGGCGACCAAAAGACCAGCCAATTCAAAGACGAATACCAACGCGAAGCCCTGCAAATCCTGCACGAAGGTGGAGGGCGGGCGCCCGGTTATTTGAAAAGCTCCCTGCGCTCAGCGGCGGCGCGGCATTGTCCCGACACGTTGCGGCCATTGGCGGCTCAGCTTGGTCTGCTGCATCCGTGCCATCTTTGCCTGCGCCAGCGCGACGAAAGCGGCTGGCGTCTGGTCCGCGGCCTGCATTGAATTATCCCGCCGACGTTTGTCGAAAATGATCCGGAAATTTCTTGCGAACTTTGAGTTCCGCCAGCCGATCGCCACCGTGGCGATCAATATGCGGCCGACCTCCGGGCCGTGGGGCGGGAGCAGCACTTTTGTCTCCCAGCTTCGCACCTTCCTGGAAGCGCGCGGCTACCGCGCGACCTATCGGCTCGGGCCGGACGTCGATGTGATCGTGCTCATCGATCCGCGCGACGATCTCCAGCTCAAGTCCTTTGGCATGGGCGAGATTATCGCCTTTAAGAAGCAGCATCCGCGCGTGCGGGTGATTCACCGCGTCAATGAATGCGACCAGCGCAAGGGCACTTCATTCATGGACCCGCTGCTCGCCGAGGCCAGTGCCCACGCGGACTTCACCGTCTTCATCGCCGAGTGGTTGCGCGAATATCATGCGGCGCGCTGGTTCGACTCCGCGCGGCCTCACGCCGTGATTTACAACGGCGCCGCGTCGGACACTTTCCATCCGATCGGCCAGCAGCCTTGGCGTCCGGGCGAGCCGCTGCGGATTGTCACTCATCACTGGTCCGACAATCCGCTCAAGGGATTCGACGTTTACGAGCAGGTCGATCAACTCATGGCCGACGGCAGGCTCGACGGTTTCGAGTTCTGGGTCATCGGCCGCTGGCCCGCCCGCATCCAGTGGAAAAAGGCGCGGACGTTTGCGCCTCTCGCGGGCCGCGCTCTCGCCGAGCAGTTGCGCGCATGTCATCTCTACCTCACGGCCACGCGCTGGGAACCTTGCGGCATGCATCACGTCGAAGGCGCGCAGTGCGGTCTCCCGCTTCTCTATCACGAAGACGGCGGTGGCGTCGTCGAGGCCGGACTGAGATATGGGATTGGATTTCGCGACGACGTGGCGAGCGCATTGCAGATGGCGCGCGACCAATACTCCGAGCTGCGCGAGCGCGTGCTCACGCGAATTCCTTCCGGCGACCGGATGGTTCTCAGCTACGCGGAGATCATCCAGCAGTTGCTCGCCGACCGGCCCTGACGGCGATGGACGGCCTCTGCATCCTGATTCCGACCTTCGATAAATATCGTTTCGTCGCTGAGCTGACGCGCGCGAAGCTCGATCAGCACTGGCCCGATCATCCGCCCATTTTTTTCTGCGGGCTGTCCGGAACCTCCACAGACCGCGCGCGGCTCGAACTCCGCGATGATCCGGGGGACTGGATGGCAGTGGCGCGCTCAGCGTCCGTCGATTTGCAGGAGCGAGGCTTTCGTCAGTGCTATCTCGTTCTCGACGATCATCCGCCGATGGACCGGTGCCACAGCCGGCATCTCAATGAAACGCTGCCCCGGCTGCTGGATGAACTTCCGGCGACCTTCATCAATCTCCACGGAGGGGGCCAGCACCGGCCCAAGCAGGGGAAAGATTTGGGAGCGGCGTATTTTCATCTCGAACAACCGGGCCGCGAGTACCCGTGGAAATTTGCCCTTCATCCGGGCTTGTGGAAACTGTCGGCATTCACGGCGTTGCTCGAGGCATTGTTGCGCAATCCCGATCCTGCCGAGCGGACCTGTTGGAAGTTTGAGCGCCGAGCCGGTCATGCGGATTTCGAGCTACCGCGGGAGTTGCGCGGGAGTGCCTATCGCGTGTGCGGCACGGCGATGGCGGTGCGGCCGGCGCGGCGCATTTACGCGTGCTTTCGTCAGGTCGAGTTGTTTGCGTTCGACGTGCTGCGGTTTTTTCTCCGCGTTCTGGCTGGGCAAAAGGCGCGCGATCGATTTGACGCAAAGTATCTCGGCGTCTATCATTTCTACGATGGTCCCTATCCGCTTTTCTGGAGCGGTCTGATGAAAAAAGGCCGCTTGAACAGTGATCTCGTTTTCTTTCTTCAGCTCCACCGCCGTCATGAATTGCTCGCCGAGTTGCGACAGCGATTGGACACGACGGGCTCGCCGGTTCTCGATTCCGCAGTCGCATGAGCGTGTCCGATCAAGCCGCGATCGTTGGTATCGCTCTGGTGCGCAATGAAGATGTCTTCGTGGAACGCGCCATCCGCAACACGATCGACTTCTGCGATCGGTTGATCATCGCCGATCATTTTTCCACGGACGGCACCTTCGCGATTCTTTCCAGGTTGGCGGTCGAATTCCCCGCAAAAATTCAATTGGTGCGCATCAAAGACACGCGGGAATCGCACTTTCTGATCAGCGGCTACGCTGGCACGGCGACGTGGATCTTCGCCGTCGATGGCGATGAAATCTACGATCCGGCGGGTCTTGTTCGCTTCCGCGAAGAGCTGCTCGCAGGCCGCTACGATCAGTCGTGGCTGGTTTTTGGCAACGTGCTCAACTGCGTCGCAATCGATGCCGCGGCTGGCACGGCGACCGGTTACCTCGCGCCGCCCTGCCGCAGCATGACCAAGCTTTTCAACTTCAACCTCATCGAGAGTTGGGACGGTGCCGTGACTCACGTCCTCGCAAATGGCACGATCAAGTTCAAGCTGGGCTTCGACGCGTCGCGCCGGCTGCATCTGCATGAGCGCACGGCCTGGGATGAGTCGCCCTACCGATGCCTGCACACCTGCTTCATGCGGCGCAGTTCCGTGGATGGCGAAGACGCGGTGGCGCGGCCAAATGTTTCCGAGAATCGGCGGAGCGGAGTGACGGCGTGGCTGCGGAAGGCTGTCCGGCGCTTGCGGGGCAGGCCGGTGGCTTCCGATTGGAAAATGGAAAAATACGCCCGAGGTGAACTCGTGACTGTGGATGCAACCTCGTTTCTCCGGCGGGAACATGCGGCTCGCGATTGATGGCTGCATCGCTGCGCGTGGGCTTCGTGATCGACGGTGGATTGCCGCGCTGGCCGCGCGTGTGGCAGTGGCTCAGCGGTTGCTCGAGCGCCTCCGCCGTCGGGCAGATGCGGTTCGGATGGATCGCGAGAAGTTTGCGCTCTGATCCCGCGCGTCAGGTTCACTACAGCCTTTTCAAACCGTGGGAGCGCTACGACGCCGTGGTCTTCCTCAAGTCGATGAACGGAGACTCGCAGCGGCTCGCGGAGTCACTGCGGCACCGCGGAACGCGCATTCTTTTCGACGTGAATGTGGATTACTTCACTCCGGCGAGTGGCACGTTCTATTACGAAGGCATGGCGCCAACCCCCACGCAGACGGCGGACGCCCAACGCATGGCGGAGCTTTCCGATGGCCTGATCGCCGACTCCAGCCATCTCGCGCAGGTGTGTGCGCAGCATCATCGAAACGTGCGCTGGATTTCCGACAACGTGGATCTGCACCTCACGCCTCAGCATCGTCGTTGGACGCCGGGTGCGAAGCTCGACCTGCTCTGGAGCGGCGAGGCGGTGAAGCTTTTTGAATTGCTCCGCATCGGGGACGTCCTGCGGGCATTTTCCTCCCGGATTCGTCTCGTGCTGGTGACGAACGATTTGGCCGCTTTGGATCGCTGGCATGAGCCGTACAAGAGTCGCTTCCACAGCCTGCTCGCTGCGATCGAGCACACGATCATCCCTTTTGAGTCCGTGGGTTCGCTGCTGAAAATCTATGGCAGCGGCGGCGTCTTCATCTCGCCGCGTTTTCTGGACAACACCTACAATTGGGGTCACACGGAATGGAAAATCACCTTGCCGATGGCTTGCGGGCGCATCGTTTTGGGCAGCCCGTTGCCGAGCTATCGGGATGTTGCCACGAGGTCTGCCGGTGCTGGCTTGCGGATTTGCGGCGACGACGCGGAGTGGGGTGCGGCGCTCGACGAAATTCTGTCGGAGCGGATCGATTTTGCGTCGGAGGAATTGGCCGCGCGCGAGGTGGTCGAGAAATTTTACAGCACCCCGGTCGTGGCGGCTGCGCACCGCGAATATGTCGCTGAAGTCTGTGCCGACGGCCACTGAGCAGCCGTTGCGGGTCGCCTTTCTGTATATGAAAGGCCGCGTCGCCCGGCTGCCGGAGGTGGAGCGGGGAGCGGCGCCCACGGAGTTTTTTTACGGGGCGATCGAGATGGCGCGAGCGGGCCACATCGTCAGCCATTGGGAGATCGACCCAAGCGCGCCGCCGCGATTTTCCGATCGCCTGCTCGGGCGGCTTTGGCCGCCGACGATGCGCCCGGTTAAGACGGAACCGGCCACGGTGACGCAGGTCTTCCGGCTCGCCCGTGAACTCAACCAAGCCGATTGCCTGGTAGCGACGGGTGGCAACATCGCTTTTGCCCTCGCGGCTCTCTCGACAGTCGGAGTGATTCGAAGACCAATCATCGGCATCCAATGCGGGGTGCTAAATTTTTCGCATAGTTTTCTGCGCCGCCATGTCTCGCGCATCCTGCTGCGGAAGATGCACACACTGCTTTTCGGCGAGAGCGAATTGGAGCCGATGCGGCGGTTTTTCGATCTCCCGGCCGCCGCCATTACCGTCAATTTTTTCGGCGTCGATACGCGCTTTTGGCGTCCCGATTCTGCGGTGAAGCGCGACCTCGTTCTCGCCGTCGGCAACGACAGCCGGCGCGATTTTCAAACCTTGATCGACGCGGCTCCGAACATTCCGGCTCCGGTTCACATCGTCACCCGACTGCCGCTGCCCGCCGCGCTTCCAGCCAATGTGACGCATCATCGCGGGTCGTGGCACGGCGCGGAAATCTCGGACGAGCAAATGCGCGAGTTATACCAGCGTGCCCTTGCCGTCGTCGTGCCCTTGAAGCCGAGCATCCAGCCTTCCGGGCAGAGCGTGACGTTGCAGGCGATGGCCTGTGGCTGTCCGGTCGTCCTCACGGAGACTGAGGGTTTGTGGTCGCGCGATCATCTCGAAGATGGACGCAATATCTTCTTCGTGCGGCCCGGCGACAGCGCACAACTTGCCGCGCGAGCCGTCGAGGCGATCCGCGACACGGAAGCCGGTGGCGCGTTCGGTCGCGCAGGTCGCGAGACGGCGGAACGCCTCGGAAACATCGAAACTTTTTCCGCGGAAGTGGCTCGCCAATGTATTCGAGGAGTTTCTCGAACAGACGCACGCTTCTGCTAACAAGGTCCGCCTGGCCGCTGTTGCGCGGCTCGCGGTTTCCCCATGCTGAAAAATACCAAGGCCTGCGATCAGTTTCTTCGGACGCGATGAGCATGCGCGGATTTCTCGATGGGCTGTGCGCTCCCGCTACGAGAGCTAAAATGTGGCGGCTGCTGGATGTGCCGGCGCGACGGAGTTTTCGCCGCGGTCTCGAAGCGCGCGCTTTTTCGCTCCGTCGCGGGCGGCCGGCGGTGAACTACGGCGAAGCGCCGGGGACGGATGAAAGCGGAATCATCCACGGCGGGCGGGTGAAACTGCTTCACCTCGCCGAGGAATTTCCGACGGCGGATTCCAATTTCAATCTGCTTTATCTCGTGAGCAGCGCGCCGCCGAAGTTTGCGCTCGATCTTGTGGAGTGGGCGCGGGGGCAGGGGGTGAAATTTGTCTGGAACCAGAATGGCGTCGCTTATCCAGCGTGGTATGGCGCGCGTAGCGAGGAAATCAACGGGCCGATGCGAACGCTCCGGCAGGAGGCGGATTTCATTTTTTACCAGAGCGAGTTTTGCCGGCAGTGCGCCGAGCGCTTTCTCGGGCCGGTGGCGACCGTGGCGGAGATCGCGTTCAATTGCGTGGACACCGCGCACTTCCGACCTGCATCGCCACCGGATGGCGAAGTCTGTCGGCTGCTCGTCGCAGGATCGCATTACGAAAGCTATCGCGTAATCTCGGTGCTGGAGACAGTGGCGGAGTTGGTGTGCCGACATTTTCCGGTCGAACTGCATCTGGCCGGCCGGTTGGCGTGGCCGGACGCCGAGGCGGAGGTCGCGGAAAAAATCCATCTCTTGGGAATCGATGATCGCGTGCGCCGCACCGCTGCCTATCGGCAGGAGGAAGCGCCGGCGATTTATCAAGCGACGCACATTCTCCTGCATCCGAAATACAAGGACCCGTGCCCGACCGTGCCGATCGAGGCGATGGCGTGTGGCGTGCCGGTGATCGGCTCGGCTAGCGGCGGAATGCCGGAGCTTGTGTCGCGCGAAGCCGGGGTGCTCATCGAGGTGCCGGATAGTTGGGAACGCAATCACTGGCCGGAGCCCGCGGCCATGGCCGATGGTGTGGAGACCATCATGCGGCATTGGTCGGATTTTAGCGCGGCCGCTCGCAGTCATGCCGTGGCGCGATTTTCAAAAGAAGAGTGGCTGGCCAAACACCGCCGCGTTTTCCATCAACTGGTCGCGGCCTGAATTCATGGAGCCCGCGAACCCACAGGTCACGGTCCTCATGCCGGTCCGCAATGGAGCCGCGCATTTGCAGCAGGCGATCGACAGCATTCTGGCGCAGACCTTCGTTGACTTCGAGTTGCTGATCATCGACGACGGCTCCACGGATGCCACTCCCGAGTTCCTTCGTGCGCAGCGCGATCCGCGCGTCCGCGCCCTCACGAATCCGCAGAACCTTGGCCTCGTGCCGACATTGAATCGTGGCCTCGAACTCGCGCGCGGCGAGTGGATTGCGCGGCAGGATCACGACGATCTGAGCATGCCGGATCGTTTGCAAAAGCAGGTCGATTTTTTGCGCGCTCATCCGGACCATGTGCTCGTGGGAACCGAGGCCTTCGCCACCGGCGAGGATGGCAAAAAGGCGTATCGTCTCTCGCGCCCGGTGAACCCGGAAAGCATTCGGTGGTATCTCTGCTTCGATAACGCCTTCATTCACAGTTCGGTGATGTTTCGCCGCGATGTGATCCAACGCGACTTCGGCGGCTACCCGCGCTCCTTTCATTCGGAAGATTATGCGCTGTGGTCGCGGGTCGCCCGCGCCCGTCCGACGGCCAATCTGCCGGAGCCACTCCTGCTTTACCGCGAGCACGTCGCGTCGGTCACCGGGTCGATGTCCGCGCCGGACGAGGCGGCGTTCGACGAAGCAACCGGAGCGATTCGTCTGGAGAATCTGCGCGCACTCTTTGGGGATGCAGCGACGGCCGGAGACGCGCGCATTCTTTCGACGTATCGACGAGGTTTCAGCGCGGCCACGGCTGTGGAGTTTCTCCGCGTCTTTGACCGACTCGCTGAAGCTCACGCCTCCGCTGCGGACGATTACATGCATCGCCGCGTGCAATCGATCCAACTCGCGGAACTGGCTTACCGACTTCTTCCGATTGCGCGTTGGAAGGCGCTCGCGCTGTTTCGGCGCGCCTTCGCTTTGCATCCGGGCGTAGCGAGCCTTCTGCCGTGGCCGCGCATCGCTGCGCTCTTTTTCCTCGGTGAACGCGCCCGCGCGCTTTACCTCGCGGTCTTCGGCCGGCACTGAAGCCGGCGATTATTTCCTTTCGCACAATCCACTCAGCGAGTTTGATTTTTCGATGGGCTTCATTCATCCAGGCGTTCCGCAGGAACTCGTCGCGCGGCTGACCAAGGAATTTGGCATCACGACGTTCGTCGAGACGGGCACGCACAAGGGCAACACCGCCGAGTGGGCCAGTCCGTTTTTCCAAAAGGTCGTGACGATCGAGGGCAGTGAATTGTGGTTTCAACGGACGAAGGAACGCCTCGCGCCGTTTGGAAATGTGGAAATGCTCTTCGGTCACAGCGCGCAGGTTCTGCCGGAGATGGTGGGCAAGTTGACGGCACCGGCGCTCTTCTGGCTCGATGCCCACTGGAGCGGACGGCAGACGGCGGGGGCGGACGATCAATGTCCGCTGCTTGGCGAGATTGCGGCGATCAATACTTCGCCGCTCGATCACTTCGTCTTGATCGACGATGCGCGCCTCTTTCTCTCGCCGCCCGAACCGCCGCACAACGTCGATCAGTGGCCGAGCATAGCCGAGCTTCTCGAAGCGCTGAATGCCGGCCGGCCAAAGTACGCGGTGGTTTTTGACGACGCGATCATCGCTGTGCCACCGGCGGCGAAGCGTTTGCTTCAAGCCTATTGCCTCGAAGTTTCCGCGGCGCGGAAGAATCGGACTTTCGTGGAGAAGGCCACGGATAAGTTGCGGCAGGTGATCGGTTGAGGTGGCTTTTCACGCGTTCGTGTTGAGCGCGGTTCGCAATGCGCGGCCAATGGTCGAGAGGCTGTAACGAGCTTGCACGACCTGACGGGCGCGCGCGCCGAGTTCTGCACGGAGGCTGACGGAATCGCGCAGGGCGAGCAGATGCGATTTGACGGCGGCGTGATCTTCGAGATCCACGATGTATCCGTTCACACCATCTTCCACCTGTTCGAGCATCCCGCAGTCGCGGTTGACGATGACGGGCAGCCCGGTCGCCTGGGCTTCGAGGACGACGTAAGGGAAAGCATCGAGATCGGAAAAATGGAGGAAGACGTCGTGCTGCGCGTAAAGGCTGGCCACGTCGCGCACGAAGCCGGGGAACTCTGCGTCGGCGGTGTGACGCGCACGAAACGATGACCAGGCGATGCCGGCGCCGGCGATTGTGAGGGTCAGGCCGTTTGCTTTCAGGAAGGCGCCATAGGCGTTGAGAAAGCGGTCCGTCGCAGCGATTTTTTGCGGGTAGTTGAAATTGGTGACGACGAGGAGGCGGAGTGGCGCAGCAGGTTGGTGGGAGCGGGGCGGAAAGTTTTCGAACAGGACGGGGATGCGCACCACGGTGGAGCGCGCGGCAATTCCGAGGCGCCGGACAATCCATTCGGATACCGGCACGAAATGATCGACGACTGCGAAAAGCGGTCGGTCGAGAATCCATGAAACAAGCGCTCGCGCGAGCTGTGGCCATTCACGCTGCTGCCAATGGAACCGCAGTTGATCGCGCGTCTCGGCGAACGGGTCGCCGCGGAGGCGCAGGACGACGCGTGAGCCACGGAGACGCGCCACGAGCACGATGACGGCCAGAAAAGCGGAGTTCATGTCGGTGAAGATCGTCGCGCCGGGACGGGCTTTGACGAGGTGCGACACCGCGCGGATGAATCGCAGATAGGGCACCCGGTTGCGGGCGCGGAGCACTTCCCAATCGAGCACGAGGCATCGGACACCGACCGCGGCGAGCGGCCGCACGATCTCGCGCTGGCCACGTTCGCCGGTGATCACGGCAATCACGGAACTGGCCGCGGGCGGGGAGTCCGAATCCATTAACGCGGCGCTACTTTGCCGGCCGGTTGCTGATCTCGATTTCGTCGAGCCAGCATTTCGCCACGGCTTTGCCATTGCTCGCGAAGCCGAGCCATTTCAATTCCCTCATCTCCGGTTTGGCGAATTTCAGACCGTCGAAGTGCTGCGGTTCCTTGCCGGGGAGCGTGAGTGTGCAACTCCACGTGGCGTCGCTGTCCGGCCCGAGTTTGGCGGTGACTTCGACGTGGACCCAGGCGTTCGGCGGCAGTTCGGTGAGTGCTTTGCCATTGGCGCGGATGCTCCCTTTCTCAAAGGTCAGCATCGGACCGGTGCGATACGGCTGCGCATCGTCACGCCACTCGTGAACGAGTTGGTAGTCGGGCTCCATCTTCACGTCGAAAGAGGCGCGCGTGAGTCCGCGTTCGTGATTTGGCTGGTAGTAAAAATGCGGCTCGAAGGCGGGTTCCACGTCGGGCCCATCGGTGAGTTGCAGACAGCGCTGGCCCTTGCTCGGGTGATCGGCGACGACTGTGATGAGGCCCGGTTTCTTCCCGTTGGCTTTCATCCGCGACGGCTTTGCGCCAACGGGCGTGCCTTCAAATCCTTCGACGAGCTGAAGCGGCAGCGGCTTCGGTTTCAGGCCGTATTTCATCGGCGGAAATTCCTCCGCGGCGAGTTGGCGCCACGCAGCATCGCCGGTCACGCCCGCTTGTTTCCAATCGAATGGGACGAAGCCCAGCTTGAGCGCGGGCGACTCGGGCTTGAGGGTCCAGTCGCCTTTTTCCGGCGCGACGAAAAGTGGGTCGGCGACGAGGGAGTTTGTGTCGCGGCCCATGAACTGCCAGTCCGCCCACGACTTGCCGGCGAATTCCGGGATCGTGCCGTCGGGGCGCCAATACACATTGTCCGCGAGGAAGACGCGGCCATTGTCCCAGTTCTTGTCCACGTGCATGAAGAGGCGGCCGTCGCCGAGCAGGACGATGTTGTGCTCGAAAGCGAAGGCGAGAAAATCCTCGGGCCGACTGTAGCGCACATGCTCCTCGGCGCCGTAAGCGATGATGTTGTTGCGGATGATATTGCCGCGTCCGTAGTGCTGGTGGTAGCCGGCGCTCTGCGTGTGATGGACGAGGTTGTTTTCCCACACGATGCCGGTTGAGCCTTCGTCGTTATACATGCCCCACGCGCCGTAGCTGGCGCAGCCGACATCGTGGATGTGGCAGCCGCGGATGACGCTGCCGGGCTGAGGGCCGAGCGTATAGACGCCCGCCATGTCGCTGAGCACGGCCCAGCCGAAATGATGCAGGTGGCAGTCTTCGATGACGATGCGCGCGCAGTTCGTCGGCTTGTAGCCCCACGTCCAGCCAGTGCTGATCGTGGAGTAGAAAAAATCGGCGATGTCGCAGTGGCGAATTGTGCAGTCGTTTGCATGGAAGAGCGTCACGCCGATGGCGGCGGTGAAGTAGCGGCCACCCGAGTGGATGATGCAGTTTTCGATGGCGACGTGGTCGGTCTGTTCCGGACCGGCCTGCGAGATTTTCGGGTCGCCGATCTTCACGCCGCCCGCGCCCAGATCGTGCAGCCAGCAATCGCGCATCGTGATCTCGTGGCAGCCGCGCTGAAGCCACGCGGCGTTCGTGAGCGTGTGGCTGAACTCGCATTTTTCAAAGCTTACGGCGCGCGCGCCATTGGCCTCGATGGCCGCGCCGAGTCCGCTCTCGGCCTGGCCGAAATGCGTGCCGCCGGGAGGAAGCGTGTAGTTTTGAAAGCGGAAACTCAGTCCCACAAAACGCAGCTTCTCGACGAATTGCTCTTTCGTCGCGTCGCCTTTGAAAATGAGCCACTGCTCGGCGACGGGCGCCCACACTTCCGCAGTCTCCAGCTTTTCGCCGGGCCGGGGGATGTAGGACAGTGTGCCGTCGCGCCCGAGAAACCATTCGCCCGGCGCATCGAGCGCGGCGCGGTAGTTTTCAAAGTGGATCGGATGGAACGGGGCGAGGCTGAAGAACGCGCGATGGCCGCCAGTGAATTGCAGCGTGCCGTCTTCCGGTCGCACGCCAGCGAGGCGATAGCGCTCCACGTCCCACGTAAAATAGACGCAGACATTGACGTCGTTTAGTTCCTCGGCACTGAGGCCGCGCAACGGTGCAGCGTCTTCGGGCGTGACTTGCAGCATCGTCGTCTCGGGCGAACCCTTCGCCGGTATATTCGGCAGCAGTTTCGTGGGCTGGCCGGTCGCCTGGAGAAAGCCTTCGTTCGGCGTGCGTGCGCGGGTGGCGCGCCGGCCGTTGACCCACAGAGCTTCAAAGCGCCATGCCGGATCGATCTGCGTGGTCCAGATTCCATTCGCGCCCGGCTTGAAACCCGTGATCTTGCGCCCGCCGGTGAAGACTGGCTTGGCTGCCGGTGCGGCTTCGTAGGTTACGTTGCCGTCCTGCGGCTCAAAGACGACGGGTTCAGTGAGCGCATACGCACCATCGGCGACGCGCACCGTGATGGCGTCCTTTACGCCGTCAACGCGCGCCTTGCGCACCGCGTCGCGGGCCGCGGCAAGATCGGGGATGGCTGACCAGGGTTTGAGTTCCAGCGTGAGAGCATGGGCCGCGGAGAGGGAAGCGAGGAGGAGGCAGCAGACGGTGCGCATGGGTGGAGGTGAAGGTATGATGGGTGGCCGGCATCCCTTACTGCGCGGGCTTCGCCGCCGCTTCGACCGCGTGCGGCCGCAGCGTTTCGGCGAGGAGTTTGTAGCCGGCGGCATTGAGATGCACACCGTCCGCATTGATCAATTCCGGTCGCTTTTCCGTAACGGTGTGGAGATCGACAATCTTCACTCGGTGCCCGCCGTAGCTGGCAGCGAGGGCGCGCCATTTCTCTCGGACTTTGGCGAGCCTCGGCAGGCGTTCGGCGACAATTTTTTTCCGGTCTTCCGACATTCCGGGCACGTCGATGGACAGCGCCGTCGGCAGGCAAAGCAGCACGGTGGGCTTCGAGGGCAGCGCGAGGAGGTTGTCGAGGAGCCTCGCAGCTTCCGGGGTGAAGGTTAAAAAGTGCGACCAGTAGTCGGCGTCGCGGCTGCGGGTGTCGTTGATCCCGAAATTCACGATGACAATTCGCGGCCCGAATGTGCGGGCCGCCGGCAATTGGTCGAGAGCGTTGGGCTTGCCACCGGGCCAAAGCGTGGCTCCGCCCGTACCAAAATTTTTCACGACGAATCCGCCGCCGAGCATTTGCTGAAGCTGTGCCGGGTATGATTCCGTGGCGGCATCCACTTTCGCTCCCGCAGTGATGCTATCGCCGAGGCAGGCGACGCGAATCGGCTCGATGGTGCGCGCGAGAGCGAACGGTGCGACGTGCAGAAGGATGACGAGGAGCAAGCCTTTCATGGCGCGGTTCAGAATGCGGGAGCAACCTAGTCGTGGAGGACCGCAGACTACAACTCGAAGAACGAATACAGCTTCTTGAGGAATCCGTCGGTGTATTCCTTCTGCTTCGTCGCCATTTGTCCCTGCTCGCTGCTCGAAGCGAGGACGCCTTCCGTTTCGAGCCGTCGCTGGGCCAGGAGTTCGCCGAGTTTTTGGACGAGGGCATCGTTCCCGTGGAGAATCTCCGCAAACGTTTCCTTGTCGATCACCCACATCTCGCAATCGATGCGGGCGACGACGGTCGCGCTCCGCGGAGCGCCCGTGAGCAGTGACATCTCGCCGAAACAATCTCCGGTTCGCAGTGTGGCGACGAGGTTGTCCACGCCATTCGCCTGGACGAAGACATGCGCCTCACCCTCGAGCAGGATGAACATGGACTCGCCCGCCGTGCCTTGTTCGATGACTTTTTCCCCGCGGCCAAAGCGCAGCGGACGGGCGTGAGTCAGCAATTTGTCCACCTGACTTTCCCCGAGCAATTGCAGGAACGGTTGCTTGCGCGCAGAATCGCGCGCGGCACTCAACGAGTCGCGGTGCTTTGCCGCCGGGCGCTCGATGTGGAGTGTGCGGATGGGAAAAGGAATGCGAATCCCGTGGCGCTGGGCCGCGTACCAGACATTGGTGCGAATGCCATCGACGATGTCGTTATACTTCGATTCGTCCTCGAGCCAGAATTTGATTTCGTAGATCACAGCCGATTCGCCGAAGTCTTTGAGGAAAACTTTCGGCGCTGGAGTGGTCAGGACGCCGGGCACTTTCGCGGCGGCATTTGCCATCGTGTCTTTGATGAAATTCGGCGGCGTATTGTAATCGAAACCGACGTGCAGCCGGATCGCGTGCTGGCGCGTGGGGTAGGTGAGATTGGTGATCGTCGCGCCGACGATCGCCTTGTTCGGGATGTCGAGGTAGATGTCGTCATTATTCCGCAGCCGCGTGGAGCGCCAGTTGACTTCGATGACCTCGGCATGCTGCCCATCGACTTTCAGCCAGTCGCCCGTTTTGAAGGGCTTGCCGATTTCGAGCGCGATGCCGGCGATGATGTTGCCGAGCAAATCCTGCATCGCAAAGCCGACGATGCCGACGACGACTGTGGAGCCGAAGACCGCGCCTTCGATCGACTTTCCATACACGACGCCGACGACCAGGAAAACTGCAACGACGAAGAGAACGAGACTGAGGAGCTGGCTGAGGAATTTCGGCGCCTTGGCGCGGTGGTTTTTTTCAAACCACAGCTCCCAGTAATAGCGGCGGACGAGCGCCAGCGTGAAGAACATGCCGAGCAAAACATTGGCCGACCGCAAGGCGCGCATGACTTCGGCACGCTCGGGGAAGTCCGAACCGACAAGCTCCAGCGGCAGCCAGAACGCGAAGGCGACGCAAAAGAGCTGATAGCGCAGGCCGAGGTCCACGCCGGCCCGGCGCTTCAGGAAACGTCCCAGCGCCACGGTGGCAACGAACAGTAAAGGGATGGCGACGGCTTCGACGGCAATCGACGAGCCCTCGGTCAACTTGGCAAACATCGCGAC
The DNA here is from genome assembly GCA_038240495.1 of Chthoniobacterales bacterium. Lineage (GTDB taxonomy): Bacteria > Verrucomicrobiota > Verrucomicrobiia > Chthoniobacterales > Chthoniobacteraceae > Chthoniobacter. Next base: position 14,206 of record JBBSDS010000011.1, on the reverse strand, counting down.
GGATTGTAAGATGGGCGCGAGACCGTTCAATGGGAAAGCCCGCCGATTTCCGGCGGTTCGAGAAAGAGCTTTTTTTCCCGGCGCCGCGCGTGCCATCCGCCCGGCAGGTTGGCTTTCGCCCGGCGCTCGATGAGCAGCGCACGCACCGCTTCGACTTCCTCGTAGCCGATATTGGAAATTTCGCGCGCCTTCAGCCACGCGTGAATAAGACGTCGCTGGAGCGCGACTGGCTGCGCTTGAAGTTCGCGCGTGCTCAGTTCCGAGGGCAGCTCCGCGGTCGCAACGAGATTCGCCAGCAAGTCGTCTTCGGCGCGCAGAATGTCTGCGGCGCGCCACACCGCGCGGCGGATGTCGCGGCCCCACGCCCGCTCGATGGCGGGAATGATTTCGTGGCGCAGGCGGTTGCGCGTGTGCTGAAGATCGGTGTTGGAAAGATCGTCGCGAAAGTCCAGGCGATGCTTTGCGATGTAGGCGTCGATTTCCTCGCGCCACACGCCGAGCAGGGGGCGGGAAATTTGCAGCGCGAAGCCGTCAATCGTCCGCGTGGTGAGGGGACGCATGCCCGCGAGGCCACCGGCCGCCGAGCCGCGGAAGAGATTGAAGAGGAGCGTCTCGACTTGATCGTCGGCATGGTGCGCAAGGAAGAGGCGCGGGCAATCTTGGTTGCGGGCTGTTTGCACGAACAAGCCGTAGCGGGCTTCGCGTCCTGCCGTTTCGAGCGATTGGCGGCGGCGCTTCGCGCGGGCGGCTACATCCTGGCGACCGACGATGGATTCGAGTCCGTGCTTTGCCGCAAGATCGGCTACGAAGCTCGCATCGTCCGCGCTTTCGGCGCGCAAGCTGTGGTCGAGATGACAGACTACCAATTTCTTAAAACCCGCGGCCACCAACTGATGCAGAAGAGCAACCGAATCGCGTCCGCCGGAGACGCCGATCAAGCAGCGCTCGTCCGGGGAGAAGCCTGGGTTCATCAGCCGATGCGATCTGCGCCGAAGCTGCTCCGCAGCGCATCGGGAATCCGCACGGTGCCGTCAGCTTGCTGATAGGTCTCGACCAGCGCGACGAAGAGCCGCGGCAGCGCTGTGCCGGAGCCGTTAAGGGTGTGGGGAAATTGGTTTTTCCCGTCGTCTCCCTTGAATCGCAAGTTCATCCGGCGGGCTTGGTAATCGACGAAATTCGAGCAGCTCGAGACTTCGAGATAAGCATTCTGCCCCGGTGCCCAGACTTCGATGTCGTAAGTCTTCGTCGAGCCAAATCCGAGATCACCCGTGCAGAGTTCGATCACGCGATAATGCAGGCCGAGGAGCTGGAGCACCTTCTCGGCGTCGGCGGTGAGCTTGTCCAGTTCGTCGAAAGAGTTCTCCGGCTTGGTGATCTTGACTAACTCGACCTTGTCGAACTGATGCATGCGAATGAGTCCGCGCGTACCTAGGCCCGCCGAGCCAGCCTCGCGGCGGAAGCACGGCGTGTAGGCGACATACTTCAGCGGCAGTTGATCAACGCGCAGGATTTCTTCGCGATGCAAATTCGTCACTGGCACTTCGGCGGTCGGCGCGAGATAGAGATCGTCGCGCTCGCAGCGGTAGAGCTGCTCCTCAAATTTCGGAAGCTGCGTCGTGCCGACAAGAGCCTCGGGCCGCACGAGAAAGGGCGGGCTCACTTCGGTGTAGCCATGTTCCCGCGTGTGCAGGTCGAGAAGGAAATTGATCAGAACTCGCTCCAATCGCGCGCCGCTGCCGGTGTAGAGCACGAAAGCACTGCCGGTGATTTTCGCGGCGCGGTCGAGGTCGAAGAGCCCGAGCTTTTCTCCCAGCGCGATGTGGCTCTGCGGCGTGAAGTCAAAGGACGGCTTCCCGCCCCAAATGCGCACGACAGGATTCTCCTCAGCCGAGGAACCGCGCGGGCAGGCGTCGTGCGGAAAATTCGGGACGTTCAGCAAGAGCGTGCGTTGCGCGGCCTCGAGCTGTTTGGCCTCGTCTTCGAGCTGAGCGATTTCCTCGCCGAGCTGCCGCACTTGCGCCTCGACGGCCGAGGTGTCTTCACCCTTGGCTTTCTTGGCGCCGATTTCCTTGCTCGTGCGTTTGCGATCCGCCTGGAGTTGCTGAAACCGCGTCTCCGCGGCGCGCCGCTTTTGATCGCAGCCCAGGATTTCATCCACGGCGGAAACCAGGCTCGCGTCACGCGTCGCGAGACGCTGTTTCACGAGGTCGGGTTGTTCGCGGAGAAGGCGGATGTCGAGCATGGGGCGGCCAAGCTAGGCATGGGTCCGGGGCTTGGCAAATCTTGAGGCGGAGGCAGCGCGTGCCCCGAAAGTCTTTCGAGGATGGCCTCCGTCGTGAGTCGTGGCACGATGCTTCGCATGATGAATAAGCGCGTGCTCATTATCTCCGCGAGTGCCGGCACCGGTCATGTCCGTGCGGCGCAGGCTTTGGAAAAGGAATTCGCCCGCGATCCGCGGGTCGGTGAGGTCATTCACGAAGACGCGCTCAAGTTCACGAACAAGCTTTTCCGGGACTTCTATTCCACGCTTTACATGAAGCTCGTTCGGTCCGCGCCGGACATTCTCGGTTGGGTCTATAAGGCGAGCGATGAACCGTGGAAGGGCGATGCGGCGCGCTTGCAGCTCGACCGCCTGAACACACTCAAGCTCGTCAAATTCATCCGGAAGTTCGATCCGCACATCACGGTCTGCACGCATTTCATGCCGGCCGGGATCATTTCGCATCTCGTGGAAAAGGAGCGTTTGCGCACGCATCACTCGATCGTCGTCACGGACTTTGATTGTCACGCGATGTGGCTCTCGCGGTTGTTCCATCGCTATTTCGTGGCCCTCGAGGAAACGAAGGCGCACCTCGAAGCGTTGGGCCTGCCCGCGGAACGGATCACGGTTTCCGGCATTCCGATCGATTCTGTTTTTGCGCAGACCTATGATCGCGCGGCGGTGCGCGTGGCCAATGGATTGAATCCGGAAAAGACGACGCTACTGCTCTCCGCCGGCGCGCTCGGCGTCGGGCCGACGGAACTCATCGTTGAGCGGCTCAAGCATTTGCGGCATGATGCGCAGACGATTGTCATTTGTGGGAAGAGTGAGGAAGTGAAGGCGCGCGTGACGCAGGCGACGGGTGGCGATGGTTCGCGTTTTCGCATCCTCGGCTACACCGACCGGATGCACGAACTGATGCACATCAGCGATTTGTTCATCGGAAAGCCGGGCGGCCTGACGACTTCGGAAGCGCTGGCCTGTGGGCTGCCGATGGCTGTGTTCTCGCCCATTCCCGGGCAGGAGGAGCGCAATGCCGACCACCTGCTTGAAGAAGGCGCGGGCATCCGCTGCAACGAATTGACGACTCTGCCCTTCAAGCTCGATCGCTTGCTCGCAGATCCGCAGCGACTTGCCGCGATGCGCCGCGCAGCCGCAGCGATGGGCCGGCCGGAGGCGGCGCGGACCATCGTGCAAACGCTGCTCGATGACCGGCTCCCGCCGCTCGTGCTCGGGGAGGAGGAGCGCGAAGCGATCGCGCTCGCCGCCGCGCGCGAATGATGGTGCCGGACGATTTCTTGTGGGGCGTCGCCACGTCCGCCTACCAGGCGGAAGGCGGTTATAATGGAGTCGGCGAGCCGCAGACGAACTGGGCGGCGGCGGAAGCGAGCGGCGACGTCGCGGTCGCCGGTGCGGCAACGGATTTCTGGCATCGCTACGAAGAGGATTTTGCGCGCTGCCGCGAACTCGGCCTCAAGGCTTTCCGTCTCGGTCTGGAATGGAGCCGCATCCAGCCGTCGCGTACTACGAAGCCGGCTTCGGCGCCGCCGTTCGATTTTGCTGCGCTGGACAGTTACGCGGCGATCCTGTCCGCCTGTCAGCGACATGGCTTGGAGCCGGTGGTCACGCTCCACCATTTTGCTCATCCGGCGTGGCTGGGGAGCGACCCGTGGCTGGACTCTGCGACGCCCGCATTGTTTGTCGATTTCGTACGCACGACGGTCGCCTACGTGAGCGAGCGGTTGGAGCGCCCGATCCGTTGGTTCATCACGATCAACGAGCCGAACATGCTCGTGCTGAACTCCTATCTCGGCCGGCAATTTCCCGCACGCGCCGGCTCAGGTTTCGGCACGATGATCGCCGCCTACAATCAACTTCTCCGCGCGCACGTCCTCGCCTGCGGCGCGCTCCACGACCTCTACGCGGAACGCGGCTGGCCGGAGCCGCGAGTCACCTTCAACAACTACTGCAGCGACCTCTACTGGTCGGATAAGTTGCTCCTCGATCTCGTCTGCGCGCGGGAACGCGGGGTGGCGCGGGATGCTTTGGGGACGGACATCCGCGAGCGGGCGCGGAAATTTGAAGAGGCTTTTGTCGCGGCGCGGATTCCACTGCACAAAGACCTCGCCTATTACTTTGGCGCCGGACTCAAGCGGCTGAGCAACTGGCTGGGCTATCGCCAATTCGACGCGACGCTTTTCGCTCCGCTGCTCGACACGATCTACGCGCAGCCGCGCACGCGCTTCCTCGATTACATCGGGCTCGATTACTACGACCCATTTGTGGCGCACGCTTTCCGGCTGCCGGTGCTGTGGGATCACGAGTTCAAGAGCCGCTCGTTCCGCTCGTGGATGCTCGCGACGGTCACGAGCAAGTGGGGGACTGGCGCGTCCTGCCGCGCGGGCTGCATTTTTTCTGCAAACACTACGCGGAGGATTTTGGCCGTCCCGTCCTCATCGCGGAAAATGGGATGGCGCTGCGCCGGCGCACCGATGGCCACAGGCCGTGGCGCGTGCGTCGCGATCGAATGACGCGCAGTCAGTTCCTCCGCCTGCACGTGCATGAAGTGGCGAGGATCGTGGCCGAGGGCGTGCCGCTCGTGGCCTATCTGCACTGGTCGCTCTTCGATAATTATGAGTGGGGCACCTACACGCCGCGATTTGGTCTTTACGCGATCGACTATGCGAACGGCCTCGATCGCCTCGTGGAAAATCCGGGCGGGGATCGCCCTTCGGAGACGTATGCCGCCTTGATCCGCGAGACGCTGCCGGACAAGGATGCGAGACGCCAAACCGCCGATGCCGCAGAAAAGTGAATACGTGGATTATCTGGTCGAGATGCTGCAAGCGCTCGGAGACGTGCGAGTGCGCGCGATGTTCGGTGGCTGGGGATTTTATCTCGGCGAAAAGATTTTCGCGATCGTCGCGGCTGATGAGTTTTTCGTGAAAGTCGATGCCGTGAGCCGCGAAGAGTTCGCGGCGCGAGGACTTCAGCCGTTTCGCTACGAGTCAAAAAGCAAGACCTACGCGATGTCCTACTATCGCCCGCCATCCGAGGCGATGGATGACCGCGAGGCGCTCTGCGACTGGGCGCACAAGGGCATCGAAGCGGCGGAGCGCGCCGCGCAGACGAAGAAACCGCGGACGAAGAAATGAGGAAGGAGTTCGACGCGCCGGGCTACGGGTTCAAAAAGCGGCAACTTTCCACCACGTAATTCGCACCTTCGATCACCGCATTCGCAGCGACTGCCTGGCCAGGTGCGAGCAAATGCGAATGCAGGTCCATCATTCTCTGTTGCGCATCGCCTCCCGGCGGGGCGGGGCGGGCGCGTTCCAGCGCGGCCTTGCTGGCGGCCAGCGGGTAGAGCGCGCCGGGTGGCGACGGCTGAAGCTTTGCGGCGGCTGCGATCGCAGCCCAGAGCGTCTTGAGATCCGTCACATGGCTCGTGTCGGTCGCGCCGTGGCGGGCGAGCGGATCGAGTCGGATTTGATTGAACGTGGCGGCATCGGCATCGGCCGACGGCACATGGACTTCGGGGCCAAGTGCCGTGAATTTTTTCCACGCATTGAGGTAATCGGGATCGAGCGTCACCGCGTGGCGATAGCTCTCCAGCGCTTCAGCTCCGCGGCCCTCCTCTTCGCGCAAGTAACCGAGGAGGTAATGGACTTGCGGTTTCGCCGCAGGCTGCGCGGCGAGCGCTGTAAAAACTTTCTCCGCGATGCCCTGCGCGCGCTCGCCGGAAAAAGCATGCTCGCAGCCGAAGCAATGGCTCTCCACGCGGCCAAAGCTGTCCGGCATGAGTTCGTAGGCGCGGCGGTAGTGCGCCTCGGCTTTATCCAACTGGCCCGCCTCCGCAGAACGCAGTGCGAGACGCGACTGAATGCAGTAGGCGTCGGCGAAATGGGTCAAAGCCTCTTCATACATTTTTTCGGCGCGCTGGAGCAGGCCGGCCTGCCACCAGTCGTCGGCAGTTTCGGAAATGCGGATGGCCTCGACCACGCCGCGCAGGATCTTCGCCTGCGCCGCGTCGCCCTTCTTTTCAAGGATCGCGGCGAGAACTGCGTAAGCGCGCATCCGGTCATTCTTCGGTTGCTCGCCATCGGAGGGGTCGATGGCGATGGCCGCCCGGACGGTCTTCTCCGCTTCATCGAGTTTCCCGGCATCGAGCTGGAGTTGAGCTTTCCAAATGAGCGGGCGCTCTTCGAAGCGATCACGCGCGGCGAGTTGGTCGAGGCGTGGAATCGCGCTCTCGCCGTCGAGCTTGAGCAGCAGCGCGTAGGCGGGATCATGGCCGCCGTTTGTGTCCAGCTCGGCATTCACCAGCCGCCGGGCTTCATCGTTGCGGCCTTTCGCGGCGAGCGCCGTGGCGGCGGCGACAATCCCGCAGCGTTCCGGCGCGCAACCGTCGAAATGGATACGGGAGATGTCCTCGGCGCCCCACTCAGCAGCGCCATCGAGCAACGCGAGCACGTCGTCCGCTCGTCCTGCCCTGTGGTAAAGCAGGAGCAGTTTGGCCAGAGCCTTTTTGAGCTGGTCTGCTTTTGAATAGTCGTTTCCCGCGAGCCCCCGGCTGCCGGCGATCACTTCCTCGGTGAGCCACCGTTCAGCTTCCGGCCCGCGTCCGAGTGCCACCAGCAGATCAGAAAACGAGAGCGATTCATTGCCCCCTAGTATTCGGTATTATTCGCTGAATTTGCGCGCGGCGGCGAGTCCAGCGTCGATCCAATCCTGCCGCTGCATGAGCTTTCCGATGCGAGCGACCTGAAAAGCAAATACCTCGCGCTGGTTGCCAGGAGAATTGTCTCGAGACGCTCCGCCCAGTGGCTGCCTTTGCGGTTGGGCATTGATGACGACGAGCAGCTCCTTTACGCCGTCCTCAATCTGATCGGCCGCGAGCAATGCCGGACCGAGGAATTGACGAATATTGGGACGGATGTGTTCGGGGAGATTCTCGCTGGCGAGCGTGGATCGCAGCGTCGCGAGCATTTTTTCTGATTCCCCGACTTGCGGAGCGAGTTCGATGAAGTCGCGCCACAGGCCGTTCATTTCGGGATGTTGGGAAAGCAGGTCGTTCAAAAACGCGAAGACTTCGCGGGTTTGTCCGCCGCGGGCGAGAGTGCTGATCGCGACCGAGACGGAGAAGCCGTGGCCTCCGCGGCGCTCGCCGAGTGCCACGGCAAACTTCAGCGCGTCTGTCGTGCGTTTTGCGGCGATGAGGCCGAGGAGATTATAACCGTTCGCAATCGTGCGCACTTCGGATTCGTAGGATGCGTAGGGATCATCATCCATTCTTGCGGGAAAGCGTTTCTCCATCGCTGCGAACAGAGCCACGGAATCAAGAGAATCAATGATGCCCCACGGCGGTCTTTTGAGTTGGGCCGCCATCTTCAGTGCGAGTTGCCGGGCGAGTTTCTTCGTCGCTTCGCCGTGCGCAATGTCGAATCCGCTACCGTGCGGGAGCAGGAGCGCACGCTGAAGCAATTTCGCCGCGGCGGTCTCGCCTGCGAGCGTGACGAGATCAGGAATGGCCAGCGAAATGCGAGGGGTTTCAGCCGTGCTGCTTTCCCGCGCCGCGAGTCGCCCTTCGAAGTCCGCAATGGCGTGTTTCGGGTCGGGGTCGGCTTGCAGCAATGCTTGCGAGAGATTGGGCAGGACATTGTCCATTTCAAAACCGCGCTCCTTTTTCAATGTGGCGCGCAGGGCCGCGGCGTCCTTCCAGCGAGCTTCGGGGGCGTTGACAAGCGTGTGCGCGATGAGCCGCAAAACGTCGTCGATCACGCCGTTCGCGCCTGTGGCTTTAAGCCGCGCCTCGACGGCTTTCGCCAGCGCATCCCATGCGGCGGGCGGCGGAAGCGTGACCAGCAGCGTTTTGAAATTGAATTGATCTTCGCGGTTTGGGGATCGCGCCCAGCTCACCGCATCGACTTCATTGCGGCTGAGCGCGGTGAAGCGATCCACCAGCGCGAGCCAGCGCACCGCGGCCTCGTCTGGCGGAAGCGCCGCTGCGTCGCCGCGGAATCTTTCGAGATCCTTGCGCAGTGTACCCGCCGGTGTGGCGGCGAGCGGATCGACAGACGGCTCCTTGGCGAGTTCAGCCAGGCGCTTGAGGATCGCCGGCGCGCCTTGATATTCCTGAGCAGAAACTGTGGTGAGAAAGGCGAGCGCGAAGCTGGCGGCGAGGGGAAGGAAGTTTTTCATACCGAAATCAATGGAGGGACACGGCCGAGCTTGTCCGCTGGGGTGCCCGCGGGCAAGCGGCGCGGGAAAAAGAAGCAGCGGCTTGAAACTTCGCCTCGTGAGAGCGGTTTAAGTTCACCATTCGCGGATGTAACTTCCCACCTGTGTGGTGCGTCCAAATGCAGCAACGCACTTTTAAACCTACTCTTCTCATGAATCGCCGCCCCCTGTTTGCCTCTTTGATATTTTTGGGATGTTCGATCGCTTTCGCCGCGCCAGCTCCGCTCGCAGGTGTCCTTGCCGAACGCTTCCGCCAGCTCGACAAAAATGGCGATGGCAAGCTCACTCCAGACGAACTGCCGGCGGAGTGGATGCAGCGGCTGGATTTGAACCACGATGGCGTGGTGCTGCTCGATGAGGCTCGGGAGGCATTTGAAAAAACGCCCGCGCTCGTATTGACCGCGGGTGGCAAAATAGAGGCGCTGTTCAAGCTTCTGGACAAGGATGGCGACGGCTTCCTCACGCGGGCGGAGACAAAGAACGCAGCTTGGTTTGATCGCGTGGACGAAAACAAGGATGGCAAGGTGACGCTGGAGGAAGCGAATCGGACACTGGGCGCTCTTTTCAGCGGACGCGGCACTTCTTCAAACACTCCAGAAACTCCGGAGCCGAAACCGGATGAGTCGCTCAAAGAACAGCCGCAGATTCTCAAGGCGAGCGAACATGGTGTAGGACGCATGGTGCCCGACGTGGCGCTGAAAGATTTGGCGGGGCGCGATGTGAAGCTCAGCGCGTTCAAGGGAAGCAAGGCTCTGGTGATTGCGAGCTTTGGAGCTTCGTGTCCGATCAGTAACAAACTCGGATCGGAACTCTCGCGTTTGGAGAAGGAGTATTCTACGCCAAAAGTTTCGTTTCTTTTCGTGAATCCCATCGCGGGTGAAGCAGCGGAGGATTTGCGGAAATTCGCGACAACTTACGGACTCACCTCGCCGGTGATACACGATGCGCAAGGCGCTCTGGCAAACGTTTTGGGAGCGACGACCACGACGGAAGTCTTTCTTCTCGATGCCGCGCGGACGCTCGTTTATCGCGGCGCGATCAATGACCAGTATGGTCTTGGCTACAGCAAAGACGCGCCCACCAAAACCTACTTGCGCGATGCGCTCACCGCGGTGCTGAACGGAGCCGCGCCCGCAATCGCGGCGACGAGCGCGCCGGGTTGCGCGCTGGATTTACCGGCGGTGGCGAGCGCGACGGCACCGACCGCGCCGACCTATCACCGCGATGTCAGCCGCGTTGTCCAGGCGCACTGCCTCGAGTGCCATCGGGCAGGTGGGATCGCGCCGTTCAGCCTCGGAAACTACGCCGACCTCATCGAGCACGCGGGCATGATCAAAAAGCAACTCACCCGTGAGGCGATGCCGCCGTGGTTTGCGAGCAAGGAGCAATCGGGTGTGCACGCCGTTTTTGCCAACGACCGTTCACTGCCCGAGCCGGACAAAGCGGCACTCCTCGCGTGGCTCACGTCGGACCGTCCCAAGGGCAATCCCGCCGACGCGCCGCTGCCGCGCGTGTTTCCCGATGGCTGGGTCATCGGCAAGCCAGATGCGGTGTTTCAGCTTCCGCAGCCCATGAAGATCAAGGCCGAGGGCACGATGCCTTATCAGCGGCAGATCGTGGAGACGAGCTTCGCAGAGGATCGCTGGGTGCAGGCGTATGAGGTCATGCCGACGGCGCGCGAGGTGGTGCATCACGTCATCGTGAAGGTGCATAACAAGGGCGCGACGATCTCCGATCGCGATGAAGGGGCCGAAGGGTTTTTCGCGGCGTATGTGCCGGGCAACAGCTACCGGATTTTGCCTGATGGCTTTGCCAAGCGGCTGCCGGCGGGAGCGAAGATCAGCTTCCAGATTCACTACACGCCAAACGGCAAAGCCACGCAGGATCAACTCAAGATCGGCTTCATCTTCGCCAAGGAGCCGCCGAAAAATGAAGTCCACGTCCTCGCGGTGGCGCAGCCGCGGCTGAACATCCCGCCGGGCGAAGCGGATCATGTGGAAACGCGCTCCCAGCAGGTGCCCTTTAATCTCAACGTGACCGCCTACATGGCGCACATGCATGTGCGCGGGAAGGCTTTCAAATACGAGCTGATCACTGCGGACGGGAAAACCGAGACGCTGCTCGACATCCCGCGCTACGACTTCAACTGGCAGCTCCAGTATGACTACGCACAGCCCAAATTCATCCCGCGAGGAAGCACGATGAAGATCACCGCCGTCTTCGATAACAGCGCCGGCAATGCGGCCAATCCCGATCCGAGCAAGACCGTGAAATGGGGTCCGCAGACGTCCGACGAGATGATGATCGGCTACATCGAACACTTCACGCCGCTGGGCGCGGCGGGCGTCGCCGCGAAGTAGCTCGGGCACTAAACTTGCACGCAACTCCGGTCGGGTCCGGCGGTTGTATCCGTCGAGTTTCCCGACGCATCGCCATGAACAACGCCGACCATTCCTGCAACGCGATCACGCCGCTTTTTACCCGGCGCGACATCCTCAAGAATTTCTCCTGCGGTTTTGGTTATCTCGCGTTTGCGGGCCTCGCCTCAAGCGCCGCGGCGGCAGCGACCGCGCCGGAAAACCCGCTCGCGCCGAAGTCGCCGCACTTCCGTCCACGGGCGAAGCGTGTGATTTTTCTGACGATGCGCGGCGGTCCATCGCATGTGGATACGTTTGACTACAAGCCGCAGCTCACGGCCGATACGGGCAAGAGCGGCAAGCGACCGGGCACGCTACTGCTCGGGTCGAAGTGGAAGTTTGCGCAGAGCGGGCGGAGCGGATTGTGGATTTCCGAGCTCTTCCCGAACGTCGCAAAGCACGCCGATGAAATGTGCCTCGTGCGCAGCATGCAGACGGACCTGCCGAGCCATCCGCAGGCTTTCATGAAAATGCACACGGGCAGTTTCCAATTCGTCCGCCCGTCGATGGGTGCGTGGGCGCTCTACGGGCTCGGCACCGAAAACCAGAACCTGCCGGGTTTCATCACGATCACTCCGCCGAGCGCATTTGGCGGCGCACAAAATTACGGCAGCTCTTTTCTCCCGGCCATCTATCAAGCGCAACGCATCGGTCAGGACACTCGCCCGATCGCCAGCGCGGAAGTGCGCAATCTCGAGACGCCGCTGAGCACGCTGGCGCAGCGCAACGAACTCGAACTCATCCAGACGCTGAATCGCGAAAAGCTCGCCCGTGACCGCGTCAACCCGGAAGTCGAGGGCGTGATTCAATCGTATGAACTGGCGTTCAAGATGCAGAGCCAGATGCCGGAGGTCATGGACATCTCGAAGGAAAGCGAGGCGACGAAAAAGCTCTACGGCATCGGCAATCCGGGCGGCGGTGGCGCTGGCGCCGCGTTTGGCCTCGGCGGAGGAACCGACGATTTTGGCCACAAATGCCTGCTGGCGCGGCGCTTCATCGAAGCTGGTGTTCGCTTCGTGGAAGTCTCGCACGGCAATTGGGACCAGCACTTCAACCTCTCGCAAGCGCTCGCGGCGAATGCCAACTCGGTCGATTTGCCCATTGCCGGATTGCTCACCGATTTGCGGCAGCGCGGATTGCTGAAAGACACGCTCGTCGTCTGGGCGGGCGAATTTGGCCGCACCCCGCACGCGCAGGGTGGCGACGGTCGCGATCACAATAACAAAGCGTTCACCATTTGGATTGCGGGTGGCGGCGTGAAGGGCGGCTTCAGCTACGGGCAGACAGACGAGTACGGCTACGAGGCGGTGGAAAACAAAGTCCAGGTCCACGACCTTCACGCGACGATGCTCGCGCTCCTCGGCCTCGATCACGAAAAGCTGACCTACAACTACGCGGGCCGCGATTTCCGCCTCACGGATGTCCACGGGAACATCGTCAAAGAGATCATGGCGTAGAGGGCGGGTCGAAAGACAAAATCCGCGTTATCCCGAGCGGAGCGCAGGCGGAAAAGTGGGCGCAGCGCAGTCGAGGAATTTCGGCGGTCCGTTCCGTTTCTGAGCTTTATCGGACCGCCGGGATCCTCGACTCCGTTCCATCCCACCTTCGCTCGCATGGAACTCCGCTCGGGATGACACGCTACTTCAAATATCAGAACGCCCCCTACGCTTTTCGCTCCGGCGATTCGGGCTCGCTTATCCTGCCGGGCGTTGGCAGAAGTTGTGGCCTTATGAAGCTTCTCCCACGTTTTGCCGCCATCGTAATTCTCGGTCTTTCTTCGCTCAATGCCGTTGGCGGACCGATTGACTTAAAACCCGACGATTCGATCGTGAGTATCCTCCGCGCTCAGGCCGGACAGGTCGTCGAACTCCGGCTTGGTTCGGGTGAGAAACTTGGCGGAAAGATCGAGAAGATCGGCGAAAACCTTGTTCACCTCTCGCAACTCACCGGTCAGGAGTTTTTCGAGGCGGTGGTGGACCTCAACGCGATCAGTGCGGTGATCGTTCGCGCGAAGGCGAAGTAGTCCGCGGTCTGCCGCGCGAGAATTGCCGTCAGGGCAGCGGCTTGACAAAAATATTTTTGAAATGCACTTCGCTGCCGGGATCGTGGCCCTGCAGCGCGAAGGTGCCGTGATCGACTTTTCGGCCGATATGGTTCGGCTTCGGCTGGAAATCATCAGGCTCGATGTAATCCGTGATCACCTTGTCGTTCACCTTCGTGATCACATGTTTGCCCTCGACCTTGATCGTCATTGTGAACCACTCGTCATCCTTCGCCGGCGCCTCGAAATTGTCTTTGATATCGTAAAGCCCCGCCGTCTTTTTCGGGTCTTTGTGAGTGTTGTTCACCTGCACTTCAAAGCCCTTGTCCGGCCAACCGGTCTCCTGAAACGCAGTGTGAAAATAGAGACCGGAATTCGAGCCGTGCTTCGCCATGATGTCGGCCTTGATCTCAAAGTTTTTCCAGTCGTGATCATGCACCGACCCGAGGTAGAAAAGGTGCGAACGCTCGCCGTGCACGACGATCTCGCCGTTCTCGACCGTGAACGTTCCGGGCTTGTCGCTGGCCTTCCAGCCGTCGAGAGACTTGCCGTTGAAGAGTGAAATCCAGCCGTCGGGCGAATCGGCTGCTGTGGCGGCAAAGGCGAGCGCGAGGAAGGAAAACAGGAACGGGAATTTCATGCCGCGATGTTAGGGAGGCCCTGCGGCCCGGTCAATGCGCGCAGCGGCGCCACACGAGCAAGGCACCCGCGAAACAATGGAATGTGGCTGGCGTGGTTACTATTTTGCGACTTTCCGCGGACGCAGGACTAATCAAACTGTGAAGCATGGTCCCCCCGATGGACGAAATGGGATCGAACACACCAGCGAAGGAAACGCATGAAGAGACCTCATTCAGAAAAAGCCATGAATGTCGGCCGAGGCACTCCGTTCAACGCACGTTCGACCACCTCCTCACCCGCAATTGTCTTGCTGGTCTTCGCGCTTCTCGGGCCGATCTGCGCACGCGCCGAGGTGAAGCTGCCCGCGATCATTTCCGATCATATGGTCGTGCAGGCGGATGCGCCGGTGGCAATCTGGGGATGGGCTTCGCCGGGCGAAGCTGTATCCATCAGCCTCGCCGGGGAATCCGCGAGCGCGAAGACGGGTGACGATGGCAAGTGGATGGCGCAGCTTGCGAAGCTGAAACCGAGTGGCGAGTCGCAGACGCTCACCGTGAAAGGAGCGAACACGTTGACGATTCACGACGTGCTGGTCGGGGAGGTGTGGCTGGCGTCGGGGCAGTCGAACAT
>JBBSDS010000010.1:0-33436 GCA_038240495.1 Chthoniobacterales bacterium | reverse complement strand
GAATGACAGGGGTTGGAAGCCGCCGCTGGCGCGGTGCCACGACACCACATTTTGATGCGATTGCTTGGGGAGCTGGCCCGGTGTTCTTGACTTCACAAGTCGAGCCCCTAGGCTCGCCGCTCTCGAAAAACCAAGCCTATGAATCTCGACGCTCTTTCCCGCGCCGCCAATGAGGCCCGCGGCCTCGCCATGGACGCTGTCCACGCCTGCAACTCCGGCCATCTCGGCCTTCCGCTCGGTTGCGCGGAAATCGGTGCAGTCCTTTATGGGCACGCTCTGCGACACAATCCCGCGCAGCCCAAGTGGCTGAACCGCGACCGTTTCATCCTGAGCGCCGGGCATGGCTCCATGTTCCTCTACGGTTGGCTGCACCTCAGCGGGTACGCGAGCGTCGATCACGATCAGGTGAAAAAGTTTCGCGCGCTCGGTTCGCATACGCCGGGGCATCCGGAGTTTCACGAAACGCTCGGCGTCGAGGCAACCACCGGACCGCTCGGCCAAGGCGTGGCCAATGCCGTTGGCTATGCTGTTTCCCAGAAGATGGCCGCGGCGCGTTTCAATACCGACGCGCACATGATTTTTGACAATCACATCGTCGCGCTCGCGGGCGATGGCTGCATGCAGGAAGGCGTGGCCATGGAAGCCATCGCGTTCGCCGGCCACTTCAAGCTCGATAACCTCATCCTCATTTACGATTCCAACGATGTGACCCTCGATGCGATGGCCATCGCCACGCAAAGCGAAAACGCCGCGAAGCGTTTCGAGGCCATCGAGTGGGGCGTGCAGACGATCGACGGTAACGACGCCGCGGCCTTCCTCGCAGCTTTTGAAAAAGCGAAGGCGGCCACGGGCAGGCCACAACTCATCATCGCCCGGACGCTCATCGGCAAAGGGATCCCAGAGGTCGCGGGCACGGCCAAGGCTCATGGCGAAGGCGGTGCGAAGTTTGTGGACGCGGCGCGCAAAGGACTCGGATTGCCGGAGAACGAACACTTTTTCGTCTCGAAGGAGACGCGCGCGTATTTCATCGAGCACGCGAAGAAACTCACCGGGGAATATGACGCGTGGAGCCAGACGTACGCGGCGTGGCAGACCGCCAATCCCGCGCTCGCCAGGGAACTCGACACGGCGTTGAAAAACGAAGTGCCAGCCGACCTCCTCGCGCGCATCCCGCAGTTTCCGGCGGACGCGAAAATTGCGACGCGCAAAGCCGGCAGCGATGTGCTCCAGCCAGTCGCCGAAGCTGTGCCGACGCTCGTCTCCGGCAGCGCCGACCTGCACGGCTCGACGCTCAATTACATCAATTCCAGCAAAGACTTCGGCCCGACGAATTGGTCCGGTCGCAACATCCGCTTCGGTATTCGCGAACACGGCATGTGTGGCATCATGAACGGCATTGCCTACGACGGCATCTTCCGCGCGAGCGGCGCGACGTTCCTCGTCTTCGCCGACTACTGCCGCGGGTCGATCCGTCTTGCCGCGCTCAGTGGATTGCCCACGGTCTATATCTTCACGCACGACTCCGTGGGCGTGGGTGAAGATGGCCCGACGCACCAACCGGTCGAGACGGTGAGCGGCCTGCGCCTCATCCCGAATCTCGATGTGATCCGCCCCGCGGATCCCGAGGAAACGGCCGGTGCCTTTGCCGCAGCACTCCAGCGCACAAGCGGCCCGACACTGCTCGCGCTCTCGCGCCAGGCGCTGCCGAATCTCAATGACATTCCGGTTAAAACGCGCCGTGAGGGCGTGTTGAATGGCGGCTACATCGCAGTCCGGGAGACGGGCGAATTGACGACGATTCTCCTGGGCGCCGGCAGCGAAGTGCAGCATGCCGTCGCCGCCGCGAAACAACTCGGCGAAGGTGTCCGCGTTGTCAGCATTCCGAGCTTCCTCCGCTTTGATCAACAATCGCAGGCGTATCAAGACGAAGTGCTCCCGCCGTCCGTGCGCCGCCGCGTCGCCATCGAGGCAGGCGTGAGCGATCTCTGGTACAAGTACGTCGGTCTCGATGGCAAAGTGATCGGCATCGACCGCTTCGGTCTGAGCGCCCCGGGTGGCAAAGTCATGGAAGTGCTCGGCATCACCGCGCAAGCCGTGATCGAAGCCGCGCAGTCGCTCGCCTAGCGCCGTTTTGCCTTGTGACACACTGCGGACGGATTTTGGGTGGCAAAACCTGAAATCCGAGTGGACTCTCGTCCCCCGCTCCGCCTCTCACTTATCCAGCCATGACCGCCGAACAGATCACCCAAGCCAACGCCGAACTCCGCGACAAAACGCCGCTCGAAATCGTGCGCTGGGCCATCGCCCGCGCGGAGGGCCGGGCCATCGTCTCGACAAACTTTCGCCCTTACGAAGCGGTCATTCTGCACCTCGTCACGCAAGTGCAGCCGGACATTCCGGTGCTCTGGGTCGATCACGGTTACAACAAGGCGGCGACTTACAAGCACGCCGAGGAACTCAAGCAGCGGCTCAACCTGAACATCAAAGCGTTCGTCCCGAGGAGGACCGCCGCGCATTACGACGCCATCCACGGCGGCGCGCCGGAACCGACGCCGGAGAACGAAGAACGCATCAAGGCATTCAGCACCGTCATGAAGCTGGAGCCCTTTCAGCGCGGGATGAAGGAACTCGCGCCGACCGTCTGGATCACCGCCTTGCGTAAAGTGCAGAACCCGGACCGCGCCGGCCTCGACATCGTCAGCGACGACGCCAACTTCGGCAGCCTCAAGGTCAGCCCGGTTTTCCCGTGGACCGACAAGGACATGCACACCTACCTCCAGCAGTACGACCTGCCGAACGAGTGGGACTATTTCGACCCCGCCAAGGCCGACGAAAAGCGCGAGTGCGGATTGCACGCGGCGTGGGGCGGAAAAGCCGTCGCCGGAGCGTGAGCAGATGAATTCCTATCATCTCGACCACCTCCAATATCTGGAGACCGAAGCCATCCACGTGATGCGCGAAGTGGCCGCCGAGTTCGAGCGGCCTGCGCTGCTTTTTTCCGGCGGCAAAGACTCCATCTGCCTGCTGCGTCTCGCCGAGAAAGCCTTCCGTCCGTCAGACATTCCGATGCCGTTTCTCAATGTGGACACGGGCCATCATTTTCCGGAACTGAATGAATTCCGCGACCGCCGCGCGGCGCAACTCGGCGGGAAGCTGATCGTCCGCAAAGTCGAGGACGCCATCGCGTCTGGGATCGCGGTTCCGACGCCCGGCGAGGTCAGCCGCAATCGGCTGCAAATTCCGACGCTCCTCGCCGCGATCGAGGAATTCCAGTTCGACTGCGCCATCGGCGGCGCCCGGCGCGATGAGGAAAAGGCGCGGGCCAAGGAACGCTTCTTCAGCTTCCGCGATGCGTTCGGCCAATGGGATCCGAAGAATCAACGACCTGAAATCTGGAACATCTACAACGCCCGCGTGAATCCTGGCGAAAACATGCGCGTCTTCCCGCTCTCCAACTGGACGGAGATGGATGTGTGGGAATACATCGGCCGGGAAAAACTCGAGGTGCCGAGCATCTATTTCAGTCACCGCCGGGAGTGCGTGCGCCGCGGCACCCAATGGTTCCCGGTCTCCGAAATCATGCCGCCGAAGCCGAAAGAAGAAGTGCGGGAACTCGTCGTCCGCGTCCGTACGATCGGCGACATCATCAGTACCGGCTTGGTGGAAAGTCCGGCGAATACCGTTGATGACATTATCGCCGAAATCGCCGGCGCTCGCGTGACCGAGCGCGGCTCGCGCGCCGACGACAAATCCTCCGAGGCCGCGATGGAGGACCGCAAGAAACAAGGATACTTCTGATGTCTTCGCATCCGATCGAACTTCTCCGCTTCAACACCTGCGGGTCCGTGGACGACGGCAAGTCCACGCTCATCGGACGCCTGCTCTATGACTCCAAGAATCTGATGGAGGATCAACTCGAAGCGCTCGAGCGCTCCGCTGACATTACGGGCGGCGGACAGATCAATCTCGCCAACCTCACCGACGGTCTCCGCGCCGAACGCGAGCAGGGGATTACGATCGACGTCGCCTACCGTTACTTCGCGACACCGCGTCGCAAGTTCATCGTCGCGGATACGCCGGGGCACGTGCAGTACACCCGCAACATGGTGACTGGTGCCTCGACGGCCAACCTTTCCATCGTGTTGGTGGATGCGCGCCAGGGGGTCATCGAGCAGACCCGTCGACACACGTATATCGCCGCCCTGCTCGGCACGCCGCACCTCGTCGTCGCCGTGAACAAGATGGACTTGGTCGGCTGGAGCGAGGAGCGCTTCCTCGAAATCCGCGATGCCATCGAAGCTTTCCTGCCCAAGCTCGGCGTCCTCAAAGACGTGAAGTTCATTCCGATCAGCGCGCTGAATGGCGACAACGTCGTCGATCCGTCGTTGCACACGCCGTGGTATCAAGGTCCCGCGCTGCTCGGGCATTTGGAGACCGTGTATATCGCCAGCGACTGGGATCTCACGGCCTTCCGCATGCCGGTGCAGTGGGTCAATCGCCCCAACAATCCGACCGATCCCAAGCTCCATGATTTTCGCGGGCTCAGCGGGCAGATTGCACGCGGCCTCGTTGAGGTCGGGCAAAAGATCATGGTCCTGCCGAGCGGCGTCCGCACCACGGTGAAGGAAATCTGGACTTATGACGGCACGGTGGACGAAGCATTCTCGCCGCAATCCGTCACGATCCGTCTCGCCGACAACATCGACGTCAGCCGCGGCGACATGCTCATCGGCCTCGACAACCTGCCCGGTATGAGTTCGGACCTGCGGGCCTATGTCTGCTGGATGAATCAGCGCCCGCTTCAGCGCGGGAAAAAATACCTCCTCAAACACTCCACGCAGACGGTGCAAGCGATGGTCACGAGTCTCGACAACCGGATGAATATCCAGACCTTCGAGCCTGAGCCCGAGCCAGCGGACCTGCCAATGAATGGCATCGGAGAAATCCGTCTCCGCACTTCCAAGCCGCTCATCTTCGATGGCTACGGGACCAACCGCCTGACTGGTTCCTTCATCCTCATCGAGCAAGGCACGAATCTGACTGTCGGTGCGGGCATGCTCTTCCCGCCGACGGAGCCGGTGAAGCCGGAGTATCAGGACTTCGCGATTTAGTAAATGTACCGGGATTGAAAAACGCGTGTCATCCCGAGCGGAGTGTAACGGAGTCGAGGGACCTCGGCGGTTCGCTGTAGCTCAGCACGTTATCCGCTTGTCGGGGTCTCTCGACTCCGTTCCGCCCGCCGGTGCCCTCGCGGAACTCCGCTCGAGATGACGCTTTTTGAATTCTGGTACACCCTCTCAAGATTGAAGCAGGCTCGCAGTTCACCGCCAAAAGCGTTCCCTCAAATCCTGGGCATTCGTTTTCAGAATCCCATTCCACCGGAAGAGCGTGCGCTTCCACCCGCTTGACTGGCGCAGCGTTTCGTAAGCTGGCGTCGCCACTTTTTCAAAAAATTCCCGCCACCGCCCCGTGATCGCCGCGGGAGCGCTCTCCCGCGCCCGTTCGCGCCCATGCACGATCATGGCTCGCCGCAGGTCGGGCTCCTCTTTCAATTTGCGGAGAGCGGCGACGACTTCGGCAAAGGAACCCACTTCGAGATAATCCAGCGGATCGCTGCGCTCGTGCTGGTAGGCCGATTCCCGGCCCAGCACGGCGGGCGCGCCGGCATGCCACGCGTTGAAAAGCTTTGTCGGTGGCTTGTTGCCGTGCCGGTGCCGGTCGAAGCCGCGCACGGCCACGAGGACATCCACCTCGCGAAAGTCGTGCCACTTGTCCGGGCCGACAAAGTGCCACGTCAGTTCGAGTTCGCGCAATGTCGCCTCCCATTCGGGCCCCTGCATCTCCTCCGCAATGCAGCCGGGATCGCCGAAGAATGCGGCGTTTTGCCAGACATCCCCGCGTGCCGGATCGCGGGGAATCAGACCCGGTTGCGGCCAGTGCGGCATGTAAGCTGACGGATACCACCAGCTCAACGCGCTGCGATTCAGGACGACATGGAGATGCGCGAAGGGATGAAACGTCGCGTCCGCGCGCAGGCAGACGAAGAGAACGCCGGCGGGTGGCACGAAGTCGCGGGGCACCGATTTGCGGTGCGCGACGAGGATGCCATCCGCGGGCAATTGATCCGTCAGTTCGCAGGGAAAGCCGGCGGCGCGCAGTCGTTGAAAAGTCTGCACCGTCCACGCATACACACCGCTGCGCATATGCCCGCGAAAGCCCAGCCAATAGACATCTGGCGACGACGGCATGTCGGCGGGGATCTTATCCGGGAGATAAAAACGGACGGGCGGCATGAGTCGCCCATCCACGCCTGAAATACCCGCCAAGCGCAAGCGCGGGCTGTCATCTTGTGTGTTTCCGAGCGGTGTCAGCGAGGCCCGTGGAGCGGCACGGGTAGAAGCTTGCTCGCGAGAATGGCGACGGCGCGATCAAACTGAGTGTGGCGCGCGAAGTTCGAGAGGAATCCGTGCCGGATCACATCCGTTCCGGCGGCCCAGCGGGAGAAAGCCGGGAGCACAAGTACTTCGCGGCTGACGAGGAAGCACGGGCATTTCACGCGTGAAGCGACGCGATCCGAGATGGCGATGGCCGGGTGCTCGTGGCCCATGATGACGCGTCCGCCGCCAGCGGCGATTTCCTGCATTCGCTTCGTGGAAGTGCATGCGTCGCTCGCATCGCCGTGCGTCAGGAAGTGTGGGACGAAGGTCATGTGCGGACTGGTTTCGACGGAGAGGCTGGTGGCGGTCAGCAGGCGCGTGAGTCCGGTGTCGTGATTGCCGGTAACGATGTGCAGGCGGGCGCGCGCGGAAACCGCCTCGACGAGCCGCCGCAATTCTTCCTGGAGCGCTGGCGCGGCAATCGCCCGATGCACGACATCACCGAGGAGTACAACTTCGCGCGGTGTGTAACTGTCGATGAGTTCCAGCAGACGCTCCGTCGAATCTTCCGACGTATGCACCGGTAAGAGCTGTCCCTCAGAGCGATGTGCCCACGCGTAGCCGAGATGCAGGTCGGCCACCGCGAGGACGCGCGGCTTTTCCAACCAGACGGCACGGCGCGCGTCGAGCCACAGGCCAGGTCCCAACTCAAGCCTGGTGCGATCCATTTTCGATCTCCTGCCACCATTGGTGGTAAAGGCGCTCCATCGTTTCGTAAGGGTCTTCGACGAGCAGCGCTTCCTTGATCTTCGTCGCATACATCGCAAACGAAAGTGGCGGCACGCGAGCGACTCGCCGGAGTCGGACGGGCTTGCCAGCTTGGGAGTGTAGAAAAGCGAGTGCGCCCTCGACATCGAGGAACGTGCGGAGTGTGTCGCGGCGAGCTTCGCGCAGAAGCACATGGTCCGGCTCGTATTGCTGGAGGACGTTGAAGAGGACTTCCGCCGACCACGCGAGTTTCCGCACGGTCTTCTGCTGGTCGAAGTAGTTGCGATAGACCATCAGTCCGGTTTGGGCGGCGTTGCGAAAGTGATATTTGAGCATTTCGGACTGGCCGAGCGCGGCGTGGACCTGCGATTCAAAATCGCGCGGGTCGAGCAGCCTGGTCAGCGCGGTTTCGTCGAAGCTCTGCTGCGGCGTGACCGTCAGGACGAAGCCGTAATCGTGCGGCGTGGCGACGGCGTTTCCTCCGCGGACCTGGCTCAGGCGAAAAGTCACGACGCGGGCGAGTGCATCGTTTGCGGCCCGTCCGATCAGCGAATGAAAGAAATAATGGTGTGCGGTCGCAGTGGGTGGTCTGCGTTGGCGCGCTTTCGACGTTATTTGTGCGGGGACCTCGATGAATTCTTCGACGAGGAGAAAGTCGGCGGTTGGGATCTCGGAGAGTTCGTGCTGCGCAAGGTGGATGCGTTCCATGATCTGCGCATTGGTGCGGTCGCAATCGAGCCTTTTGGCGATCCACGCAGCCAGCGATCCGCGGTTTTCGATTTGCGCGCGGAGTTCGCTGCGGAAGGCGATGATTTCCTGACAGACGCGATTGGAGAGCGGCATCTTTGCAGCATTCCAGCGCGGGACCGTGGGGATCGCGCCGGGTGACGGCGTCACCCATGCCTCCATCATGGTCACGCGGTCGAGCCGCACGGGACGACCACCGATCATGAAAACATCTCCGATCCGAATCATGCGAATGAAGCTTTCTTCGACCGAACCGAGCGCGCGCGTTTTCGAGCGCACGCGGACGACGCCAACGCTCGGAATCACGCCGATATTTTGCAGAAACTCGCGGCGCACCTTTCCCTTGCGAGTGACGAAGCCGTCATCGTCGAGGGCGATTTTTCCGAAGACTTCGGTGTATTGCTGCCGGAGCGACTTGCCGCCGCCGGCGAGGTAGTCCAGCACGTCGTCAAATTCGACCTCGGTTAGTTCGCGAAAAGGGTAAGCACGGCGAACCAGCGCCAGCGCATCCTTGCGCGTCCAGCGATTCGTGCAGCCCATGCTGACGAGATGCTGTGCCAGGACGTCGAGTGGCGCGTGCGGGATGCGCACCTCTTCCAGATGCCGGGTGCGCGCGAGCAGCACGGTGGCGCAGGCTTCCACGAGATCGCTGACATTTGTCGCCATGAGCACGCCGCGGCTGATGGCGTGGATATTGTGCCCCGCGCGGCCGGCGCGCTGGAGTGCTTTGCTCACGCCTTTTGGCGTGGACATCATGACAACGAGATCGACTGAGCCGATGTCGATCCCGAGTTCGAGGCTCGTCGAGCACACGACCGCGCGCAGTTCGCCGCGCTTCAGCCGGTCTTCGACTTCGCGGCGCACGTCGCGTTCGAGCGAGGCGTGGTGACACTCGATGCTCTCCGCGAGTTCGGGAAAGTTTTCGCGCAGCCAGAATGTCACTGCTTCCGCGCCGGAGCGGACGTTGCAGAAGATGAGCGTCGTGGTGTTCTTCTTGATGAGTTCGCCGAGTTCGCGAATGAGCCTCTGGCCGGTGTAGCCAGCCTCGGGGTAAGGATTCCTGCGAAGAGGCGTATGGACTCGCAGCTCGATGCGCTTTTTTGTCGCGACGTCCACGATCTCGCACTGCCCGTGCGTGCCGACCAGAAAGCGTCCGACTTCGGCGAGCGGCGCGACCGTCGCGGAAAGGCCGATGCGAATCGGAGGGACGCGCTCCTGCGCGTCCGCATTTTTGCCTAAAGATGGAGAACTCGCAGGAGCGCATCCCTCCAGGCGTTCGATGCTCAACGCGAGATGCGCGCCGCGTTTGTTATCCGCGAGGGCGTGAATTTCATCGACGATCAGCCAGCGGACGCTCGTGAGGTGCGCGAGCCATTTTTCCTGGCTGAGCAGCACGCAGAGGCTCTCCGGAGTGGTCAGCAGGATGTGCGGCGGCTTGGTAAACTGCCGCTGCCGCTGACTCGCGGTGGTGTCGCCGCTGCGCAGTTCGACGCGGATGGGCGGCTTCTCTCCGAACAACTCGCGCAACGGCTCGCGCAAATTTTTTTCCAAGTCGTAGCCGAGCGCGCGGAGCGGCGAGACGTAGACACAGTGAATCGTGTCACGCAGCCCTCCGGTGGCGTGCAGTCGGGAGAGTTGATCGAGCACACCGAGGAAGGCGGCGAACGTTTTGCCCGTGCCGGTGGGTGAAGCGATGAGCACATTTTTCCCGCGGGCGATGAGGGGCCACGCGGCACGCTGCGCCGGAGTCGGCTTGCCATATTTCGCCGCGAACCATGCGAACACGGGCGAGTTTTTGGCGGCGGCGACAGGCATGGGGATGGAAATTCGGCGGCGCATCCATAGAGTCAAACGCATCGCAACCCCATGAAGACTTTCCTGCCGTGCTTTTTTGCTTTGTTCCTGATGCTGACACCGCTGGGCGCGGCTGCCGCGCCGGAGTTTCGCGGCGTGTGGGTGGCCACGGTCTATAACCTCGATTGGCCGTCGAAACCGGGCCTCCCTGAGGCGGAGCAGAAGGCGCAGTTGCGGGCCATCCTCGACCGCGCGGCGCAGCTCAAACTCAACGCCATCCTGCTCCAGGTGCGCCCGGCCTCCGACACGCTTTACGCCTCGAAGCGCGAGCCGTGGTCGGCGTTTTTGACCGGCAAGCAAGGCGTGTCACCGGGCTACGACCCGTTGGAGTATGCCATTGCGGAGGCGCACGCCCGGAAGATTGAGTTGCACGCTTGGGTCAATCCCTTTCGGGCGGCGACGAGTACCGGCAAAGGGGCCGCGTCGAATCACGTGACGCAGACGCACCCCGAATGGATTCGGCGTTTTGGGACGCAACTCTGGATTGATCCCGGCGAACCGGCGGCGCGCGATTACGTGCGCGATGTGATCGTCGATATCGTCCGGCGCTACGACATCGATGGCGTCCACATCGACGACTATTTTTATCCCTATCCGCTGAAGCCCGGCGAGGCCTCTTTCCCTGACGATGCAAGCTGGGAGCGCTACGGCGCGGCGAGCGGACTGAGCCGGCCCGACTGGCGGCGCGACAATATCAACCGTTTCGTCGAGGCGCTGTATCGCGGCGTGAAGGCGGAGAAGTCGTCGGTGCGCGTGGGCATCAGCCCGTTTGGCATCTGGCGGCCGCGGGTGCCGGCCACGATTGAGGCGGGGCTTGATGCCTATGCGCAGCTCTTTGCCGATTCGCGGTATTGGTTGCAGCAAGGCTGGTGCGATTACCTGGCGCCGCAGCTTTACTGGGGAATCGAACCGGCGAAGCAGAGTTTCCCCGTGCTGCTCAAGTGGTGGCGCGAGCAAAGCCGCGCGGGGCGTCCCATCTGGCCGGGCATTGCGACCGAGCGCATCGGCGAGAAGCGTCCAGCGCAGGAGATCGCGCGGCAAATTGCGCTGACTCGCGAGGGGTTGTCCGGGAACGCGGCGCCGGGTCACATCCACTGGAGCATGAAAGCACTGATGCGCGATCAGGGCGGGATCGATGGCGTGCTGACCCGCGAGGTCTATGCGGAACGCGCCGACGCGCCCCGGCGCTGACTTGCACCCATGGCCCGGCAGCACTGGCACTCCACGGTCGAGGAGCAGTGCCCCTACCTCGCGGGGCTTCCGGCAACGACGGAGTATCGGATTCTGACGGATGTTACGCCCGGCGAGCACGAGCATTTGCTGGCGCGGGGCTGGCGGCGGTTCGGACCGCAATATTTCCGGCCGCAGTGCGCGAGCTGCATGGAGTGTGTGTCACTGCGCATTCCGGTCGCGACTTTCCAGCCCACGAAGAGCCAGCGGCGCGCGCGGCGAAAGTGCGCGCATTTGCGGGTGGAAATCGGGCCGCCGCAGGTGACGGATGAGCGCGTCGAGTTGTTCCGCGCCTGGCACGCGATGCGCGAAGAGACCCGCGGCTGGGTGCCCGCCGTGATGGACGCGGAGTCCTACGCCGCGACATTTTGCCATCCTCACACGTGTGCGCGAGAGATGGCGTATTTCGATGGCGCGCGCCTGATCGCGGTGGGCCTGGTCGATGCGACGGAGAATGCGGTGAGTTCGATCTATTTCTTCTATCACCCCGACGCCCGCGCCTGGTCGCCCGGAGTGGCGAGTGTGTTGTTCGAGGTCGAGTGGGCGTGCCAATTGGGTTGTGCGCACGTCTATCTCGGCTATCGCGTGCTCGGATGCCGCTCGACCGCTTACAAGGCGCAATATGGGCCGCACGAATTACTCACCGAACGGCCCGGATTGGATGAAGAGCCGCGGTGGGTGGGGTAAGCGCGTTGGTGAGCCCGCACGGAAGTGCGCTGCCAATGACATCGTCCTCGTCCTCGTCCTTCGTCCTTGTCCTCGAATGGCGGAAATCGAGGACGAGGACGAGGACGAAGGACGCGATGAGTCGTCCGCCTTGCGCGGCAGGATGCACTTCGCTGTCATGGACGTTTCCCGTTCATGCCGTCAGAGCCTGCTGCCATTCCCGCTTCTTCCGAAGTTTCCGAGCGTGAGCTCGCGGCGTCGATGCGGAGCAATATTCTCGCCGGAGTCTTCGGCATCTTCTGGATGGCGGCAGTCTATGGGCTGCCGCTGGTTATTGGCTCGGTCGGCGCGCTCGCCGGTGGTTGGATCAAGGATCACGTGCCGCGCGCCTGGGGTGCCGCGCTCCTGCTGGGCGGCGCGCCCTTCTCCTATTTCCAAATCCTGATCGTGCTGCAAGTGCTGCTGGCCTGGGGCGTCGTGCTGCCTCTGTTGGGTGGAATTTTGGAGCCGCGGAGCCGCGAATAGGTGGGGAGGGCATAACGCCGTCGCTGCTGAGATTCCGAGCACCGACGTCGGGGTGCTCCAAGCATGCCCGCGATCTTCTCTGGCGCCGCCGCGTGCAGCTTTCCCCGACTCGCCTCGAAGCCGGTGTCGATCCGTGCGGCCACGAGGAAGTGAAAAATATTGTCCTTCACACAGAGCCGCAGGGCCATCTGCCAGTCGCGCACTTCCATCCAGCGGACTTCGCCCTCGGAATTGCGGATCACCAGCAGCACGGGGAACGCCTGCGCCATCCAGTATTCCGCGTGGCGCTGCTTCTTGAGCGTGAAGATTTTCGCGCCGGACTTGAGTTACAGGTAGAGCTTCGCGCCCGTGGCCTCGTGCGTGTCGTCATTGAACTCGATCTCCATATCAATGCCCTGATCGCTGACGTTGAACTCCCGGCTGATCTGGTCCGCGAGCGCCACGGTGGAACCGAGCGGAGCGAGATGGACAGGAGCGAAGCGACGTGCCCGAAGGGTGCGACCGGCAGGGAGCATCAAGTGACCTCGCCCACCAGCGCGCGTTCCTTGCTCTGGTTGTTCAGCTCGATGGCGGACTCCTCCTGCATGCCGCGCACCCGCTGCTGAAACGGAGTAAGCCGCCCACCTTGATGCATGACACTGGCGGCAATCTCCGGGGTGGCGAAGCACTGCTCCATCTCATCCCAAGCGGGGCGAATGTGAGCCAGCAGTTGCGTCGCCAGACCTCGGCAGCGGGAAAGAAGCTGCCGCGGGCGCTGCGAGAATACCTTTCGCTGTCAAGAAATGCTGACTGACACCTATACCCTACTCAGGCGCGGCGGCGGCGCGGGGCGTTTTATGAAAAACGGATGTGGATGGCGAGCTTGTCGCCGTCGAGTTCCGGTGTGAGGCGGAGGTCGAGCAGACGCGCGATTTCCGCGGCCAGCGCGAGGCCGAGACCGGCGTGTGCATCGCTGGAGCGGGCGGAGTCCTTGCGCCAAAAACGCTCGAAAAGGTGGGGCACGTCGTTATGCGTGAGCGCCACCGGGCTGTTGGTGATAGTGATTTCGTGTTCGGTCGCGCGGAGGGCGATGAGGCCGGGTGAGCCGGTGTATTCGACCGCGTTGCCGAGCAGGATACGGAAGAGGCGCGCGAGCAGGTCGTGGTCGCTCTCGCACTGCCAATCCCGGGGTACGCCGTTTTCCAGCGCGATGCCGCGGGCGCGCGCGGCGGGTTCGGCGGCGGCGCAAAGTGTGGCGAGAAGTTCGCCCGCGTCCACCGGCCCGCGCCGGGCTGGCTGATGGCCGCTTTCGCAGCGCGCGAGGAGGATGAGGGCGGAGACGGTGCCGTCCATCCGGCGTGCGATGGCTCCGGCATCGCGGAAGAATGCGGCGGTCTCGGCGTCGGCGGGCGCGATGCCCTGGCCGACTTCGGCGAGGGTGTGCAGCTCGGCGATGGGGGTGCGGAGTTCATGCGCGACATCCGCGCTGAAGCGGCGCTCGCGGGCGAAGGCGTCTTGCAAACGCGCGACGAGGTCGTTGAGGCGCGCGGCGATGGGGGCGAGTTCCGCGGGCAGTCCCGTGTGGGGAAAGCGCGCGTCGAGATGCTCGGCGTCGAGGCGCGCGGCGAGGTCGGAGATTTGCGCGAGCGGGGCGAGGCCGCGCCGCAGCGTGGCGCGCACGAGCAGGGCGATGAGCACGAGGCCGAGCGCACCCGCGGCGGCCAGCTCGATGGCGAGCGCGCGCAGCCGGGCCGCTAGCGCGAATGTATTTCCGGCGATGACGACGACTGCGCCGGGCTGCGCTGATGCGATGGTTTCGTGTTTCTCGTCGTCGGAATCCTCATCCGGCTGGAATGGTGCGCGCACGCCGATGGCCCGCACGGGTGCGCCGTCCGGCATGGCAAATTCGCGGAACTCCGCCTGCCCACCAGTGCCAGTGAAACGCGGAAGCGTCGCGCCATCGAGCGAGTGCGAATGCTCGATGAGCCTGCCGCTTTTTTCCAACCACAGTGCGAAGTAAAAGCCGCCATCGCGATGCTCGAACTCCGGCATAAACTCGCCCTTGTAGTCGAAGTCCGCCTTGCCGCGCGCATTCCAGCGGAGCTGGGAAATGAGCGCCGCCGAGCGGGCGCGCAACCCATCGTCGAACTGCGCCGTGAGCAGCGCCCGCCCGCGCAGAAACGCCGTCGCGCACAGTGCGATGATGAGCATCGCTCCGGCGGCGATGAGCGCGAAGGTGAGCCGGGCGCGCAGGCTTTTCATCAAGGTGCGAGCACGTAGCCCTGGCCGCGCCGCGTGTGCAGCAGTGGCGCGCTGCCGGGCGGCTGGATTTTCCGCCTCAGCGAGCACACGGCGGAGTCCACCGTATTGCTCATCAAGTCCGCATTTTCGTCGTAGAGATGAGCTTCGATTTCCGTGCGGGAGACGACTTCGCCCGCGCGCAGCGTGAGGAATTCCAGCAGCGCAAATTCGCGCGGTGTGAGCGGCACCGGCGCACCGGCGCGCACGACGCTGCGCGCGGTGCGGTCGAGCACGAGATCACCCACGTTGAGGCTCGCGTCTTTCCGCCCGTAGGCACGTCGGCAGAGTGCCTCGACGCGGGCGAGCAGCTCCGTAAAAACAAACGGCTTCGGCAGGTAATCATCCGCCCCGGCGCGCAGGCCGCGCACGCGGTCATCCACCGCATCGCGGGCAGTGAGAATGAGGACGTGCGCCTGTGAGCCACCCGCGCGCAGTCGCCGGAGCACCGCGAGACCGTCGAGCTTCGGCAGCATGAGATCGAGGACGATGGCGTCGTATTCGCGCTCCTGCGCTTTCCACAGCCCATCCTCGCCATCCTCGGCGAAGTCCACCGCATAGCCCGCGCGGCGCAGCCCCGCGGCGAGCGAGCGGCGCAGACGTTCGGAGTCTTCGATGATGAGCAGATGCACAGCGCAGTAGGTAAATACAGCGCGGCCTCCGGGCAACGATGCACCCGGAGGCCGGCCATATTCAGACGGTGGACTTTAGTCCTTCTTTTCCTTTTTGCCGCCCTTCTCAGACTTTTCGCCCTTCTCGGCTTTCTCGTCTTTTTCGTCAGCGGGGTTTTCGCGTTCGAGCACTTTGCCCTTGGTGTCGAAGGTCACGACGACCTTGCCCTTTCCCTTCTCGATCGACGCTTCGTAAACCGTCTTGCCCTTCTCGAGCACCTTCTCGACTTCGAGCACCTTGTTCTTGCCCGCTTCCTTCTCGATGGCCGTGCGAATTACCTCCGGCGCTTCTGCCAGCGTGATGATTTCTTCCAGGCCCAGCACCGTGCCGTCCTTGGCGACGGCGATTTCATGCTGGTGGCCATTGGCGTTCCACACGGCCTCGTAGGCGGGCGTGCCGTCCTCATCGCCGAGGACGATGGACTTCAGTTTTGCGTCACCCGCCGCGGCTTTGATCGCCTTGGCGACCGCAGCAGGCAGATCCGCGAATTTTACCGGCTTGTCTTCCTCCTCCGCCGCGCGCGCGGTGGCGAATGAGAGGGCTGCCGCGCAGAGCGTGGCGAGGATTGTGTGGATGTTTAGTTTCATGGATTTGTGTTGTTTTTGTTGTTTGAGTGCGGCTCAAGCCGCGTGCGCATCATCGCCAGCGAACATGACCGCAACATTATGGTGGGCGTATGCATTTCGGCTTCGCCGCCGCGCTGGATGCGCGTTGCAGCCACCTGCGGCACGGGTGGTATTGGGGCAGCCAGGTGTTTGCTGAGCGGGTGTTGAAGTTGGCGCAGGGCGCATGGAGAAAGGTCGCGAAACCGGAAGGTGCCGGACTCCAACTGCACCCAGTCCGATCCGAACGCATGCGCCGACCTGCAGAGCACCAGCGCGCGCGAGCGCCCCAGCCCTTCCTCGGTCTTGGCAGTCTTCGACTGGTTCCTTTCGATGCTGTCGCTTGGCCTGAGCACCCATTCATCGAACCACACCTTCACCCCGTCCGCCCGCAACCGCTCCGCCAGCGGGCGCACCACCGCCATGTCCTTCGCGCTGTGGCTCAGGAAGACATCGTATTGGAATTCGTCAGACATGGCGCGAATGGAAGCATGTTATCAGGAAGTTCATGTCGCACACGGCTTCGCCGACGGAGGCATTGCCGAGGTCGAAGGACCAGATGGTGTTCATGGCGGATTCCGTTTGGGGATGGTGCCGGCACGGCGCTCCCACGAACACCTGCCGGAGTTCCGTTAGCAGATGGCGCAAGCAGCGGAAAGCGTGAAATCCACGCGGCCTTGCGCGGAGGCTGTTTCAACAAACGGGGCGGGACGACTCCTGCCTCCCGTGAGGCGTGAAGAGGCGCGCCGCTACTTGAACAGCAGATCCTGGATCGCGTCCCGGAGAGGCAAGCCCACTGGAACGACCACGGGGCGTTTTCCTGAAGGAGGTTCTTTGCTGTGCATGATGTGTGGCCAGAATTGATCCCACGTAAAAGGCCGGCTGAATTCGCCGTGGTGGCATTTTTGGCAATCACCCGCGCCGATGGGACGGAAGTGCGTCGTGAGTTCGCCGCCCGCCCGGCGCTGCTCCACATGCTCGCTGCCCGGCCCGTGACAGCTCTCGCAACCGACATCGACCAGCTTGTCCGCGCCAAATTCGCGGCGGTAGCCCGAGGGCGTATCGAAACCAACGGTGTGGCACGGGATGCAGTTTGGATCGGCGTCAGCCTTGTGCTCGAGGAGCGTGAAAAAGGCGCGTGCGTGGCCGGAACGCGCCCACACTTGCCCGGCGGTCTGATGACAGGTGACACAGTTCTGCGTGCCCGCGTAGCTCGCCCGGGCTTGCACGCCCGGCACCATGTCTTCCCGGAGTGTGGCCGGATCGTCGATCGCGAGTTTGGTCTGGCGAATCTCATCACGGTAGGCGACGGCGAGGGCGGCGATGTCGTCGTCTTGTGGAATCTGGTCACTCACCAGCGAGACTTCACCCTTGATCGCTTCCATTCGACCCGGCGCAAGCAGGCTCGCCTGAAGCACGCCGACGGCCCGCGATTCGTTCGTTGTGGCGAGAATAAGGCTGCGGTTTTCTTTCACGAGTTGCTGCGAAGGTTGATGGACTTTGCCGCCGAGGATCACGTCGAGTTCGTAGAATTGGCGGGCGAGTCCGGTCAGCGCTTCTTCGTCGGCAAAGGCGAGCAGCACGATGGCGTCCGCCTGGCCTTTGAGTTGTGGGAGCAGCTTTCCGAGCGCGACTTCCATGGGCTCGACCGTCAGCCCATCGCCGAGCGCATCGCCGAGGCCGCGCCCATCGAGCACGCCGACGAGCGCGACGCGCCACGGACCGCGCCGGATGATTTTGTAGCCGTCGAAGAGCGGTGCGCCCGTCGCGCGGTCGAGGAGGTTTGCGCTGAGCATTGGGACGGGCGCGTTCGCTTTGATTTCGCGCAGTTGCGCCGCGCTGAGTCGCGCCTCGCGCTGGCCGACGTTGAGCGTTTCGTAACCCATCCGCGCAAAGCCCTGCTGGATGTAGCGATATTGGATGCGCTCGTAGTCCGCGGTGCCCGCAAGCGCATCGCCGACATCCACGCGGATTTCTTCAGCCGTAGAGTTGGGGCCGAAGAGTGTTGCGATGCGCGTGAGCCCGCCGAGCTGGCCGGTGAAGCACCCGCACGGCACAAGCCGCCCGCGGACATCGCAGGTGAAGAGAAAAGTGAGTGCCTGTGGAATCGGCGGCGTTTTCTTTTGCCCGACGGCGAGCCAGAATCCAAAGCCCACGACCGCGGCGAGCACGAGCCACCACCAGCGTTTCATGCCGGCAGAAAATCGTGAGGTTCAACACCCGCGCGGGCCATCAGTAGAGGAGCGCGTAGGTGAAGACGTTGACGTTCACGAGGACCGATTCGACGATCATGTTGCCGCCGCAGCAGCAGCAGCCCTTGGCGTTCGAGACATCGTTCAATCCGTCCTTGGAATACACCATGACGAGCCGGCCATCGATCTCCATGCCTTCGACATAAGCTTGGGCGCCGTGCTTGTCGGTGAGCCGCCCGATTTGGTTCACGGTGGAAAAAACCGGATGCGACATCGGGAGTTTCACGAGTTTGTATTCGGGAAAGATCAGCTTCAATTCGCGGCGCAGCGCGGTGTCCCATTTTGGGTCGGAGCAGCCGGGGCTCGAAAGGATGAAGCCGCCGCTGGTCAGATATTTCCGGAGATTATCGCGTTCCTTTTTCGTCAGCGAAAAGTCGTCCTCGCCTGACCAGACGCAGAACGGGAAGTCGAAAGCGTTGTCCGCGTCGAGCCGCACGGGGACAAAATTCTTGCCCACGCTGAGATTCGTCTGGCGCGCGACATCAGAGAGAAACTTGTCGGCAAAGCAAATCGAACTCTTGCTCCCCGCATAGACGAAATTGCCGCATTGGAGCTTGGTCAGGTCGGCATTTGGAGCGTCGGCTGCTTTGACCAAAGCCGCTTCCATTTCCTTCTGCTTCCGCTCTGGTGTCGCACCGGCGCCAGCGTGGGCATCGAACGATACGAGGACGAAAACGAGGAGCGCGATGAAGAGGGTCCGGGACGCGTGCGCTCCCCGGATCAACTTGTTCGCCGCTTGAACTTTCGGAACGAAGCAGTCGTTCATGGCTTGTCCGTTTTCTTTCGGCCTTTGGTCAGCGCTTTGAAATATTTTTCCACGATGTCGCTGTATTGCTCGATCGTGGTCTCCCCTTGCACGGCTTCGGATTCGCGGTTCACGGGATTCACGCCTTGGATCACGTCTGGCTTATCCAGGGTGACGCTGGGTGCTTCGCCGCTGGCTGTCGCTTTGTTTTTGCCCTGGCCGTTGACCTCCGCCTTGTCGGACGCGGACACGCTGGCTTCGTTGCCGAGCACGTTGGCATTCGGCCCGGTCATCACCGCGTAGCCGTCGCTGCCGCCATTGCCTTCGCCGCCGCGACCGGGCTTGAAGCCGCGGCTAGAGCCGAACTTCTTGCACTGCATCATCTGCTGGAAGCTCTGCCGCGGATTCAGCGAGCGCTGGATGCTCATGTATTGATCGAGCTCGTCGTTCATGCCTTCGCCCTTTCCATTGCATTGGGAAAAGAGCTTCTCCATGGCGCTGCGCAGCGATTCCGCGAGGTCGGAGCCGTAGTCGCCGTGACCGGCGAGCATCTCGCTCGTGGCTTTGTTGGCCAGGGTTTGCAGTTTGAGGTCGCCCATTTTTTGGGCGATGTCCTGCGCGCTCTCGCCGGCTTTTGGAAATTTTTCCTGCGCCGCTTTGCCGTCCTCCCACAGCTTCTGCTCGACGGCGTCGAGTTCGTCGCCGATCTGCTTTTCTTGAGCGGCGAGATCTTTAAGAGCGAACTGATCCTCGCGGCTGAGCGGGGCCGGTCGATCGTAGGCTTTCGACTGTTTGGCGAGTTCCTGTTGGGCGGCGTAAAGGTCTTTGAAACGGTTGATGTCCTTGACGATCTCATGCATCAGGCTCAGGTCTTCGAGCGGCTTCAGCACTTGATCCCGCGTCTCCTGTTCGGTGGCGCCGAGCCGCGCGAGTTGTTCGTCGGAGGCTTGCTTGAAGTCGTCGAGCATCTTCTGGCTGGGCGGTTGCTGGCCGGTCGGTGAGGGCTGGCCGGGCTGGGATTGTGCCTGCTGGCCGAGGGGTTTCGTCGCTTCCTCGTTGGCCTTGGTGGAATCGCGAATTTCCTGCGCCTTTTCCGCGAGAGTGTTCTTCAACTCCGCCTCGACATCGTAGAGCGGCTGATCGCGCACGAAGTGCTCCATCGTATCCGCGAGTTGGTTGAGCTTGGCGTTGAGGGCGGCCTGCTTCGCCAGCAAATCGTCCAGTTTTTTTTGCACGGCAGCTTTTTCCTCGTCGTTCTTTGCGGCGGCGAGTTGCTGCTTCAGCGCGGCGATTTCCTCGCCGAGTTTTTTCTGCTGCTCGGCGAGGTCGTGAAACTCGTTCACGAGCTTCGCGTACTTAGCCTCGATGTCGCCGACGTCCGTGCGCTCGCGGAGGAAAGCGTTGTATTCCTCCGTGGTGATGACGGTGAAAGTGACCGTCTTACTGCGGGCGATGTGCGGCTCCGGAGCGTTGTCGATGGCCTCGGCGAAAATCGAAACGGTGTCGCCGGATTCCAGACCCATCTCTTTGAAATTGAACGCCTGCGTCTCGCGGGCGTGAAGGGCGATGCGGTCGGGCGTGACCACGCGTGGCTCGCCGAAGACGCCGTTGCGCGCGGTGTGAATGCGCAAGGTCTGGATGCCGTAGTCGTCGCTCGCCTCGATGACCGGCTCGGCCTTGAAATCCATCGCGACAAACGAATCGCTGTTCGGATTGCTGATTTGCACGTCGGGCGGCAAATCGTGCGTGACCGTGAGCGCGGTCTCCCACTTCTCCTGCGAAGGATTGCCGTCTCGGTCGAGGAGCGAAAACTGAAGTTGCGCCGGCTGCTTCGCCTCAATCGTCCCGACGACTTCGTTTGGTCCGCGTGGCGTCATCGTGATCGGCTCGACGCTGCTCGCCGTCGTCACCGTGAGATGCCCGCTGGTCAGCGGACGGTTCGACGTCAACCGAAATTCGAGCGTGCTGCCGGCTAGCGCTTTGACGTTTTTGAAGTTGAGCCGTTTCTCATCCGGCGCGAGTCCGGTGTAAGCCGGCGGCGAAATTTTCACCCACGCCTTTTCCAACCGCGGCGTGAGGACGACGGTGATGCGTCGCTGCCGGCTGAGCGCATGCCGATTCTTCGTTTGCGCGAAGACAACGAGGTCTGTGCGCACGCTCTCGATCTGTTGCGTGAAGCCATGCTCGCCTTTGTCGAACATCGGCACGGTAATTGTCTGCTCGGGATGCCCGGACGGGAAGTAGCTCAGGAAAAGCTCGCCCGGACGATGACCGGAGGATTTCACGGTGACGAGCAGGCTTTGGTTGTAGATGACCGCGGCGCCGTCGGTCGCTGGATCGCTGATTTCGAGCCGCGTGAACGAGTAGGGTGGGTGATCGCCAAAAGGATCGAGGAAGCGCGGAACTTCCGTTTTTGTGATGTCGAAAAAGATCGCGAGCACTGCGGCGAAGCCGAGCAGACCAAAGGCAGCGGACTTCGCGTCGAGTTGGAGGCGATTGGTGCGGGCGAGTTGCTCGATCGGCTCCTGGCGCAATTCCTCGGCGTAACCGGAGATGGCCAGGGCGGCGAGGTCGCGGGTCAGTGGAGCGAGCACTGGATCCTGGGACTGGGCGCGAAGCTGGAGGAGGTTGATGAGCTTCGAGCCGAGCCGCGGATGCCGGCTTTCGAGAATGCGCGCCGTGTGCTCAAAAGGATTGCGACGCAACAACGCGATGGAAGCACACCAACTTGCACCGGCGAGAACGAGCAGCGCAAAGCCAGCGACAATGACGAGGCGTGGACCGGCGCTGAGATGCAGGACGACATCCAGAGCGAAGACGATGAGGATAAAACCTGCGATCCACGGCCAGGCCCGTAAGAGCAGGCTTCCACCGCGCTCCTTTTGCAAAATCCGATCGGCGGCGGCGAGGCGCGCGGCGAATGGACCCAGTGGCTCTGAACCGGTGCGTGACTCCGGCAAAGAAACTGGGGCGACGGCGCTCATGGCCGGAAGAATAAGGCGGCCTCGACTTGCAGCAAGTGAGATTGCGGCAGGCTAATCACCGAAGCTGATGCCGACAGCGCGGCAGGTTTTGATCATCTCGCAGTCGGGCGAGACCAGTTTGATCCGATGGACGGCATCGGCGATCGGCACGCTCCCGACATGATCGTTCTGGTAGCTGACCATCTGTCCGAACTTTCCGTCGGCAATGAGTTCCACTGCCTTGACACCAAAGCGCATGCCGAGGATGCGATCGAGTGTCGTGGGCGCACCGCCGCGCTGGAGATGGCCGAGCACGCAGGTGCGCGTTTCCTTGTCGATCCGCTTCACGACTTCGTTGGCGACGATTTCGCCGACGCCGCCGAGCTTGTATTCGCCGGTGCTGGCGGTGCGGACGTGCTCGTGCCCGTGGCGTTCACGGGCTCCTTCGGCGACGACGATCAGCGTGCTCAGACATCCTTCGGCGTCCCTCCGTTGCACGGCTCGGGCGACGATCTCGTGGTCGAAAGGGATCTCGGGAATGAGGATGACGTCGGCGCCACCGGCGAGGCCGCCGTAGAGTGCGATCCAGCCGGCGTGACGCCCCATTACTTCGATGACCATCGCGCGCTTGTGGCTGCTCGCCGTCGTGTGCAGGCGGTCGAGGGCGTCCGCGACACAGGCCACGGCGCTGTCGAAGCCAAAGGTCATCGCGGTCGCCTCGAGATCGTTGTCGATGGTTTTTGGAACGCCGATCATGGGGATGCCGGCCTCGTTCATTTGCTGGGCTGTGGTCAGCGAGCCGTCGCCGCCGATGGCAATCACGGCATCGATCTGCAAACGGCGCAGCGTCTCGCGAGCTTGTTCGATGATCTCCCTGGGAATCTCGGCGCGCGTTCCTGCGCCCATCTTGGCCACAAAATGACCGCGGTTGGTCGTGCCAAGGATGGTGCCGCCGAGTTGCATGATCCCGGCGGTGCGGGCGGTGGTGAGAGGAATGAAATCGCCCGGCGGGAGAAGCCCCTCGAACCCATCGACGAAGCCGAACACTTTCCAGTTCAGCGTCGTGGCCGTGCGGACGACGCCGCGAAGGACGGCGTTGAGGCCCGGACAATCGCCGCCGCTGGTTAGAACCCCGATGCGCTTGGGGATGGTCTCTTCCACAGACGCGCCTCGATCACTGAGGCTTCCAGCCTTTCGAGGGACGACCGGCGGCGGCCCACGAATCATAGAGCTGCCAGCCGCGTCCGAGCAGCGATGTGGCGAGTGCGAAGCGGTTGTCTGCGCCGAGCACGATGACATTGA
Organism: Chthoniobacterales bacterium; assembly: GCA_038240495.1. Lineage (GTDB taxonomy): Bacteria > Verrucomicrobiota > Verrucomicrobiia > Chthoniobacterales > Chthoniobacteraceae > Chthoniobacter. The sequence continues at coordinate 10,456 of JBBSDS010000010.1, read as the reverse complement.
GCCGGCGCGGCGTGATGAAATGCTTGTCCCCTTCCTGCCGGCTTTCGGGCGGCTTCGGTGCGGAGATGATCAAGCACTGGCCGGCGCGGCTGGTGCTGCCCGTTTTCACGCCATCGATTCCATTGATGCCGAGCAGTTCGTTGGTATTGCGCAGCAAGTAGCTGGTCTGCCCGCCGCCTGCGCTCGCGATGGCGATCTTGCGCTCGCGTTGGGAGACGTAAAAGCGGAAGGCCGAATTTCCCATGGCGTAGGCGGTCAGCCGGGCGAGATCTTCCGCGGTGGAATACGGAGTGGAACGCTCGAGGTTGTCGAGTCCGTGGGGGTTGAGAAATTTCGTGCGCAGCATCCCCCGGGATTTGGCGAGGGCATTCATCTGCGCCACAAACGCCTCGACCGGAGCGCCGCCGCCGAGCGCGCGCCCGACGTGCTCGGCGAGAGTCTGCGCGGCGACGTTGTCGGACTGCATGAGCGCCGCGTAAAGCAGATCGCGCATCGAGCAGCCATCGCCCGGCTGCAAGCCAGCGCCCTGTGCCGTGGAAAGCTGCGCGGCGCTGCCTGGTACCGTGGCGTGCTGGCTGAGATCGGCTTTCGTCGAGTCGGACCAATCGAGCACGACCATCGCCGTGGCGATCTTGGTCAGGCTGGCGATCGGGAGTTTTTTTGCGCCGTTGGATTGATCGAGGATGAACCCGGTGACGCTGTCGCTGATCACGTAAGCCGCGGCATTTTGGGCGCGGCTGGAGGAAGAAAGGGCGAGGACGAGCGCGGTGAAAAGCGGGATGATTTTTGCGGAATTCAAGAGAGCCATGGGCGAAGCGGCCCGACTTTATCGGGCGACATCCGAATGGCAAGCAGGGCGTCGAGAAGGTAGTGTCCTGTTTTGGTTTCGTCATCCCCACCATGCCCCCATAAAGCTTCGTTCCCTCAGTTCTTCGATCCCAGCCCTTCGTCGAGCGCGCTTCCACAACCAAGATGGCACAGGGAAGGGCAACCAAAAAGTCAAAACTGCCAACGTGTAGGGGACGTAAAAACAGAGAGCGCTGTCATATCGCTCGTTCATGAATGCATTGAGTCGTGTTGTTGACCAGTACACGAGCGCGACCCACGCGGGAGAAAGAATAACAAATGCGTAGGTCGAAAGAACCTGCTTCCAATTGGGGAATCTCTTCTCAAGAACCAGATAGCGAGACGTTAATTGCATCGCGCCCCCAATCCTTAGATCGTCAGGACGGCTCGGACAGTGTTTGATTCGCAGGCTGCGAATCGGGATAATGGGTAAACAGAAAATTATGATCCATTCCGTTGCGATGTACGAATGGTCCCTGCGGATGTCTCGCTCCCCGTACAACGCAGTTCCGATGCCTTGTATTGAAAACGGCATTTAGCTTTTTCCTTTCGCAGCAATCGCCACCTTCACCGCGTTCTCGGCGGAATCTACCGGCGGCAGCCCAAGCACGGCGGTCGTGTGCGTTTTGCCTTTTTCGTCGTAGCTCCAGGCGTAGCAGGTTCCCGCCTTCGGATGCTTGATGAGGTCGAAAACCTCAACGTCGCCCTGCCACGCGACTTTGCCGCGAAACATCTCAGTCACCGGCACGGTGGTGAAGTGGCGCGCACCGCATCCGTGCGTCGCACGAATCGCCTTCTTCAATGTTTCGATGTATTTACGGGGCGGCATTGACGAGATCGGCAACACTCCACGCGCTGCTTTCAACGCCAGCGGCCATGCCGGCGTGCAACGGACGGTGGAATGTGTTTTCACGAAGTTGTAATACGCAAGATGCAGCCCGATGGCAGCCTTGAAGTTTTCGGTAGTGGATCAATTTGGGCCCGAGCGTTGTAAAGGCGGCTCTGTCCGCAGGACGTGCCGCCTTTGCCGACCACAGGTGGCACGTCGCCAAGGCGCGACAGAGCCACCTCTACACCCGCAAACTGAGCCGCCACCGTCGAAAAGCGTTCCCCGCCGCGTCACCGTGGATTGCTGGCGACGGCGAACTTTGCGTAGGCTTTCTTGGCCGGGCGTCCGGGGCGGCGGGCTTTGGATTCGCCGAGCGCCAGTGCCATGAAATCCGCCTGGCTGCTCTGCTGGCCGGTTTCCTTTGTGACCACCGGGCGGGAATAGCTGCCATCGGCGGCGAGGATGCTCGCCTTTGTATTGTCGGCCAATTGGGCGGTGAGAATCTGGTTGATGATCCGATCGCGGAGCGCGGGGTCTTCGACCGGGAAAACGACTTCGATTCGCCGGAAAAAATTACGCGGCATCCAGTCGGCGCTGCCGACGAAGATTTTCGGCGCACCGCCATTTTCAAAATAGAAGATGCGGGAGTGTTCGAGGAAGCGACCGATGATCGAACGCACCGTGATGTTTTCGCTCACGCCCTCGACACCCGGTCGCAGACAGCAGATGCCGCGGACGATGAGGTCGATTTTCACGCCCGCTTGCGAGGCCCGGTAAAGCGCTTCGATGATGTCCCGGTCCACGAGGGAGTTCATCTTCGCGATGATCCGCCCCGGCTTTTTTGCCGCCGCGTTTTCCGTCTCCTTTTTGATCAGCGCCATCATCTTCTCGTGCGTGGTGAAGGGCGAAATGATGAGCTTCTTCGCGCCTTGGAAATGGCTGATGCCGGTCAGCAGGTTGAAAAAATTCGTCGCGTCCTCGCCGAAGTCCGGCTGCGCGGTGAAGAGCGAGAGATCGGTGTAGAGCTTTCCCGTGCTCGGGTTGTAATTGCCGGTCCCGACATGCACGTAGCGCCGCAGTCCGTCGTCGTCGCGCCGCACGACGAGCGCGATTTTGCTGTGTACTTTGTGGTGGGCGATGCCGTAAACGACGTGGACGCCCGCCTCCTCGAGCCGCCGCGCCCAAAGGATGTTATTCGCTTCGTCGAAGCGCGCCTTGAGTTCCGTGACCGCCGTGACTTGCTTGCCATTTTTCACCGCGTCCATGAGCGCGCCGACGATGCGCGGATCGCCGCCCGTGCGATACAGCGTCTGCTTGATCGCGAGCACATTTGGGTCGGCCGCCGCCTGTTCGAGAAAATCGACGACGCTGCCGAAACTTTCGTACGGATGGTGCGTGAGGACGTCGCGCTGGCGGATGACGGTGAAGAGATCATTTGCCCCGCGGAAGGCCGGCGCGGTCGGCGCGACAAATGGCTTGTCGCGCAGCTCGGGCGAATGATCGCCGGCGTAAATCGCCATCAGCCGTGTCGGATTGAGCGGGCCGTCGATCTTATAAAGATCCTCATCCGTGAGCTCGAGCGTCTCGAGCAGCGGTTGATAGATTTCTGCCGGGCAGGCCGCATCCACTTCGAGCCGGACGGCCGCGCCTTTGCGGCGATTGTGAAGTTCGTTCTCCACTGCTTTGAGCAGGTTCCCGATGTCTTCCTCGTCGATGTAGAGTTCGCTGTTGCGCGTCACGCGGAAGTGCCAGAAACCGAGAATCTTCGTCCCTGGGAAAAGGTCGGCGAGATAGTGGCCGACGAGGTGGCCGAGATAGATGAAATCAACGCGCTCTTCCTCGCTTGGCAGGCGGACGAGGCGCGGCAGCACGCGCGGCACCTGCACCACGGCGAGCCGGCGCTCGATCTCGCCCTCGCGCTCGATCTCGAGTTGCACCACGATATTGAGCGACTTGTTCAGGAGCTGGGGAAAAGGGTGCGACGGATCGATGCCGAGTGGCGTGAGCACGGGCCGCACGTTGGCGCGGTAGTACTGCTCGATCCAGGTGCGGTTGGCCTCGGTCAACTCCTCGTAGTCGAGCAGTTGGATTCCGTTCTTCGCGAGCGCCGGGACCAATTCTTCGCGCCAGCATTGGTATTGCTGTTCGATCATCGCCCGGACCCGCTTGCGGATCGCGCGCAAGGTCTCGCTGGCCGTGCGCCCATCGTTGCTGCGCTCGACGACATCACTTTCAATCTGCTGCTTCAGCCCGGCGACGCGCACCTCGAAGAACTCATCGAGATTCGAGCTGGTGATGGTAAAAAATTTGACGCGCTCGAGGAGCGGATTGGCCGGATTGAGCGCTTCATCGAGCACCCGCTGGTTGAATTCCAGCCAGCTCAGTTCGCGGCTGAGAAAGTGGGCGGTGGTAAAGGTTTTCATGCGCAGCGTGCCCACGAGGCTAGTGGGCCGTGCGCAGGAACTCAAAGTAACAATCGCATGACGACTGGCTTTGGCCCGCATCGTTTGATCACGCCGGCGTTTTCCACGGGGTGACGATGATGTTCACGGATCGTACGCTAACCCGTCGCGGGAACCTGTTGCAGCCGTGGCTGAAGTTCCAATGCTTTTCGATTTCGGACAAGCAGCCGATAAACCTTCACGAGATTCGCGGGGTCAATATCAGCGAGTGGCGCAGTCACATCTCCCAAGCCGCGATAACTCCCATCTTCAAAGATCACTTCCACACCGCAGACCACACCTTGGTCGTCCATGTGTTCGATTGTCTCTGCTTTCATAGTTTTGGTGTGAAGAACCCGAGCGAGATTACTGACTCCATCAGGTATTAGTTTAGACGTAGATCAGCGACGCTTCGGACTTCTCAAGGATAGAAAGGCGACCAGAAGTCGCTCGGCGCAACGTCCGAGAGCTTGGCAAAGGTGGTGGAGCGGAGCTTCGGAAGGGTATCGACGGAGAAGCCCACATAAGTATTGCCGAGCAAGTCTGTCCCGCCCGAGTTATAAAGGACGGAGCCTCTTTTCAGATAACTCTGGATGTCGGTCCAACCGACGTTGGCGCCACCGGCTTTGTTATTCTCGATCGCGTATTGATCGAGGGAGGCATCAATGACGCGCAGGTCTTCAAGGATGCGCGTAGCTTGCGACCGCTTTCGCGCCCGAAGGAAATTTGGGACAGCGATGGAGGCGAGCAACGCGATGATCGCAACAACGATCATGATCTCGACGAGGGTAAATGCGGATTTGGAATGAAGGTTGGTTTTCATAATTGTGCATGCTTACGTAGCAAGTGAGCGTCCCGCTCGCGTAGCATCCCCCTTGCATGTTCTGTAGCGCGGAACGCTACAGGATTGGCAGCCTGTCTTATGTGGTGATTGTTAGCTTCGGGCACCTTTGGTGACTCTTCCCGATTCCTTCAACTGCGCGCCGCTCTAATGAAATCGTCCTCGTTCTCGTTCTCGTCCTCGTCCTCGAAGTCTTTGGTGAAAAACGAGGACGAAGGACGAGAACGAGAACGAGGACGATGGCCTGCGATGCCATCTTTCGTGTTCCTCACGGCGACTCGCCTTGCTGAGGTTTTCCAGCAAGCCTGCTACGCGTTCTCGACCACCCAACGAGAGGCGAATTGCACCAACTCCGCGCCGTTCGCCAAGCCCAGCTTATCCTTGATCCTCGTGCGATAGGTATCCACCGTCGTGATGCCGAGGTTCAGTGTCGTGGCGATCTCCCGGGTGCTGCGCCCCGTTCCGATGAGCTGCAAGACTTCCAGCTCCCGGTCAGCCAGGCGATCAATCGTGGACGCCGCCTTTCCCCGCCCCGCCATCTTGCCGACCATGGTTTCCATGAAATGCTCGCTGACATAGACTTTACCTTCCAGGACACGCTGGAGGGCGAGTTGCAGCGTGTCGGAGTTTTCGTGCTTGGTGATGTAGCCGCGGGCGCCCGCAGCGAGCACCCGCTCCGCGTAGAGCGATTCCTCGTGCATGGATAGGACGAGACTAGGGAAGGTGAAGCGCTGCGCCTTGAATTCCTTGAGCAGTTCGAGGCCGCTGGAGCCATGGAGGCTGATGTCGATGATCGCCAGATCGGGCCGGGTCGTCCGCGCGAGAGTCAAGGCGTCGCGGAGGTTGCTGGCCTGTCCACAAACCGCCATGCCAAAATCCTGCGTCACGAGGAGGGCGATCTGCTCGCGAAACATGGCATGGTCGTCCACCAGCAGGACGCGCGTTTTCTGGCCGGCGGGCGACTCGATGGCCGGTGTCATGCGCGTTGAGGAAAGAAGCAGCGGGCGATCGTGCCGCCGCCCGCTCGTGGGAGAATCTCGAACTGCGCTTCGATCATCTGGGCGCGATACTGCATAATTCCGAGGCCCATCCCCTTGCTGCGGGGCTTGCTTGCGGGGAAACCAACTCCATCGTCGGTCACCGTGAGCGCCACTTCACTCGGACTGGCGGAGAGCCGGATGACGGCGTTGCGCGCCTGACCGTGGCGGCTGGCATTGCTGACGGATTCCTGCGCGATGTGGTAAAGGTGGGTGGCGCAGACGTTGTCAAAAATCGGCGCCGGGCTGTCGCACTCGAAAGTGCAGCGGAGATTCAAGAGATCGGTCGAACGGGCGGCGAGTTCCTCCAATGCCGACTGCAGCCCGGCGTTGTCGTTTTCCACCGGGGACAGACCGCGCGCGATCCCCCGCGTTTTGGAGACCCCTTGCATGATCAGATTCTCGATTTCCCCCGCCCGTGCAGCCTGTTCGACCCCTTGCTTTTCCAAGTGCCTTTTCAGGGATCCCACAGCGCAGCCGATGGCGGCGAAATACTGGCAGACACCGTCGTGTAAATCATGCCCGATGCGCCGGCGCTCCGTCTCTCGGATGCGGATGATTTCCCGCTCGAGATGCTGCGAATGCTCAAGAAGTTCGATCCGCATCTTGATGCCCCCGCAGGTCTCCGCGAAAATCAAGAAGTAGGCGAGGCGGATGATCGTCTCCCAGATCTGGACCCACGCGCGCGAATAGTCATGCCCGGAGGCTTCATCCGCCCACCACCACACAACTGCACAGCAGAGCGCGACTAACACGCCGGAACGTTTTTCGCCAAACCAGACGATCAGGACGATCGGCAGCGAATAAAAGAGCACCGCGCTGACTTCGTATCCGCTGAGATAGTCAAAATAGCCCACGATCAGGACAAGCGCGAGGGACACAGTCCAAAGCATGGGTTTGGAGCGCTTCAGCAATGATGCGAGAGATGAAAGTAGGGTGGTCGCGGACATGCCGGGCTTGAAAGAGCACGTCTTGGGTTAGCGAAAATCGGGCCAAGCACCGTTGGCTCGCGTGATTGCGCGAGCTTGCCGATGGTCCGAAGCGGTGATTGTGCCCGCTAGACCAGACCCCGATGGCTGAGCCAGCCCCAGACGGCGGGCATGAGCCGGTAGCCGAAGTGGCCCTGCGGCTCGCTCAGCAGTTCCGAGCCGGGCCAGAGCGCGTGCAGGCGGGCGATGTCTTCGGCACGGGCGATGGTGTCAAATTCGCCAGCGGCAAAAACCACGCGATCGCCGCCGCAGAGGGGCTGACTGTGCAGCGGGGAGATGAGTCGGAAATGGCGCTCGATAATGCTGTGTTCGATGCCTTGCGCGCGCAGTTCGCGGCGGAGCGCGGCACCCGTCGGCGACACCCAGATGGCGTGCTCGACATCGACAATCGGCTCCATGAGCGCGGCGAAGCGGAAGTCGCTCTCGACCGAGGCGAGCAGCGCGCCGATCCAGCCGCCGTAACTGGACGCCCACAGACCAAATTCGCGGCAGCCGCGCGTTCGCAGCCAGGCCATGAGTTGACGCAACTCGGCGACGCCCTGCCGCAGTCCCTGCGCGTTGCGGACGAGATCGGCGGTGATCGCGAGCTCGCCATTGAAATACCCACGCGGCGTGCGCGAGTAGTGAAAGGGCAGGTGGACGAAGCAGGCGTTCCAGCCGGCGGCATTGAAGCGCGCGGCCCAGTGGCGATAGCCGCGGTCGCTCGCGGACATGAGTGCGTGCAGGAAGAGGACGGTCGGCGCGCTCCATCCGCGCGTGCTTGGAAATAACGCGACGCTCGTGCGATCGTTTTCGGCGAAGCCCGTGACTATGGGGCTCGGCCAGGCGAGTGTGAGCGGGGTCTCGCAGAAGTCCACGGGATCGCCGCGAAAGTATTCATCGCGACTGAGCGGCGCGCATTCAGCGATGTACTTTTCCAGCGCCGCACGGCTGCTGCGGTTCAGCCGATGCCGGCGCTGGATGGCAAACATCATCGTGCACATCGCCGAGTCGAGCACGCGGGCCGAGAGACGCTGGAAACTCATACTCGCCCTTTACGCCGCATCGGCGGCTGAGGAAGATCGTGAGCAGTAAGTTGAAAGCGCTCTTTCAACTCGGCGTAAAGCGTCCTCAATGCGCCGGCGACCTGCGCTTCAAACTCCGCGCGCGCATCCTTGCCATCGCCTTCGCAACGCAGCGGTTCCCCAAAGGAAATCCACGCTCGCGCACGCCGGAACGGAACCCAGTTGCGATGCGTGTAGAGCTGGTCGCTGCCGAGGAGCACGCACGGAACGACCGCGGCCCCGCTCATTTGTGCCATCGCGGCCAGACCGGGTTTCAGCGGGCCGCCTTCGAGCACGGAGTGCGTGCCGTCGCGAATGCCACCCTCGCCGAAAATGCCCACGACATGCCCGCGCTTCAGCCGCAACAGCGCCTCACGAATCGTGCTGCGTTCGACCTTCTCGCGATCGACGGGAAAAGTATCCACGGCGTGCATCCATGCCGACACGAGGCCCGGTGCATAAAGCTCGCGCGTCGCCATCCAGTCGAGCTTGCGCAGCGCCGCGACGGTGAGAAAGGGAGGGTCGAAATGGCTGATGTGATTCGACACAAAGAGCCAGCCGCCAGGCAGCCGGGACCGCTCGCGATGGAGGACGTGGGTCTTCGTCACCAGCGCGAGGATCACTTGCAAAATCGACCGCGAAGCCATGTAGGCAAGCCAGCGCACAGGCCTCGCAGGCTACGAAGCTGGATGGCGGGCGCAAAGTGGAAACTGCCCGGCATCCGGTGAACCCCTCCCAAACGCGAGTCATCCTGAGCCTAATTCCCTCCCTCGTGGACGGTTGTTTCCCGTGTATCTTTCCCGGCTACCGATGAAACTCCGTTCGACCTCCATTCTGGCTGCGCTCTGCGTCGGCCTCGCCGCGTCGTCGTCGGCAGCGGAGCCCGCGTCGGGACCGGTGACATTGAAGGACCACATCAAGCCAGTGCTTCAAGAATTCTGCTTTGATTGTCACAACGACAAAAAGCAGAAGGGCGACCTGAACCTGCTGCCCTACGCGGAGAACCCGAAGCTCGAGGAAAACCGCAAGGTTTGGGAAAAGGTGGCGGAGCTGATTGATTCGCGCGAGATGCCGCCGGAGAAAAAACCGCAGCCCAGTGAGGTGCAGCGCGAGACCATGCTGCACTACATTGATGGCCAGCTCTCCAAGGCCGAATGCGAAGGACCGCGCAACCCCGGAAAGGTGACGATCCGCCGACTCAATCGCGAAGAATACAAGAACACCATTCGCGACCTGATGGGGACCAATTACGAGCCCGAGGATTTCCCCAACGACGAAGTGGGTTTCGGTTTCGACAACATCGGCGACGTGCTCTCGCTGCCGCCGATGCTCATGGAAAAATACCTGACTGCCGCGGAAGAAATCGTGCAGAAGGCCATCGTTGTCGATACGGCGGCGAAGCCTGTGGTGAAGCGGCTTCGCGGCGATCAGTTCGAGTCGTCGTCGAGCGAGGCGATCCGGCCGCTGGACGATAAGACGCTCGGCCTCTATCGCGAGGGCGAGGCGACCGCGAAATTCCTCTTTCCGTCTCAAGCTGAATACATCTTCCGGATCCACGCGTACGGCGAACTTGCCGGCCCGGAATTGCCGAAGCTCGCGCTGCGCATTGGCGGCAGGGAGGTCAAAGTTTTCGAGGTCGGAAATGCAAACAAGAGCGCGGTCTTTGAAGCGCGAGCGACGCTGGCGCCGGGCTCGCAACGCGTGGCTGTTGCTTACTTGAACAACTACCACGACGACAAAAATCCCGACCCAAAGCTTCGCGGCGACCGCAATCTTTTCGTCGAGTCCGTCGAAATCGAAACGCCGCCCGGCCCGCCGCCGCCTTTGCCGGAAAGCCACAAGCGACTGATCACGCGCATGCCAAATCCGGGGCAGGAGCACGAGGTCGCGCTGGAGGTCATGAATCGTTTTGCAAAGCGCGCGTTTCGGCGCCCCGTGACCGACGCCGAGGTGGAACGGCTCGCGGGATTCGTCGATCTCGCGATGAAAAATGGCGGCAGTTTTCTCGAAGGGATCCAGGCCGGGATTCAAGCCGGGCTGTGCTCGCCGCATTTTCTTTTCCGTTGGGAACTCGATCCGCAAGCAATGAATCCGGGCGAAGTGCGTGAGCTGAACGACTACGAAGTGGCATCGCGGCTCTCGTATTTTCTGTGGAGCAGCATGCCCGATCCCGAGCTCTTCGCGCTGGCGCAGAAAGGTGAGCTGCGCAAGGACGGCAACCTCGGAAAGCAAGCCGCACGCATGATTCAGGACTGGCGGTCGTCTGCGTTCGTCAACAATTTCGCCGGCCAGTGGCTGCAAATCCGCAACCTCTGGGAAGTCGAAATCGATCCCGCGACGTTTCCAAAATTCGATTCGGGATTGCGGGGCGCGATGAAGGAGGAAACGGCGCGCTTTTTCACTGCGGTCATGAAAGAGGATCGTCCGGTG
>JBBSDS010000009.1:0-34097 GCA_038240495.1 Chthoniobacterales bacterium | reverse complement strand
TGGCGGGCGTGCGCGACGGCTTTCTCCACGTCGAAAAACTTTCCGCCGTCGGAAAACGAATCGGTGGTCACATTGAGCACGCCCATGATCACTCCGCGGCGCGATAGATCGAAGGTGCGGGATTTTGTCTGCCAAATCATTTGCTTCACCCCCCGCAGAATGGTGCAACATTCCGCAGTGGTGAGTCGTAAGGGAACATGCGTCCCGAGTGCCGCCAACTGAAAACACCACTATGAATGCCACCATCGAACAGACCCCTGTAGATCGCCCCCGCCAATTTCCGCCGTTCAGCCTCACCCGGTTGCTCAGAACCGTTTTTGATCCGAAATCGGGCGAAAGGGTTTGCATCCTGATCGATCTTGAAAATCCTCGCGACATCGAAGGCTTCCGTTTTTTGCAGAATCCCGATCTTTCCATCCAGCGCCACGCTCACGACGTTTTCTACCAGGGTTTGCGCAATGGTGTGATGTACGAATTCGGGCTCGAAGGCGGTGACATGTTTGCCTACGAGATCACCGGCGGGAGCAATCTCGATCTTCCGGAGAAAGGCTTCGCGACCGACGGGCGCGAGATCGATTTGGTCGAAGACGTTTACCAGAAATACGATCTCGTTCTTTGCATCTCGACCTACTCCGCGACGGCTCCGCTCACGGCTTTTGCGAAGAAGTACGGCTTCCGCGGGGCGACGATGCACGGGATGAATCAGGTGATTCTAAACTCGGGGCTGGCGGTCGATTATTTTGAAGTCAGCCGGCAGGCGGAGAAATTGCGGCTCGGGATGACGCGCGCGGATTGGGTCGAAATCGATTACGTTTTCGACGAGCAAAAGTTCACGCTGCACCTGGCCCTCGGGGGGCAGGAAGCGCAGAAGAGCCACGGGCTCTGCCGCGGCGGCGCGGACATCGCCAATCTTCCTGCCGGTGAGATTTATTACGTGCCGGCGAGTGTCGTCGGGGAATTTCCGCACAAATATGAGGACGGCACGATCGGCCTGATGACGGTGAAGGATGGCCGCATATGCCAGTCCACATTGCTCCGCGGAAATCAAACAACGATCGACGAGCACAACAAAAAACTCGCTTCCGATCCAGTGACGGGCGAGCTCGGCGAACTCGGTTTCGGCACGCAGGAACTGCCGGTCTCGGGCCGCGATATTCAGGACGAAAAAATTCTCGGCACGATGCACGTCGCCACCGGCCGCAGCGATCATCTCGGCGGCTCGCTCACGCCGGATCGTTTCGCGAGCAAAAAGAACGCGACGCACGATGACATCCTTTTCTCGCCGTCGAAAACGCCCGAGATCAACGTTCCGCAAGTCCGCATGCATCGCGACGGGCAGACCGTGATCCTGATCGAAGACTACGTGCCGGCGGCTTACATGCGCGGGCTGCTGGCTTGAATATCTACGAGACTGACAAGCTCCTCGCGGAGTATCTGCTCTTTCACTACGCGAGCGCTGAAGAAATTCTTCCGACGGCGGCGCGCAGCTTGGAAAGCGCGTTGTTTTATCCGGTGCGCTGTGTGACGCAATGCGTGGACCTTGCAACGCTGCCGGCAAACCCGCGCGCTCTCGATCTCGGCTGTGCAGTCGGTCGCTCGGCGTTCGAGCTGGCGCGGCATTGCAGCGAGGTCATCGGGATCGATTTCTCGCAGCGCTTCATCGAAGCCGCGAACAACCTGCGCGACGCGGGCGCGCTCGAATTCGATCGAACCGATGAGGGCGCAATTGTCACACGACTCACGGCTTCCGTGCCAGCGGAGATCAACCGGGCGCGCGTCCGGTTTGAAACCGGAGACGCGATGAATCTCCGCGATCATCTCGGCGCATTTGACGTGGTGTTGATGGCCAATTTGATCGATCGACTGAGCGATCCGCGACGCGGGCTCGAACGCCTGCCGGGTCTCGTCAATCCCGGCGGTCAGCTCATCATCACCTCTCCATACACATGGCTCGACGAGTTCACGCCGCGCGAAAACTGGCTCGGTGGATTGGCTCGAATCGGACGCGCCGTGACCACGTTCGATGGCCTGGAAGCCGCGCTGGCAAAAGATTTCGAGCTTATCGATCGAAATGACCTGCCGTTCCTCATCCGCGAACATGCGCGCAAATTTCAATGGAGCGTGGCCGAGGCGAGCATCTGGAGGCGACGCTGATGCCGACCGACTGGGAAGACCACTATCGACGCGGAGAGACGCCTTGGGAGAAAGGCGGGCCGAGTCCGGGGCTCGTCGAGTTTCTCGCAGCGGAGACGATTCGCGGGCGGGTGCTCGTGCCCGGTTGTGGGTTCGGTCACGATGTCCGCGCGCTCGCAGCATCGGCGGACGAAGTTGTCGGCATCGACATCGCGGCTTCAGCCATCACGGGTGCGAAAAAGTTCCCGCGAGTCGGTCAGGAACGCTACGAATCGGCAGACTTATTTGCCCTGCCGGCAGACTTGCGTGGGAGCTTCGACTTGGTCTGGGAGCACACCTGCTTCTGCGCCATCGATCCGTCGCTGCGACCGGCCTACGTCGAGGCGGTGGCCGGGGCGCTCAAGCCCGAAGGAAAATTGCTCGCGATCTTTTATCTCGATCCAGGCAATGATTCGCCCGACGAAGGCCCGCCGTTTGAAGTGTCGATGGCAGAACTGGATCGGCTTTTTCTGCCGCGGTTTAAACTCGAACGGGAATGGCTGCCGCAACGCGCCTATCAAGGCCGGGAAGGACGGGAATGGATGCGATTGCTGGCTCGGAGTAGTCGTTGATCGGTTGGACGAATTGCATAAAAAGCCGTGGGTCGGCGCTCAAAACGCAGCTTGATTCGCGCGCGCGCCTTTCTAGCCTCTACGGATGCACGACACGCTCTCGACGACGCTTCCGCCTGCCGCCACGCCGCTTGCCCCTTGCGATTCATTTCCGCGGCGGCATCTCGGGTCGAGTGCGGAGGAGGTGGCCGCGATGCTTGCGGTCCTCGAGCACGGATCACTCGACGAACTGATCGACGCCGCGGTTCCCGCGAAAATCCGCCTCGCCGAACCGCTAAAACTGCCGACCGGACGCGGAGAACACGAGACGCTCGCCGAGCTGCGCGACATCGCGGCGAAGAATCAGGTTTTCAAGAATTACATCGGTCAGGGCTACAGCGACTGCATCGTGCCGCCGGTCATCCAGCGAAACGTTCTCGAAAATCCGGGTTGGTACACGGCCTACACGCCATATCAGGCGGAAATCTCGCAGGGCCGCATGGAAGCGCTGATCAATTTCCAGCAGATGATCATCGACCTGACCGGGCTCGACATCTCCAACGCCTCGCTGCTCGATGAAGCGACCGCTGCTGCCGAAGCGATGCACATCGCTCATGCGGTCAGCAAGCAGACTGAAGGGCATGCGATTTTTGTCTCCGAACGCTGTCACCCGCAGACCATCGCCGTGGTGCAGACGCGCGCCGAGCCGCTCGGGATCAAAGTGATCGTCGGCGACGAGGCGACCTTCGACTTCGCGGAAAAGCCGTTCGCCGTTCTGCTCCAGTACCCGGATACAACCGGGGCGATTCTCGACTACGCGCCCTTTATCGAGCGGGCGCACGCGGTCGGCGCGCTGGCCATTGTCGCCGCAGACATCCTCGCGCTCACGCTGCTCCGCCCGCCGGGTGAGTTCGGCGCGGATATCGCGATCGGTTCGACGCAACGCTTCGGGGTGCCGCTCGGTTTTGGCGGTCCGCACGCCGCGTACATGGCGGTGAAGGACGCCTACAAACGGCTCATGCCCGGCCGTCTCGTGGGCGTTTCCAAGGACGTGCATGGCCAGCCCGGCTACCGGCTTTCGCTGCAAACGCGTGAGCAGCACATTCGGCGCGACAAGGCCACGAGCAACATCTGCACGGCGCAGGTGCTCCTCGCTGTCATGGCCTCGATGTACGCCGTCTATCACGGGCCGGAAGGGCTGAAAGAGATTGCGCGTCGCGTCCATTTGCTCGCCGCGACATTTGCCGCGGCGCTCGCGCGGTTTGGCTTCCACGTTTCGCCCAAGCCGCTTTTCGACACGGTGATCGTGAATCTCGACACGGTGGAGGCGCGGCAGAAGGTGCTCGGTCTCGCCGAAGACTATGAACTCAACCTTCGGCTGCACGGCACGACGGCGGTGCTCATCGCCTTCGACGAAACGACCACCGACGAGGATTTGCAGGAGCTGATCGATCTCTTCGAAGACGTCAACGCGGTGGAACTCGATGTCACCGCCCTCGCCACTTCGCTCGACGCCAGTTTTCCCGCGCCCCTGGCACGCACGTCGGCCTTTCTCACGCATTCCGTTTTCAACAAGCACCACACCGAGCACGAGATGCTGCGCTACATCCGCCGGCTCGAAGCCAAGGATCTCTCGCTGACCACGTCGATGATCCCGCTCGGGTCCTGCACGATGAAGCTGAATGCCACGAGCGAGATGCTGCCCGTGACATGGCCCGAGTTTGGCAAGCTGCATCCTTTTGCGCCTGCCGAGCAGACCGCGGGCTATCGCGAACTCTGCGAGCAGCTCGAATCGTGGCTCGCGGAGATCACCGGCTTTGCAGGCATCTCGCTCGAGCCGAATGCCGGTTCGCAGGGTGAGTACGCGGGCTTGCTCGTCATTCGCAAGTATCACGAGTCGCGCGGCGAGGGGCATCGCAATATCTGCCTCATCCCGACGAGCGCGCACGGCACGAACCCCGCGAGCGCGGTCATGGCCGGGATGAAAGTCGTCCCCGTCACCTGCCTTGTTGATGGCGACATCGATCTCGCCGACCTCCGCGCCAAAGCCGAGGCGCACGCCGCGAACCTCGCCGCGCTCATGGTCACGTATCCGAGCACGCATGGGGTCTTCGAGGAGACGATCGTGGATATCTGTGACGTCATCCACACGTTTGGCGGTCAGGTTTACATGGACGGCGCAAACATGAATGCGCAGGTCGGGCTGACCTCGCCGGGTCGCATCGACGCCGACGTCTGCCATCTCAACCTGCACAAAACTTTTTGCATCCCGCACGGTGGCGGCGGCCCGGGCATGGGTCCGATTGGCGTCGCCGAACACCTCGTGCCGTTCCTCTCCGCAGTCGAGCGCGAGGGCCCTGGGACGAGGACCGGTTCCATTTCTTCCGCGCCTTTCGGCAGCGCTTCCATCCTCATCATTCCGTGGGTTTATATCCGCATGATGGGTGGTGACGGACTCACGGAAGCGACGAAATTCGCCATCCTCAATGCCAACTACATCGCCCGCCGGCTCGAGCGATTTTTTCCGGTGCTCTTCAAAGGCCGCGATGGCCTGGTTGCGCACGAATGCATTCTCGACCTACGCGATTTCCACAAGACGACGGCCGAGGACGTGGCGAAGCGGCTCATGGACTATGGCTTTCACGCGCCGACGTTGAGCTGGCCGGTCGTCGGCACGCTCATGGTCGAGCCCACCGAGAGCGAATCGAAAGACGAACTCGACCGCTTTTGCAACGCGATGATCGCTATTCACGCCGAGATAATTGCCGTCGAAAGCGGCGCCGTGGATGAGAAGGACAACGTGCTCAAGAATGCGCCGCACACCGCGCATTCCGTGATCACTGGCGAGTGGACCCACCCCTATTCGCGCGAGCAGGCGGCGTATCCCGCGGCTTGGCTGCGCGAGCACAAGTTTTGGCCGAGCGTCGGTCGCATCGACAGCGTCTGGGGCGACCGGAATCTGTTCTGCGCTTGCGTCCCGGTCGAAGCGCATTCTTGAGCCGGCTGCCGGCCATGCCCGGCTCTTTTGGAAAAATAGTTGCGATTCATGGGGCCGTGTTCCATGAAAACTGCTACTGAGGTTCAGCATCGTGAAAGTCCTTGCTCTCGCGCTTCTCCTGCCCGGCCTTGCGGTCTTTGCCGAAGACCCGCAATTGGCCGCGCTCGTGACCAAAGGCGACGCGGCGGATAGCCAGCATCACTCGCGCGCGGCGCTCGTCATATTTCGGCAGGCCGAACAGATCAATCCCAGGAACCTCGGCGTCGTCCTGCGCATCTCGAAACAGTACACGGATCTGATCGACCAGACGAAGCCGGAAGACGCGGCGCAACGCGTTGCCGAGAAGGCGCTCGAATACGCGAAGCGCGCCGTCGAACTCGATGCCAGAAACGCCAAGGCGCATCTCAATCTGGCCGTCTGTTACGGGCGGTTAACCGACTTTGCCGGCAACAAAGTGAAGCTCGAATACTCGAAAATCATTCGGGACGAGACGACGAGGTCGCTCGAAATCGACCCCAAGGACGACTACGGCTGGCATGTGCTCGGTCGCTGGAATTTTGCGGTGACGAACGTGAACGCCGTGCTCCGCGCCATGGCCACTCTGATTTACGGTGGCATGCCTGCCGCGAGCAACGAAGAGGCCGCGCGCTGCTTGAAAAAAGCGACAGAACTGGCGCCGCAACGCATCATTCACCGCGCCGAACTCGCCCACGTTTACAAAGCGATGGGCAAGAGCGACCTCGCGCTCCAGGAATGGCAAAACATCCTCGGCTTGCGCGCTGCCGACAGTGCGGATGAGAAGTATCAGCAGGAAGCGCGGGCGACGTTGGAAGCCGCGCGGAATGCCCGCGGGAGCAGCGGGTCAAAACTCACGACGCTGCGCTAGGATTCCACGAGAGCTATTCCCGCGCGATGCTGTCTGCGAGCGCGGAGGCGATTCGCGTTAGCACTTCCACTTCCGCCGCCGGCCAGTCGTATGCTTCCGCTTTGGCGATTCCGAGGACGCCGCGCAACTCGCCGTCCGCCAGCATCGGCACCGCCAGCGAACCTTCCATGCCGGTCGCCTTTGCGCCTGGGCGAGCCTGGCCGGAAGCGTCGGTCTGGAGGTTGCAAATGGTGATCGGTTCGCGACGTTCCGCCGCCAGCCCGGCGATCCCTTTTCCGATCGGCACTGTGCTGACGATTTGAACGACGGACGGTGGAATATTATTGTGCGCGGCGAGCTTGAGCACCCCATCGCGGAGAATATGGATGGTGCCGGCTTGACACCCAAAATGCTCGACGGCGGCTGCGAGGACACTGTCGAGTTGGCCGCCGGCAAGAGCGGTTTCGATGGAGGCGGGAATTTCGGGGAGCACGGGAATCCTGGGCGGTGTTGGGGACTGAAAATGATCCCGCAGCACTGCGCCGAAGATGGCAATTCAATTCTACCCCGTCGCTGGTTTTTGAAACCGCTTCGAGATTCTGTCCGGGCGGCAAACCGGAGCGAGCGTGAGGTAGTGTATCAGTTTGGGGTTATAGCGGCGGTCTACGACCGCCGACTTAAGCTGCCCAGCACGTTCACGGCGGTCATAGACCGCCGCTCCAGCTCGTCTTTCACCAAATTGATACACTATCGTGCGTGAGGGAACCACATGTCTTCCTCCGGCTCTGCGCACGATTGAGTTGCGGCGCTTTCTTTCATCCGTCAGCCTCCGCCGTCCATGCAAGAGCCACGCAGCAAGTCCAGTCTCATCACTTCCATCGCCGCGCTCGGCGTCGTCTATGGTGACATCGGCACCAGCCCGCTTTACGCCTTCAAGCAGTGCCTGGAGCACGGCCTGAGCACCGACCGGGACATCATCGGCGTGCTGTCCCTCATCATCTGGAGCCTCTTCACGCTCATCTCGGTGAAGTATCTCGCCATCGTCATGCGGGCCGACAACCACGGCGAAGGCGGCATCCTCGCCCTGCTCTCGCTGGCTTTTCCCAAGGACGCGAAAGCGCGCGGCGCGGCCTTCGCCGGCATGATCGCGGTCGGCATCGCCGGCGCGGCCATGCTGTATGGCGACGGCGTGATCACCCCGGCGGTCACGGTGCTTTCCGCGGTCGAGGGGCTGCTCATCGCGACCAAGGAGATCAAACCTTTCGTCGTGCCGCTGACCCTCGGCATCCTCGCGGGGCTTTTCGCGGTGCAGGCCAAAGGCACGGCGGCGATTGGCAAATGGTTTGGCAGCGTGATGCTCGGATGGTTTTCGATTCTGGCGGTGCTCGGCGTCACCCACATCATCCACAATCCCGGCGTGCTGAAGGCGCTCAACCCGGTCGAAGGCGTGCGCTTTCTGACCCAGCACGGCACGGGTGCGCTGGTCATCATGGGCAGCGTTTTCCTCGTGGTCACGGGCGGCGAGGCGCTCTACGCGGACATGGGGCATTTCGGGAGAAAACCCATCGCCCGCGCTTGGACGTTCCTCGTCTTCCCCTCGCTGATCCTGAACTACCTCGGGCAGGGCGCGCTCGTCCTCGCCGATCCCTCCGCGCGGGAGAATCCGTTCTTTCACATGGCCCCGGCCTGGGCGCTCTACCCGCTCATCGCCATCGCCACCGCCGCTGGCATCATCGCTTCGCAGGCGCTGATCTCCGGCGCGTATTCGCTGACCATGCAGGGCATCCAAATGGGCTACATCCCGCGCATGGAAATCCGCCACACCTCGCAGGACGAGCACGGGCAGATCTTCATCCCGAAGCTGAACACCTTGCTCGCCCTCGGCTGCATGGCCTTGGTCATCGGCTTCGGGAGCAGCGACGCGCTGACCAGCGCCTACGGCATCGCCGTCACGCTGACCATGCTCGCCACCACGGCCATTTTCTTTTTCGCCTGCCAGCGGCTCTGGCAGTGGAGCCCGCTGCGCGCCGGGCTGACGTGCGCGCTCTTCGGCTCCATCGAGGCCATTTTCTTCGCCGCCAATTCCCTCAAGATCGCGCACGGCGGCTGGTTTCCGCTCGTTGCGGGTGCGGCCATTTTCACCGTGATGATGACGTGGAAAGACGGCCGCACCGTGCTGCGCAATAGTCTCCCGCCCGGCATGCCGCTGGATGATTTCATCGCCTCGATCAGCATGGCTGGACTGCTCGACGAGCACAACAAACTGCACCGCAGCCAGGGCACCGCCGTCTTCCTCGCGGGCAATCCGGAAGGCACGCCCAACGCCCTGGTCAAGAACATCAAGCACAACCAGATTCTCCACCGGCAGAACATCCTGCTGACGATCGTGACCGACCATAGCCGGCCCTACGTCCCGCCTGAGGAGCGCGTTCAGGTGGATGACCGCACGGAAGGTTTCTTTCGCATCGTTGCCAGCTTTGGCTTCATGGAGACGCCGCATATCAATGAAGTCATTCGTGCCTCGGGGGAGGCGGGCCTGCGGATTTATCGCGACAAGACGACTTTCTTCGTCGGCAAAGAGCGTATCGTCGTCACCGCCAAAGCCGGCATGGCCATGTGGCGGGAACACCTTTTCGCCTTTCTCAGCAAGAATTCCGAGAATGCCGCGGACTTTTTCCAACTCCCTCCAGACCGCGTTTACGAGGTCAGTCAGGTGGTGGAAATCTAAGAAGGTGTACAGAATGTCACGAGCCGCGCAGCATTGCAGCCGCAGGCTTCCCTCCCACGATGTCATCCTGAGCTCGCCGAAAGACCTCTAACTTTTCGTGGGCGGAGGTGGCGCGGAGCTTGAACAGTCAGGCGGCTCCGCACCACCGCTGCCCGCAAATAGATGGAGGTCCTTCGACAAGCTCAGGATGACCGTTTGGAAGGGTGGCCGTCGCCCACAGGACTTTCGATCCACTTCTAAATCACGGCGGCAGGTGCCGGATGCGCAAATGGGCCAGGTAGATATTCGTGGGATTGTTACCTACGCCTTTCGGCTGTGGGTATTCGTGCGAGGAGTAGTAGGCGAGCAGCACCTCGTCGCCCGCCGCGCCATCGGCGAAGCTTTGATACGCACCGTCGCCGCTGCCGGGTATGACCCACGGTTTCTCCACTCCGTCTGCCGTCACCGTCCACACCTTGCACACGGCGGGGAAGCCCACCGGGCTTTTCTCCGGCAACGCGCGGGCCGCGAGCAGGATGCCGCCACCTTTCGTCATGTACAGCGCCGGGCCGCCGAAATTCCACGCGTCCGTTGCAAAGGCCTTCCACGGTCCCAGCGGTGCCTTGCCCATGACCACGACGCCGGCGTTTGAGTTGCGAATCGCGCTGATCATCGTGCCGTCCGGCGTCCACGCGACATCGGCCTCGTGCCCCCAGCCACTGCCCCCCGCCGAGCTGAGCGCGCTCGTCGGCCCCTCGCCATAGGTGTGCAGCGCCTTGAACGTCACGCCGTCTTCGGACCGATAGGTGATCAGTCCAAACGTGCCTCGGCCTTTTGCGATGGTCCCGCACCGTCCCAGACTGTAAAACGCACCGTCCGGTCCGCGGCGGATGCGAAAGAGCCAGCGTCGCTGTGACGTGAAGTTGATTTCGCTCTCCGGTGCCGGCTGCACAAATTCCGTCTCCAGTTCTTTCGGCTCGCTCCACGTCACGCCATCCGCCGACTGCGAGTAGAAATCCTCCTGCGAGTGAAACACCACCTGCACCTTACCGTGATTGTCGAAAACCAGCGGATCGCGGCAGTCATGATCCCGCGTGAAGTCCGCCACTTTCTCCCACTGCTTTAGATCCTTCGCCGCTGAGCGAATCACCACGATCTTTGCCGTCTCCGCGGCATGCGACTCCGCATTGCGAAACGTGACGTAGTAGAAATCGCCGACGCGGGCGATGCCCGGAAAGCCGTTGTGCTTCCCATCGGCCCAGATCGACTGCACCCACACACTTTGCACCAGCGCTTTGGGAAACGGCGCGACCTCCTGCGCATGGAGTGGGGAAACAAATGCGAGGGCGACGATGAGCGGTTTCAGTCCGAGCAGAACTGCGCGGAAAGCGATTTTTAACGCGGTGTGATTCAGGAGAAATTTCATTTGTGATCGCACTCGATTCGTTTAGTCGCCGACGTTCGGCGTCTTGAAAACTTGCCAGCATTCCAAAAAACCGGTGGCGAAATCCTCCGGGCGGGCGGCGGTCCAGCGGTCGATTTGTTCGACGGTGAAAAAGCCGCCGGTTTCAATTTCTGCGGGGTGCAATTTGAAAGGGCCATCGTGCTGTGTGCGGTAAAGCCGAACGTGTTCCCAGCCGGTCGCGGCGGTCGCTTCGAGGGCGGCGATTTCTTCGACGGCTGCGTTCACGCCGAGTTCTTCTTCGAGTTCGCGCGGGGCGGTTTCTTGATAGGTCTGGCCGGCATTGACGTGGCCGGCGGCGCTTGAATCCCAGCGGCTCGGATGCGCGTCTTTCCAGCGCGAGCGTTTTTGGAGAAAGAGTTCGCCGCGTTTGTTGAAAACGAAAATGTGGACGGCGCGGTGGCGTAGTTTCTGCCGATGCACGTCGTGTCGCGAGAGCTGTCCGGTGACGCGGTCCTGTTCATCGACGACATCGAAAATCTCGCCATGCACGTCCTGAGCGGGCGCGGGTTCGACTTTGGAAATTGCCGCGCCGCCGCGGGTGACGAAGTTCGTCAGCGCGATCCATTGTTGGAGCGAGAGTTCTTCGGCGCGGGTCGTCTCGGTGGCACCGATGTGCGCGCAGAGGGCCGGCCAGTCGAGGGCGTAGCTGGCGAGCATTTTCCGGAGTTGCTTGCGTCGTTGAGAAAAGCCCTGCTTCACGAGCGCGGTGAAGCGCGGGCCGTCGCACGCGGGCAGTTCGTCCGACGCGCGCGGGGTGAGGATGACGACTGCCGATTCGATCGTCGGCGCGGGCATGAAGACACTGCCCGGCAGAGTGCGCAGGTATTTTACCCGCCACTGCCGTCCGATGAGCAGGGTGAGCGCGCCATATTCCTTCGTCCGCGGCTCGGCGGAGAGACGCTGGGCGAGTTCCTTTTGCAGCGTGAAGACGAGCGTGCTGACCGGGCTTGGCTCGGCAGTGAAGGCAAAGAGGATCTGGCTGGAGACGTAGTAGGGGAGATTGCCGAGCACCTTGGTCGGTCCGCGCGCGAAGAGTTCGCGCACGTCGAAATCGGTGGCGTCTTCGTGGAGGATTTCGAGCATGGGAAAGCGCTCGTGCAGGAAGGTGGCGAGCCGTCCATCCTTCTCGATGACCAGACCGCAGGGCGAACGCTGGAGGGCGAACTCCGTGAGCGCGCCGAGGCCGGGGCCGAGTTCCAGCCAGGCTTCGTCCGGGCGGATGTCGCTCTGCGCGACGATCCACTCAGCAAGGTTTTGGTCGTGAAGAAAATTCTGCCCGAGGCTGCGCGTCGGCTTCATGCCGATCTGCGCGAGGCTGGCGGTGATGGTGGAAAGTTTCATGGAGCGATGCGTTCGGAGTTAACCGCAGAGGCGCAGAGAACGCAGAGAAAGAAGGCAAGTGAGGCAAGACATTCCTCTGCGTCCTTTGCGCCTCTGCGGTTAATCAAAAGATCCCATCACCGCGAAGCCGCGTCAGTCCTTGAGCAGCGGAGTGTTCTTGCGGCGGCGACGGAAAAGTCCGCGGGCGTCGGCGATCGAGACGCCTTCGATGAAATAGGCGACGGCGGAGCGTCCCATGGCATAAGTGCCCGCGGCGGCGACGGCGCCGGAGATGGCGCTGCCCCAGATAGGGATGAGTTTTACCACGGCGCGCGAACCTTCCCGCAGGACGAGTCCGACGCCGACATTTGCGCCGAGCGCGGCGGTGAATTCTCCGGCGAGTTTCATGCTCATCTCGCGACCGCTGATGTGCATGATCCCGGCGACCATCGTGGCTTGGAGCGAAGTGAGGATCGGAAAATCGGCGAGCGGGATCGGCTGCGCGCCGATGGCTGCGCAGATCGCGGTAGCGGATTTGATGAGCACCTGCGCGATTTGTTTTTGCAGTCCGCGATTGCCGGAAAGGCGGGCCATTTCGAGCTGCGCTTCGCCGGGTAGTTCGATGGCGATGAGTTCGGCGAGGCGATCAATGCCCTCGCCGGGTGTGAGCGCAAGCGTGCCGACCATGCGGTCGCTCAGTTCGGTGCGGGTGTGCAGAGCGGCGTTGAGATCTTGGCGCGCGCGCTCTGCATCAGCGGTGGTCGTGGGCAAGAGCAAGCCCAGAAGTTTGGCGGGCGTGCCGTTACGACTCTCGACGCTGGCGAGGACTTGCGCGGCGTGTTCGAGATCGGCGGCGAGATCCTCGTCGATCGCGAGAGCCGGGCGCAGGAAGATAAACAAATCCGGCGGTTCGGCGCTGAACGCGGCTTTGACGAGATTCAGCGAAATCGGCCGGCGTGCGTCGAGCAGACGCAGCCTGCCGCGCCCATCGCGCCCCAATGTCTGCCAGCGACCGTCACACAAATTCTCCTCCCCAGGCTGCGCCACTTCCGAGCCGAAGAGTGCATTGACCAGTTCCACTTTCCCCGCGCCGCCGGATCCGAGCAGGACGATTCGCGGTTCCCGCTGGAGAAGAAACAGCGTCTTGATCGGCGTAATTTCCCGCAGAATTGGCTGCTGGAGCGCGTCCGGGAGACGCTGCACGAGCTTCTCGAGCTTTTCGTAGAGGGAGAGAAAGGAGGACGGTTTCATGGACGTGGAGGCAGGAGCATACGATTGCGTGGCGCGTGTCGAAAGAGTCTTTCGCACCGAAGCAGTTCCGTGGCCGGGCACCGATGCCGACGACGCGCTGACTGGTCGATCGTCTTTTTCTACAAAGCCCAACCATTTCTTGGTCGGCGGAATCGGATCGGTCACGCGGCTATTTGCTCTTCATCTCGTACACGCCCGTCCATTCGGCCTCAGGCGGGTGTTTCTGCAATTCCACGCAGCGCTCGATGAAGACCTGCGCGACGCCATCCGTGGGCGCTTGTTCGAGGACGTCGCGCCAGGCTTTTTCCGCGGCGGAAAAAGCTCCGGTGCGGTAGAACTGCACGGCTTCCTCGTGGCGCGCCAGCCAGGCCGGTTCGGTGACACCGGGGCCACGCTTTTCAAGGATGGTGAAAACGCCCACCGGTTTCGTTTTGCCTTTGACGACGATGAGATCGACCGAGCGCACGATAAAACTCTCGCGCACGAGCGCCGCGGCTGTTTCCGAAATGCAGAGATCGAGATGATACTGCTTGGTCGTGCCCTCGAGGCGCGATCCGAGATTCACAGCGTCTCCGATCACCGAGACCTCCATCTTCGCCTCGCATCCGATATTGCCGACGATGGCCGGGCCATGGCTGACACCGATGCCGATTTGCAACTCGACGATGCCGCGCTCCTTCCACGCGGCGTTCAGACGGGCGAGGGCCGTGCGCATTTGCAGCGCAGTCGTCACGGCGCGGACGGCGTCGATTTCCGCGCCTTCGCCGACGATGCTGCCCCAGTGCGCCATCACGGCGTCGCCCATGAACTTGTCGAGCGTGCCCTGGTTGGCAAAGACGGTCGCGACCATTCCCTCGAAATATTCATTGAGCTGGGCGACGAGCGCATGGGGGTCGGCATTCTCGGTCATGGAGGTGAATCCCCGCACGTCGGAGAAGAGCACCGTGATCTCCTTGCGGACGCCGCCGATCGAATTGAGGTAGCTCTCCGGGTTGTCGAGCAGCTCACGAACGATGTCCTGGCTGACGTAGCGTTCCAGCGTGCGCCGCATCCGCAGGCGCTCGACGCGATCCAGCACCTGCTCTCTCACGGTCCATGTGAGGCTGCTGCCGATGAGCGCGACCAATGGACTAAGAACGATCGGCAAAAACCCTTGCAGATTAAAGAGAAGCTGGGCCGCACCATAGCTGGACACCGCGACGCCGAAGAGGATGACCAGCCTCAGCAATCGGCGCTGCACCAGTCCCCCGAGAAGCCAGGCACAGGCGCCCGCCGCGAAAATGCACAGGAGATTTGTCCACTCTGAAGGTTCGGAGAGAAAGTCGCCCTTCAACGCTGCATTCATCGCGCTGATGTGGAGGCGCGGCCCGGTCGTGAGACCAAATGCCGTGAGGAGTTCGTCTTTCACCCAATTCCCATCCGGGCCAATGAGCACGATTTTATCCCGAAAGAGCTCACCGCCATTGTAAGGGGGTATGTCCCAGAACTTCCGGACAAAGATCTCGTAAAGCGAATGGGGCCGGATTTGTTGTGCGAACCGCGGCAACGTCATCTCGTGAGTGGCAGGCACGCGGTCTAGCTGTCCGGCTTTTTGCACAGCGCGCGCACTCAACGAAAAGAGCTCAGGTGCGGCCTTGCGGAACGGGAGGCCGACCATCTCTTCGCTGGTCGTCCGATAGAGCGCCCTGCGCACAACCTTATCATCGGGATCGCCCCAAAAATTTACGAAGCCAAGCCGATCGTCCATGCCCGGCACGGGCGGAATGAGTGAAGTGGCAGGTGGCACCAGCGTGTGATGCAACCTTTCGTGGCCCCCCGCGGCGCCTTGGTCGCGGGCTTCGAGGTTGGCCCCGATGACGACTTGATCCGCGTACTTGGCGAGCGCTTCGCGAAATGGACCGTCCGTCTCTTTTTCCGAGGGAAAGAGCATATCGAAAACGACCACCCTGGCTCCGGCTTGAACGAGCCGTTCGATGATCAAAGGATAGACAGTGCGTGGATAGGGAAATCCATTCTCCATCAGCGAAAGCGCGGGCGACTGTTTGCGCTCATCTTCCATGAGCAAATCGAGAGTGATCGAAGCATTGTCGATCGCCAAAAAAACGATCTGCGGATGCAGTTCGGACCTGGACCCGAAGCGGACGAGCTGATCCCTCGCCTTCCATTCGAGGTTTCGGTATCGCGCCAAAAAAATGTGCAGCACCGTGACACCGAGCATCCAGCCCAGGCAGATTGCCGTCAGGGCGCGGGGTTGTTTGGCGAGCCTGGCAAGCATCTGGCTCCTTCTTAGCGGGCGCTCGGTGGGCGACAACGCTCGATTTCAATGAATTGGCGCTTGACTCCGACCCGCCCGCTGGAAACTGTGCGCGCGTGCAACGCCAACGACCTCTGAATTCATCCGCACATTTGCTCGCCCTCCTCGCATTTATGGCGGTCATGTTTTCCTGTGCCGCCATCGTGCATGCGGTCATGCCCTTTGATTCCGCGAGAGTGACTCGCGTCGAAAACAAGGTGAGCTTCGGGCAGATTTCCGGGGCTCAGAGTCATACCCGCCCGGCCACCGCGCAGGATGTCGTCAAGGCCAGCGACTTCCTGCTGACGGAGACAGACTCACGTGCGGAACTGCAATATCAGGATGGTTCCATCGTCCGGGTCGGTCAGAACACGGTATTTTCCTTCGATGCAAACACGCGCACGCTGGTTCTAAAGAAAGGCACATTTGTCGCTTGGGTGCCCAAGGGTTTGGGCGGCGCGACAATCAAAACGCCGAGTTTTACCGCCGCGCTCACGGGCACGACGGTCAAAGTTTCCACGACTCGCATTGCCGTTTCCGAGGGGTCGATCGCCGTGACACTCAAGGACGGAACGAAGGTGTCCGTGGAAGCGGGATTCTACGCCGAGTTCCTTCCGGACGGAACGTTCGTCGGCAAGTTCCCGTTTGGTGACTTGTCCGCTGGCGCGCTGATGACTTTTAATGGACCGCTCGGTGGGACCACGCTTGATCCGGGCACGGTCTATTCCCTTCCGACAATCCCGAATATCACCTTCGAGGACGCGCTGAACAGCCCGGGCGTCGTCAATAAGGAGAATACAAAAACGTTTGTTCCTCCTCCTCCGAAGGAAACCAAGAAGAGCGGCAACGACTCGCCTTATTAGTTCTCGATGAAACCGCGCGTCCTACCGTTGTTCGTTCCGTTGGTGTTGGGCATTTGTGGTCAGCTCTTCGCCGAGAATGCTGGTCAGGACGCCAGGCACTACAGTTATCAGACTTCGGCGAAGTTCAATAAGCAGAGTGCCGAGGAAGTCGAAGATATCGGTGAGCTCGTCGAGAAGAAGGGTTTCAATGCGTTCCGCGATAAGTTGCGTTTTAATGTGACCGCTCGCGAAGCCTACACGACTAACGCGCTGCTCAAGGGCAACCATAGCAGCAGCGATGCGGTCTTTTTGCCGACAATCGAAGCGGGATTCCATACCTTGCTCGGCGAACACTTTAGCTTTGATATCGCGACCAAGCTGGAAGCTGGAACTTACGCGAAATACGACCAGCAAAATTTCGCCGCCTACAGTGCGGTGGCCACGCTTGATTATCGGATCAAGGCCGGGTTGCCGCGGTTCTACGCGAGTATCGAGCCTTATCGTTTCGACAGTTTCGATACCGGCGACAGAATCACGCAGGCGATCGGTTTCACCGGTGGCACGGATTGGGGCATTTCCTTTAACGGCGGGCGCACGCTTGGTTTCGTCGGCTACAGCTTTTCGGACTATCTGGCTGATCCGAATATCGACACTCGCCTCGTGAATCGTGCGGTCATCGGCGTGGCGCACCAGATTCGATCCAACCTCACCGGACAGATTTACTACGTCTATCAGCACAGTCACTATACCGATTTCGACCGGAACGACTCCAAGAACACGGTTGCTGGCAACCTTATCTATCAATTCTCCCAGCACTTGTTTGGCAGTTGGACGACGAGCTTTGTCTCCAACAACTCGACTCAGGACAACGCGAGTTACAAGACTTTCAGCACGACGCTCGGGCTGACGTTGCAGTTCTGATCGGCACCTTCGGGGTGCGATCTGAGGGTAGAGGCGGCGTTGCCGGTGGCCGCCGGAAGTTGGAATTAGTTAGCAATTCCCCGAGCAGTTAAGAACTAGTTCGAATTGCTTTTGCCGCGCTGCCAGTTCCCGGCCACTGCGATCAGGAGCATCGCCAGGGCCGTAAACCCAGTGATCATCAGTCCACCGGTCAGGCCGCGGGGCCGATAGCGCAGTTCCAGTTTACCGCCTGCGGTGGCCGGCAGTTCGACGATCGGCAGCATTTCCCGATAACTTCGGACTGGAACCGGATTGCCATTCAGGAAAGCTTGATACCCTTCAAGAAACGGACGCACGAAAGCGATCGGCGCCACCGCTCGACTGGCTGGCTCCGCCCCCAGCGTCAGTTCGGTGATCTCTGGCAGGGGAGTGATCTGGACGGTGACGCTGTTCCGCCCCTCAGCGATGATTTGCACGACCGGGTCCGCGAGCGGCACCCCCGGACGATCAAACAGAAACTTCAGGGTTTTCACCGGGAAGAAGCGCCGCGGCTCGCGATGATACGCCACGCCCTCCGGTGCGTCGGCCACCTTTTTCCACTCCGGCCCCAACCCACTCGCCAACTCCCCGTAATCTCGGGAAAATACGATCCCATCCACGCCAAGGAAGAGGAGCAGGCGCTCTCCGTCGGGTCCGATGAAGAACTTCGCAATTCCCGGATCGACAAAACCTTCCATCAAAAAAAGACCTTTCACGTCGCGTGCGGAGAAACTGCTGTAGCCATTGAGAAATCGGAGTCCGGCGTATTCCATCGTGTCTCCTGGCCGGACGATATTGCCATAACCCGGCGGGCGACTGCGCGACTCGAAAGTTTCCCGGAAAGAATGGATGCTGACGTAAAGCCGGGTGGGGTCGAGCGGGGCGGGATCGAGGATTCCGTCATTGAAGGAAAACTTGGCTTTGAAGGATTGGGCGTGCGTCGGCACAAACCAAAACGTGGCGCCGAGTGACAATGTCACGACGGCTGCGGGGATCCACTGGCCCAAGGTGCGCGGCAGAAACCGCTCGGCGACGGGCCAGGCCACGGCCACACCAAAAAGCCAGAGCGCGAGCGTCACGTTCTGGGTTCCAGCAAATAACGTGGCGCCCGCCCAGGTCACGCCGACCAGTCCGACACCGCAAAGCGGCGCTCTCGACGCGATGCCATTCTGCAACGCCGCGGCGCTGGTCAGCGCAAGGACGAGGTGGAAAAGCGGAAGCCATCGGTAGCTCCAGCGGAATTGGCCGACGCTCGGCAGACTGACGATCAAGATGCATACGCCGAGCAGGATCAGATCCCAGCGCAGCTTCCGGAGCAACTCCACCGGTCGAAAAATGATGGCGGCGACAAGCGCAGCCACCGGGACCAGGCCGCACGCGAGTTCCAAGCTGGCATGCGGGCGGGCAGCTTCGAACCAATCGCGCCAGGGCGTGACAAATGACGGTAGAATCAGCCCCGGCCAGGCCCGCCACGGCACGCTCCACGCGATGTGCAGCTTGTGACCCCACTCCGCGCGCGTGGAGTTTCCCAGCGTCTCGCTGAGCAGCCACCACGCTGGCGCGGACAGCCCGGTGCCAAATACTCCCGCTGCCGCGAGAGGCCCGAGGGCGCGCCAGTTTCGCGACGAGATGATCGCCTGCGCACCCAGCCAGCCCGTGATGATGGCGACTTCGACGGCGGCAAACGCGTTCCCTGCCGTGACCAGCAGCGCGACAAACAAACCGGGGCGCAGCCAACGCTTCCAAACCGAGTCGCTGGTCGTGGCCGTTTGCAGAGCCCACCAGACCCACGGAACCCACGAAAATCCGGTGAGGTAAGGAATCCAATCGGTCGCTGCCCAGGCGATGACCCAGCCGCTGAGGCTGGTGGCCAAAGCGGCAGCGGTAGCCAGCGGAGCAGTCAGTCCACGGAGCCGCCCGAGCAGGAACACGCCCATGGCCATCCACATCAGATGAACGATCGACAACGTCGCCACCTTCAGCGGAATCGACAGTGGAAGCGCCCAAATCGCGACGAGCAGCGCATTGAAAACCGGCGAGAAAGTGCCGCACTGAAATTCGCCCGCCAGATTTCCTGCGCACCACGAATTGCGGCTCAGCAGCGGCCATTCGCCGTCGTGCCAGGAGCGCACCACTTCGTGATACCACGGAGCAAACTGCGCCTGGCCATCAGTACACCAAAAGAACGTCGGATCGCGCAGGAGTTGGACGCCGCTCCAAAGCAACACCACGAGTGCGGGGATCCAAATGGCACGCCCTGGCTTGCTGTCCGGCGCGTGATGAGAGAGACCTTTCAAGCGCGGAGATTTCTCACCGGCGTTCCTGCGATGTCAAGGCTTGCCCCGTCGAGCCTACGAACGTGGCGGGTTCCGCAACTCAACCCAGCGGCGCAAAAAGCGGACGGCCTTCCTGGCGAAACTCACGCGCCGCTTCGAACATGCCCGGCCACTCTTCCAGCAACTGTCCATAACGGCCGATGAGTTGCTTCATCAGTTCGCGATTTTCCACCGCCGGACGGCTCGCCTTAAGTTCGTAGGGAATGTCGAAATCCTCGTGCAGCAGCGCCTCGCGCGATTGGTCGAGGAAAGACTGCATGTCGCGCCGCCAGAATTCCGGCGCATCCGTTTCCGTCCGCAACGAATCTTCGAGCCAGCCCATTTTGTGGCTCTCACTCATCAGGACGACATGATGCAACGCCTCCCGAAAATCCGACGTCGGAAGCGCCGCAAATTCCGACAAATGGCGGCCCAGCTTTTGCATCTGCGTCGCCGAGTCGGAATATTCGGCCGTGGAGTGGTTGCCGATCACGGCGCGGACGATGTGGGCGAATTCGAAGACCGTCGCGCGTCGTTCGCCGGTCAGGTCGCCGGGTTGCAACGTGGGTTTTCCCGCGCCGGAATCGTGATGCACGACCAGGGGGAGGTGCCCCGAAACCGAGCCCCGGCAACACCTCCACGCGGCGGCGGCGAAGACCATATCTTCGGCGTGCAAGACCGGAAAAAACGGCGGCAGCAGCTCGCGATGGTCGAGACCGATCGCCATTCCCGGTGCGAAACTGTCGTCGCCGATCGCCAGCGCGGGGGCATGAACCAGCACACTGCGACTGGCGAATCCCGCGTGGTAATCCGCCTCCGATTCGGTCAACCGCTGGCGGTTCTTTCCTTTGAACCAATAGAAATAGCAGGACGTGGGAATGCCTGGGTCGCCGACGTAACCGGTGAACGTGGTCCGCACGCGGGCCGGCCCGGTTTCCATCCGGCGCAGCAATCCGTCGCCGAGATGATCGAGGTCCAGCGCCACTAGGTCGAAGTCCTGAGTCAGGAACGCGCCGAGATCGCGTCCGAGCACCCGTTCATGTTCGGCGAGATAGTCGTGCGGTTCAAAGCGCACCGCCTCCAGCGCGCTCGTGCGGTCGGGAAAAACCCAGCGTTCATAAGGATCGCCATTGGAAAACAACGCGAGTCGCGCTTCGACCGGCGGCACTGGTGCGAGTTCGCAAATCACGTCGTCGTCCACGCTCGAAAGCAGTCCGCCCGCTTCGTGAAGCAGCAGCGCGTTGCGATTTGCCCCGCACGTAAAGCCCGCCTCGAGCGGATCGAAGAGCGCGAATTCCGCCGCCTCCGGGCGGCAGCCGCTGCGTCGCACGAGATTCGCAATGGCGTGTCGCTTTTCTTCAAAACCGAGGTAGCGCACCGCCTGGCCGAATTCCCGCGCCAGCGCCTCCGCCTGTGCGCGAAACAGCGCCTGCTGCTCCGCTTTCGGTGAACTGTCGGCGACCAGCCAATCCACCGTTCGCCCATGCGTCCGCACATTTTCGGCGAAGCTTCTCATCGCCCTCGCCAGCATCGGCACGCGATCTCCGCCGGTCGGAAAACCGATCGCTCGGATGGGCTCCGGACGGTTCTGCGGGTCGCCGGGAACCGCGCCCCGCGCCTGCACATCCCGCACCGAAATCAAAAGCTCCGCTTCGATCATCTTCGGCAGCCAGGACCGCAACGCCTCGATTTCCAAGCTGCCCCACGCGTGCAGCGCGGCGTGTTCCGCGAGATGCTTTTCCATCATCTGGAACTCCGTGCAACCCAGCGCAAAATCGACCGCGAATGACGGCACCAGCACCGGCAGCCGCCCGCGCCGATAGACCGCGTGCTGATCTTCGCCGATGACAAACGCCGCGAAAGGCGCTTTGCGCCAAAGGTCCGGGCGTGGCTGTGCCGGAGGTTGCTGGCCGGGGTTTTTAAAAATCGAGAGCAGGCCCATCGAGCCTGTATTCAAGCTTCCGAGCCGATTGCCTTCCAGCGGCATTTCCAAATTCCTCGGATACCGCTGCTCGCGCTTACACCGGTCTGGCACTGATTCCCCGCGCAATTATATGGTCACCAGCCGTATGAACCGGTTCGACCTCTCCGACAACTCCCGCATCTTCGAAGATTTTCTGCCTTGGGATCGCGAGGTCAGTGGTTGGCACGGAAACGATCCGATTTTTGAGGAATTGATCACCAACCTGCGCCCGAAACTGATCATCGAAGTCGGAACCTGGCTCGGACAGTCCGCGATCCAAATGGCCCAACTGCTGGA
Source organism: Chthoniobacterales bacterium (assembly GCA_038240495.1). Classification (GTDB taxonomy): domain Bacteria; phylum Verrucomicrobiota; class Verrucomicrobiia; order Chthoniobacterales; family Chthoniobacteraceae; genus Chthoniobacter. The sequence continues at coordinate 12,119 of JBBSDS010000009.1, read as the reverse complement.
GCAAAATGAATTGGCCGATGCCAAAATCATCTGCGTGGACACCTGGCTGGGCGCGCTGGAATTCTGGCACGAACTCAGCGACACGGCCGAGCGCGACCTGCGGCTGCATCACGGCTATCCGCAGGTCTATTACCAGTTCCTGTCCAACATCGTCCACGCTGGGCTGGAGCGGTTCATTTATCCTTTTCCCAATACGTCGCTCATCGCAGCGCGTTACCTTGCGCAGACCGGCGTGCGCGCAGATTTGATTTACATCGATGCCAGCCACGACTCGTTGGATGTGGAACTGGATGTCCGGCACTACGCCGGCTTGCTCAATCCCGATGGGGTAATCTTCGGCGACGATGTGAGCTGGCCCGGATTGCTGTCCGGGGTCGAACGCGGCCTGGCGGGAACGGGTCTCTCGCTTGAAGTGCGTGAGATGTTCTGGATCGCGCGAGCGGATCGGTAGTCGGGTAGTGGCTCAATTTGCAGGTGTAGAGGCGGCTCTGTTGCGCTTTGGCGACGTGCCGCCTTCTGGCCAAAGGCGGCGCGTCCTGCGGACAGAGCCGCCTCTACATCGCTCGTTCTCAAACTGAGGCCGCTACCGGTAGTCGGGCTTTGCGGGGCGGTTGCCTTCCAGTCGCATTTCCCTTTTCATCGGCGCACTCATGACGACCGCCAATAAAGTCACCATCGCGCGGATTCTGATGATCCCGCTTTTTGTCATGATGGCGATGTACTATGGCCGCGACAAAGAGGAGTGGCAGCGCTGGTGGGCCATCGGAATTTTCGTCGCCGCCGCCGCGAGCGATGGCATCGACGGCTACATCGCCCGCCACTTCAACCAAAAGAGCCGACTGGGTGTGATTCTCGATCCCATCGCCGACAAGGGGCTGCTCCTCGCCGGGATCATCACGCTCAGCGTCTCCAATTGGGCTTACGAGTTTCCCGTCTGGTTCCCCGTGCTCGTCGTCACGCGCGACATCGTCATCGTCGCCGGCACGCTCACGCTGCACGTCGTCAACGGGTCGGTGCAGGTCCGCCCGAGTTGGACCGGGAAGGCGGCCACGGCGATGCAGATGGTCGCCATCGCGCTTTGCATGTTTCAGCAGAATCTATTTCAGAAGACATTTGTCCGTGGCGGGTGGACAGTCGGGATCAGTTTTCTCGATCTTCCTGTCTGGCTCGCCGGATTTTTCACACTCATCTCCGGCATCGGATACGTGAGGAATGGGATCGGGCAACTGCACGCCCACGGCCACGCCGATTCCAAGTCCTCGAACGAAATCTAAAAAATGTCCCGCACTGTCGCCATCGTCGGCCGCCCCAACGTCGGCAAATCCGCGCTCTTCAACCGCCTCGCCAACCGCAAGATTTCCATCGTCCACGACCAACCCGGCGTGACGCGCGACCGCATCACGGCCGTTTGCAAACTGGGTAACGACGCCTTCGAGATCATCGATACCGGCGGCATTGGCGGGAATGTCGATGCCAGCTTCACCGATCAGGTTCACGCCGAAGTCGATATCGCCCTCGCCGCGAGCGATGTCCTCCTCTTCGTCGTCGATGGCCAGGACGGCCTCACTCCCGTGGATTTGGAACTCGCCCGGCTCCTGCGCCGCATCGACAAACCGCTCATCCTCGTCGTCAACAAGATCGACGTGGACCAGCACGCGCCACGCGCCGCCGAGTTCAGTCGCCTCGGTTTTGAAAACTCCCTCTCGATCAGCGCCGAGCACAACCGCGGCATCCTCCCGCTCGTCGCCTGGACCGAGCGACTGCTCCCGCCCGCCGTGCATGTCGAGCCAGTCTCGGGTTCCGCCGCGTATCCCATCAAGATCGCGATCGTCGGCCGCCCGAACGTCGGCAAATCGTCGTTGACCAACGCCATCCTCGCCGACGAACGCACGCTCGTCAGTCCGATCAGCGGCACCACGCGCGACGCCATCGACATCCCCTATGAGCGCCACGGCAACCATTACGTGCTCATCGACACCGCCGGCATCCGCCCGCGCGGCAAGGTCGATAACGTCGTCGAAGTCTTCAGCGTCATGCGCGCCGAGGCGAGCATCCGCCGCTCGGACATCTGCATGCTCGTCATCGACGCCACCATGGGCGTCACCGCGCAGGACAAGAAGATCGCCGGCAAGATTCAGGAAGCCCGCAAGCCGTGCGTCGTCGCGATCAATAAATGGGATCTGATCAAGGATCGCACCGAGGACAAGGAGGCCCTTAAAGGCGTGCTCGAAGAAATGCGCGCGGAGCTTTTCTTCCTCGATTACGCGCCGACGCTCCTCGTCTCCGCCAAGACCGGTGCGGAACTCACGCGGCTCTTTAAGACCATCGAACGCGTCCGCAACGAATCGCACGACCGCATCGGCACCGGTGTCCTGAACCGGCTCTTCACGACTGCGATTGCCGCGCACCCTCCGTCGATGCGTGGCGGCAAGCGCTTCAAAGTGCTCTTCGCGACACAGCCCGAGCACAACAAGCCGTGGCCGATTCCGGTGCCCGAGTTCGTCCTCTTCGTGAACGACGAGAAGCTGCTCGATGACAGCTACCGCCGCTTCATCGAAAGCCACATCCGGGAAAAAGCGCCCTACACCGGGCTGCCGCTCATCTTCCATTTCCGCGCCCGGACCCCGCGCGAAACCGCGAACGACACGCGCGGATCGAAATTTGGAAAGCATCCCGAGACCGGCGGAAAAAGCGTTCCCCGTGGCCCGCGCCCGAAGCATTCGAACAAACGGGCCGACAAGCCCAAACAGCGATTGGGCGGTTGAGTGACTGTCTTAAAAATTCAAAACCGCGTGTCATTCTGAGTGGAGTTCCACGCGGGCGTAGGTGGGTGGAACGGAGTCGAAGAATCCCGGCGCTTTCAAGGGCGATGATCTCCGATGACTCTACGGGATTCTTCGACTGCGCTTCGGACGCGGAACTCCCTGCGCTTCGGTCAAAATGACTTTGAACCGAAACAGGATTCATTGAGATCGCGAAACTTTGTCTTGCAAAGTATAGCTTTGCCGCGCAAAGTCGATTCCATGCAGACCCGCTCCGAAGCCGAGGAACACCTCCGCATCATCCGCTCGCTCATGGAAAAGGCGACGATCTATCGGGCGATCTCTGCGCCCGGTGCGTTGGTCGCCGGTATCTGCGCCGTGGCCTTGGCGACAGTCGGCTGGACGACTTCCAATCCCCACGATTCCACCCGCTTTTTCCAACTTTGGGCGTTGGTGCTGTTCCTCAGCGTGGCGGTGAACCTGTCGCTGCTCAGACGCGATGCTGGTCGGCGGGGCGAACAATTCTTTTCTCCCGGAATGAAGCTGGCCCTCCGCGCGATGCTGCCGGCGTTGATCGCCGGCGGGCTATGCTTTTTCGTCGCGGAGGTCGGCGGTTGCGCACTGACCGCATCGCTTTGGGTGCTGCTCTACGGTGTGAGTTTGCTCGCGGCATCCCACTTCGCGCCTCGTTCGATCCGCTGGCTCGGCCGCGCCTTCTTCGTCGCTGGCGCTTCACTCATGGTCACGGGAGGATTTGTCTTTGGAACGTGGCGCATCGGAAATGAGAGCGGCCTCGCCCACCTGATCATGGGTGCGACCTTCGGCCTCTTTCACCTGATCTATGCGGCCTGCACCTGGCCTCGCGCAACCGGCGGCGAAACGTGAGCGATGTTTGACTTCGAGAAGATTGACAAAGTCATTCATGAAAAAGGTCGCCTCGGCATCATGACGCTCCTCGCCACCCGCCAGAGCTGGACGTTTCAGGATTTGAAAGCCGAACTCGAAATGAGCGACGGCAATCTCGTCACGCACCTCCGCACGCTGCACGACAATGGCTACGTGGCCGTGACCAAGGAAATGCTCGACCGCCCGCAGACGAGCTACTCGCTGACCGCGAAAGGGCGGACGTCGTTTCAGGACTACCTGACCATCCTCGAACAAATCGTCAAAGCCGGCCGGTCTTGAAAAAATTTACCCTCAAGCTTTGCCATACAAAGCTCGCCGAAAGCACCACTATGAAAATCCAACTCGCAGAACACTACGGACTCTGTTTTGGCGTCCGCGACGCCATCGCTCAAGCCGAGCAACTCGCCGGCCGCGGCGCACTCACCATCCTCGGCGAACTCGTCCACAATCCCGTCGTCCGCGAACGCCTCGCGCAGCGGGGCGTGCGTGAGGGGACGCTCGACGACCCCGATTCCGCAATCACGCCGCAAGTCATGATTACAGCGCACGGAGCTTCCGAGCGGAAACGCGCGGAGTGGCGAGGCGCCGGCTTCGGCGTGGCAGATGGCACATGCCCGCTGGTCCGGCACGCGCACGATCAACTTCGGCTGCTCGTTTCACTCGGCTATTTCCCAGTCGTGATTGGCAAGCCGGGGCACGTCGAAGTCGAAGGATTGATCGGCGACTTTCCCGGTGCCTGTGTGGTGGAGAAGATGGAAGACATCGGTCGGCTGCCGCGGCATGCGCGCTACGGCGTCATTTCGCAGACCACGCAGCCACTCGACAAAGTCCAGACGTTGGTCGCCGCAATCCGCGAGGCGCAACCGGAGAGCGAAGTGCGTTTCAGCGACACCGTCTGCCAGCCGACAAAAAGCCGCCAGAACGCCCTGCGCAAACTCATCGCCGAATGCGACACGCTGGTTGTGGTCGGCGGACACAACAGCAACAACACGCTCCAACTCGTCGCCGCGGCGAGCGTCGCTGGACTCACGGTCCATCACATCGAACGCGCTGAAGAACTCGACCCCGCATGGTTTTGCGGCACCGAAATTGTCGGCCTCACCGCCGGCACTTCGACGCTCAAGGAAACGGTCGCTGCCGTGCATGCGCGACTGCACGAAATCGCCGCGCGGCGGCAAACTGTTCTTGCCTGATGCGACCGCTGCGACGACTCGCAATCCTGTGCCGTGGAGACTCGGAGCGCATCGCGCCGTGGTTGGATGAGCGCGAGCCGCGGTGGCTGCTGACCTGTGTGCTAACGATCACCGCGGGCTGTGCGCTTTACGGCGGGGTGGTTGGCCTTTGGCGGGCTCCGCTGCAGGCAGTTTACACCGCGATCAAAATGCCGCTGCTCATCTTTCTGACGTGCGCGGGCAATGCGGCGCTTAACGGTTTGTTCGCGCAGGTCTTGGGCTCGGGGCTGAGTTTCCGGCAGACCTCTCTGGCAATCCTGATGAGCTTTACCATCGCGTCGCTGGTGCTCGCGGCGCTGAGTCCGGTGGCGTTCTTCATTTACCTCAATACGCCGACGCTCGCCTCCGCCGCACGCGGCACCGGGCACAGTCTTACGCTCCTTTGCGACGTGCTCTTCATCGCATATGCGGGCGTGGTGGCGAACCGGCGATTGCTGCGTCTGCTGGAGCGGCGGTGCGAGACGGTGACGGCGGCGCGGCGCGTTTTCTGGGCCTGGCTGGCCGGCAATCTTTTCCTCGGCGCACAACTCTCGTGGGTGCTGCGGCCATTCATCGGAAGCCCGCGGCTGGCGATCCAGTTTCTCCGCGACGATCCGCTGCGCGGAAACTTCTACGAAGCCGTCTTTCACGCGTTCCGGCACCTCTTCACTTAACCAACAAACCAACATGAACCAACCCACCGATCCCACAAACCCACCACCGTTCCCGAACCCGAGTTCCGGCCTGCCGTCACAGCAAGCAACCAGCGCCCTGCCCTCCGATGCCAGTCTCGGCACGATCCTCGATACGCTCCTGAAGCGGCCTGGGCTCTTGATTCGCACGCTGTGCGAAGTACCGAGTTCGCGCCAGTGGATGCTGCTTGCGCTCGTCGCGGTGTCGGCGCTGGCCCTCTACGGGCTGGTCATCGGCTCATTCACCGGCGGCCCGCAGTGGATGGCTGCGCCGCTGAAAGTCAGCAGCGGCGGCCTGCTCAGCGCGCTGATTTGTTTCCCGAGCCTCTACATCTTTGCCTGCCTCACGGGCGCGGAAGTTTCGCTGCGCGGGATCGCCGGAGTGCTCTGCGCGATGCTCACGCTCACGGGTCTGCTGCTGATCGGCTTTGCGCCTGTGGCGTGGGTGTTTTCGCAATCCACCGACTCGGTGGTTTTCATCGGCACGCTGCATCTGATGTTTTGGGTCATCGCCACATGGTTTGGTCTGCGGCTCTTCGGCCACATGACGAAAACGCTCGGCGTTTCCGATCGCACACATCTCAAGGTCTGGATGGGCATCTTCGTCTTCGTCTGCCTGCAGATGACCACGGCGCTGCGTCCGATCATCGGCACGTCGGAGCACTGGCTGCCGCAGGAAAAGAAGTTCTTCGTCGCGCACTGGTTTGAAAATTTCGCGAGTGCCGCGCAGCCGCAAAACGCGAAATGATTGTGACTGCCGCCGCTCCATCTCCCACGTCCGTCGGGGCATTTTTGGCTGCGAAGCCGGAACGCTTTTACGAATGGGTGGCGCATCGGCAACTGAACCTAGTCGCGTTTTGCATGGCCACCATCGTCATCGGCGCGGGCAGTTTCGGCGCGGTGATGGGTTGCTGGCGTGATTCGCAGCAGGCGATCTACACCGGGATCAAACTTCCACTGGTGATGCTGCTGACCACGCTGGGCAATGGATTGTTGAACGGGATGTTCGCGCCGCTGCTCGGGCTGAACATCACGTTCCGGCAATCGTTTGCAGTGGTGCTGATGAGTTTCGCCGTGACTTCGATCGTTCTCGGCGCGTTCAGCCCGGTGGCGTTGTTCATCGTCTGGAATACGCCGCCGCTGACGGCGGGAACACAATTGTCGTCACCGGAATGTGCGGTGCTGCAACTCACGCTGGCCGCGTTTGTCGCGTTGACCGGCGTCATTGGAAATGTCCGGCTGCTGCCGTTGCTGCGGCAGTGGGCGGGTAGCGCGATCACCGCTCGCAATGTTATGCTCGCGTGGCTGGCGGGGAATCTCTTTCTCGGCAGTCAAATCGCGTGGGTGCTGCGACCCTTCATCTGGGAGCCGAATCGGCCGGTGGAATTCATCGGGACCAATGGCTTTCAAGGCAGCTTTTTTGAAACCGTTTTCAATGCGGTCTGCCGACTCTGGCCTGCATGAAAAAGACGCAGGAAACCATTTCCTCGCCGAACTGCCGGAGAGCCTACGGTACCCGCGTGCCTTTCGGCCAGTTGAGGATGTCGAGCTCTGGCTGAACCTTAACTTCCGGAGGCCAGGTGAAGTGGCACGCTTCGCAATAAAACTCCTGCGCGATCACGCCGGTCGCGGCGAGTGCAGCGGGCAGTGCGCCCATCAGCGTGCGCCGCGAGAACTGCGGAAACTCGATCTTTGATGAACCGCACTCGGGGCAATGGATCGACTGATCGAGGGCCGGCTCCTCGTGCTGCCATTCCGCGAGTTGGGCGAGAGCGCGCTCTTCATCCGTCGAGTGGACGCGGACGCGCATGTGGGCGCGCGGGTTGAGATTGAAGAGCTTCCACTTTTGTTCGTGGGACTCGTCATAGACTTCCACGTCGAATCCGGCCTCCTTGAGACGGGCGGCGATTTGATCGGCGGGTTCACGTTCATTGAACGTGGCGACAGTGATGAGCTGTTCCATAAGAATTACTGGGAGAGTTCGGCCATGCGGAGCGCATTGGTCGTGTGAAGATTGTCGCTCTCCGCGAGGCTGCCCGCAAGAATTTCCCTTGGCCGCGGCGGAGTTTCCTAAAGCTTGCGAATTCGCTGGCGGTTGTGAAAGGTGCCCATCCACCTCACCCCCACGAAGAACTCTCCACCCATGAATCCTCCTCGCTTTCGCACTAGCCGTCGCTCATTCCTCAAAGGCCTTACCGTCACCACTGCTGGCGGCATCATCCTGCCGAATATTCTCATCCGCGCCGACGAAACACCGGCGGGAAAAAAGCTGGGGGTGGCGGCGATCGGTTGCGGCGGCAAGGGCGCGTCGGACCTCGATGGGCTGTCGAAGGAAAACGAAGTCGTGGCGTTGTGCGACGTGGACTCGAACAACCTCGCAAAAGCCGCGGCGAAATTTCCCAACGCGAAAACGTTCACCGATTTCCGCAAGATGCTCGATGAGGTGAAAGAGATCGAAGCCGTCACGGTCTCGACGCCGGACCACGCGCACTACCCGGCAGCCATGCACGCGATCGCGCTCGGCAAGCATGTGTGCGTGCAGAAGCCGCTCGTGAACACGCTGTGGGAGGCGCGCGAGCTGCACAAAGCCGCGAAGAAAAAAGGCGTGATCACGCAGATGGGCAACCAGGGACACACCTACGACGACAACCGCGTGGTCAAGGAATGGATCGCGGCGGGCGTCATCGGAAAAGTGAAAGAAGTGCATGTGTGGACGAACCGCCCGATCTGGCCGCAGGGGAACGCCGTTTCCTTCAAGCCAGGCGAAGTGCCCACCACGCTCGACTGGAAGCAATGGCTCGCGGCGACGCCCGACCACGATTTCTCGCCCGACATTCATCCGTTCAAGTGGCGCGGATTTTTGGAATGGGGCGCGGGCGCGTTTGGCGACATGGGTTGCCATCTCATCGACGCCTCGTCGTGGGCGCTCGATCTCGGCGTGCCGAAATTTGCGACCGCGACGCAGGTCGATGATATCACGGACATCGCGTGGCCGACGGGGTCGATCGTGAAAATGGAATTCCCCGATGTGAAGGGCCACGGCAACGTGATGCTCACATGGTATGAAGGCAAGAAACCCGATGGCACGCCGTACCTGCCGGAGTTTCCTGCGGCGGTCGATGTTGCGGAGGCTTTTGCGGACAACGATCCGAAGAAGAACGGCAAAGTGTCGGTCGGCGGCTGGTTCATCGTCGGCTCGGAGGGCGTGATCTTCAACAAGAACGACCAGGCGAAGAATCCGCAGATTTGGCCGAAGGAACGGCGTGAGGCAGTGATGGCAAATCCGCCCGCGAAAACGCTGGAGCGCAGCCCGAAGGCGGGCAATCCGCAGGAAGAATTCACGCTCGCGATCAAGAACGGCAAGCCGTTCCCGTTCATGTCGCAGTTCGACTACTCGGTGCCGCTCACTGAACTCACGCTTGTTGGCGGGCTCTCGATGCACTTTGCCGGGCAGCGAATCGAGTGGGACGCGCAGAAACTCGAAGTCGTCGGGATGCCGACAGCGGCGAAGTTCATCAAACGCGCCGCGTATCGTCCGGGCTGGGAGTATTCCAGCGACAAGGTTTAACGACTCTTGAAATATTCGGGAGGCCACCGGGCTGAGTTGTGGCCCGGTGCTGCCCCGTCCGCGTGGCGGGAATCGCTGGAAAAGTAGCGCGCCCGACCGACCGGTCTTGCGCTTCCGCCAGACGGCGGATAACTCGTCCGCATGATCGTCCCTGAAACCGAAATCATCGTCACCGCGGACGGCGCGGAGGTGGTTCGCAAGACCGTCAAGCCGGGCGACTACGTCATCGGGCGCGAAGCGGAGTGCGATGTGCAGGTCGAGGTCGAGCTGGTCTCGCGGCGGCACGCGCAGCTTACGGTCAATTTCGATCACGCGCTGATCGAAGACCTCGGCAGCAGCAACGGCACGTTCATCAACGGCAAGCCCGTCACCGAAGCGACGCGGCTCTGGCCGAACCAGAAGATTCAGGTCGGCGCGGCGACGATCGAGCTGCGGCGAGTAAAGACCGCGCCGAGCATCGACACTTCGCTCGCCCCGAGCACGGCCGCGGTGCAGCGGCTGCTGCCGGAGGAGCTGTTGCGCGACCGCAAATACGACATCGGCGGCGTGATCGCGCAGGGCGGCATGGGCGCCATCCTCGATGCGCGGGAAGCGGCCATCCAGCGCGGTGTGGCCATGAAGGTCATGCTCGACGGCTCATCGCCCGGCGATCTCGTGCGCTTCATCGCCGAGGCGCGCGTGACCGGACAACTCGAGCACCCGAACATCGTGCCCATCCACGAGCTGGGCGTGGATGAAAACGGGCAGGTCTTCTACACGATGAAGATGGTCCACGGGATCACGCTCAAGAAGATCCTCGAACTGCTCGCCGAGGGCGTGGCCGGCACCGTGAAGAAATATCCGCTCGGGCAGTTGCTCACCGTCTTCCAAAAGGTCTGCGATGCCGTGTCCTTTGCCCACAGCAAGGGCGTGCTCCACCGCGACCTCAAGCCGGAGAACGTGATGATCGGCGACTTCGGCGAAGTGCTGCTCATGGACTGGGGCCTGGCCAAAATCCTCGGAGGGACGCGCTCCGGCGCGTCCCAAACATCGGACGGCGATGCTGGAGAACGGGGACGCGCGGGAGCGCGTCCCTCCGAGGATGGCAGCGCCTCGGCGACGATGGCCGATTCGATCATGGGCACGCCGCACTACATGAGTCCCGAGCAGGCCCGCGGCGAGATCGAGGAACTCGACGCCCGGACCGACATCTACGCGCTCGGCGCCATCCTCTACCATGTGCTCGCGCTGCGGGCCTCGGTCGAAGGCGACGACGCCATGGCGATCGTGGAAAAAGTCGCCCGCGGCGAGATCGAACCGCTGCGTGGTAGGGAAGGCTCGCCGAGCGTTCCCAAATTTTCGGGCAACGGCGGCAGGAAGAATCAGAGCACTCTCGGCGAGGCTGGCTCACCCGTCCACCGGCCACCACGAGTCCCCTCCGCCGCTTCGGCCCTACCGCATCTCCCTGCCGGGCGCATCCCCGACTCGCTCGCCGCCGTGGTGCGCGAGGCCATGGCGCTCGACAAGGTCCAGCGCTACGCCGCCGTGGCCGACTTGCAGGCCGACCTCACCGCTTACCAAAACGGCTTCGCCACCAGCGCGGAAAAGGCGGGCTGGTTCAAACGCGCCGGCCTTGCGATCAAGCGCAACAAGGCGGCGTCCATCGGCATCGCCGCCGTGCTCCTCGTCGGCGCGACGCTCGGGACGAAGGCCGTCCTCGAAGGCCGCCGCGCCGCGCGAGCGCTCGCCGACTTGAAAGCCAGCGCCCCCTCGCTGCTCAAGCTCGCCGGGAGCGAAGCCGAGATGCAGCAGTTCCCCGAGGCCCTGCACGACCTCGATGCCGCCCTCGCGCTCGACCCCGCGCTGGCCCGCGCTCGCTGGCAGCGCGCCTGGGTCTTCATCGGCCTGGAAAAATGGAGCGAAGCCGCCGAGGCCGTGCGCCTCGCCCGGCAGCACGATCCCTCCACCACAAAGCTCGCCGCCATCCTCCCCCTGCTGGAGGAGCTGGCCGCCACGGGCGAGGCAAAGCGCTGGACCCCCGGACGAACATCTGCCCTTACGGTCTATCTTCAGAATGTCGAGGCCTCGGCCGAGTTGGTGGCGCTCTCCGAGAAGTTCAAGCTCGGCGCTGAGCCCAAGCGCCAGCTCGTCGAAAAACGGGTCCGGCAGTGGCTCGGACCGAAACCCCAGTTCTCCTTGAGCGTGACGAAGGAAGGTCTGGTCGACCTCAATCTCGGAAACCTGCCCATTGACACGGTCGAATCCCTGCGTGGCCTGCCCATCGACCGGCTCACCCTTGGCGGCACCAATGTCGCCGACCTCTCCCCGCTCACCAGCATGAAGCTCACCTCGCTCGTTCTTGAGAATAGCAAAGTCTCGGACCTCTCCCCCCTCGCGGGCATGCCCTTGCGCCAGTTAAATATCACGAACCTCTCGATGCAGGATTATTCGCCACTGCGTGGCATGCCCCTCGAAGAAGTAGTCGCTTGGGGCACCGGCTACTTCGATGGCGCCGCGCTCCGCGGTGCCCCGCTCCGCAACTTCCATATGGGCAATTCCAAGCTGACCGGTGGCGACCTCAGCTTTCTCGCGGACGCGCCGATCGAGTCTCTCTGCGCCCTTAACACCGGCATCACGGACCTCACACCTCTGCGAGGCAAAGCGCTTCGCAGACTCGAACTCCACGGCAACCTCGTCACGGATCTCTCGCCCCTGCGAGGCGCGCCGATCGTTGATTTGGACATGCATCACAACCCGATTAAGGACATTACGCCACTGCTCGACCTGCCGAAGCTGAGCCGGCTCGCGATCAGCGGCAGCGGCAAATTCCTCCTCCCGCTCCGCCACCATCCGGCCCTGCAATTCATCAACACCGACGGGCAACACTTCCGCCCCGTCGCCGAGTTCTGGGCCGAATACGACGCGCAGCAGGCGGCGGGCAAGAAGTGACGACCGCGGCGAAGAGCCGTGGCGAGACGCTGGCGTCTGGATGGTTTCGCGG
>JBBSDS010000008.1:0-34199 GCA_038240495.1 Chthoniobacterales bacterium | reverse complement strand
GCAGGTGCCGACCGCCGGGTAAGTTGGGCGGAATATTCCGGCGGGGTGCCGGAGTCAGGTTGGCGGATGGCGGCGGCGCCCGCTTCGCTCCGGCGGGTTCCGCGCGAGGCGAAGACGATGCGGCGTTTGAGGACTCAAACCATTTTTCGGATCGCGGAACTCCGCTCAGAATGACGGGTCGATGAGACTCTTAGTCGCTTCTTAGCTTTGGTTGGGGGCGGTGATTTCCTTGGTCCAAGGCAGCGCCAGCCGATGGAAAAGTGCTTTCGCCTGCAAGGGAGGAATCCGCGGCACTTCGGAAAGCAGGCACGCCAGCATCCCGGCGACACGCGGCGCGGCGAAGCTGCTGCCCGTGACTTTTTTCATCGCGCCACCAGACCACGGCACGTCCACATCGACGCCGCGCGCGGCGAATTCCACGAGGTTCCCCGGCTTGTAATAGACTTCCTGGCGGTCGTCGGTTCGCGCCATGTTCACGGTCACCACGGACGTGAAAAATCCCGGCCACTCCGGGCGCCCGGAGTCGCTATTGTTGCACGCCGCGACGACATGCACGCCCCGGAGGTAAGCCTCATCGACCCACGCTTTGTATTTCAATACGTGCTCCAACACGCCGCAACCGAGGCTGCAATTGAGGATGTGATAGCCGCGCTCGATGGCCTGCCGCGCGCCTTCCAGAATGATCGCCGTCCGCGCCGAAAGCGCTTCGCCGAGGACGCGGATGCTGCCGATTTCCGCTTCTGGCGCCGCCCGTCGGATGATGCCCGCGACCGCTGTGCCGTGGCCAAAAAGATCGCGGCCCTCGCCGGGCACGATCTTCAATTTCATCCCGTCCTCGACAACCGCGATGTCGTCCACGAGTTCGAGACCCTCGAGCGCGGGATGACTCGTCTCGATCCCCGAATCGAGAACGGCGATTCGGACACCGCGCCCGCGCCCGCGACGGATCGCCTCGGCCGCTTCCTCGGGCGTGATCCAGGGCTTCATGCGAAGTCCTCCAAGCCCAATGCGAGCGACAGAAATTGTTGTTCAACCAGCCGGGCAAGCACGGTCGCCATGAGTTCCATGACGTTCAAATCATGCGCGGAAAATCCGGGCGGTTCCGGATCGGGAGAGCCCGCTGTCTTGAGTTGAACGGCCGAAATGACGCCCCGCAATTCACCTGCAAAGTAGAACGGCGTCGCCAGCATGGCGCACGTCCAGACACCCAATTCGTGATCCAGCGTTTTGTCCTGCCGTTGATTCTTGCGCACCTCATTTTCGCAGATGGGCTGCTCGGTGGAGACGACCATGCTGATCATGCCCGACCGCAGACTCTGCCGGAAACGTCCGACGAATTGAACCGCATTCGGTCCGCTATTGAACCGCGGAATCAGGAAGCTGCGTGTCTCGTCGAGCAACCAGACCGTCCCCTCGTGAGCGCCGGCGTGTTTCAAGCCCTCGATGACCACGGCCCGCATGGTCGAGTCGAAGAATTCGTCGAACGCGCCAGTCCCAGCGAGCGACGCAAGTTCCCGGACGCGCGCCGCGACGATGGCTCGCAGCGCGCTGAGTCGATCGTCGTTCAAGACCGTAAGTCGTCCGCCCATATAGACCTATCGCTAATCGCCGCCCCGCCGCCGGGCAAGCGGCAAAGCGCCCGACTACTTGATGATGCCGCGCGGGCTGTTCGTGATGAAGGTCACGAGTTGCGCCAGTTCCGGCGTCTCGGGCAGGTCGGCGCGGATTTGCTCGACGGCCTGCTGGAGATTCAGCGCCGAGCGGTAGATGAGGCGGTAGGCTTCCTTGATCACCCGGTGCGATTCCTCGGAAAATCCATGCCGTTCGAGACCGACTTTGTTGTAGCTGCGGACCTTCGCGGGGTTACCGTCGGCGATCATGAATGGCGGAACGTCCTGCACGATTTTCGAGCACCCGCCGGTCAGCGCAAAGGTCCCGATGCGGCAGAATTGGTGAATGGCCGTGAGCCCTCCAATGACCGCGTGATCACCCACCTCGACGTGGCCGGCGAGTGTGCCGTTGTTGGAAAAGATGACCGAGTTTCCGACCACGCAGTCGTGCGCGATGTGGCTGTAAGCGAGAAAGTTTCCGCCATTCCCAATCCGCGTGATCGACTCCGGCGCGGTGCCGCGATGGATGGTGGTAAACTCGCGGAACGTGTTGCCGTCGCCGACGGCGAGATGCGTCGGCTCGCCGGTGTATTTCAAATCCTGCGATTTCTGCCCGATCGAAGTGAACGCAAAAAAACGGTTGCCGCTGCCGATCTTGCTCGGGCCGGACAAGCTCACATGATGCTGGAGCCAGCAGTCGGCGCCGAGTTCGACATTTTCGCCAATCATACAATAGGGACCGATCTCGCAGCCCTCGCCGATGCTGGCGGTGGAGTCGATGAACGCCGTGGGATGGATTTTCGCGCTCACTTATCGACGATGCCAAACATCATTTCCGCCTCGCTCACGACCTCGCTGTTCACAATGCAACGCCCGCGGCATTTCGCGACCATCCGTTTGCGCTGGATCATCTCCACTTCGATGAAAAGCGTGTCGCCGGGCACTACGGGTTTGCGGAATTTCACTTCGTCGGCGCTCATGAAGTAGCCGATCTTTCCAGCACTCCCCTCCTTCCGGAAAAGCAGGATGCTGCCGACTTGGGCCATGGCTTCGAGTTGGAGCACACCGGGCATAATCGGATGACCGGGAAAATGGCCCTGGAAAAAGGGCTCATTGATCGTGACCGATTTGATGCCCGTGCATTTAACTTCGCCGTCGAGATTGACGATGCGATCGACCATGAGAAACGGATAACGATGCGGGAGCAGTTTCATCACGTCGTTGACGTCGAGGATGTCGCCGCCTTTCGGTGTGGTGCTTGGCGGGACGAGCGCCATCGTTTTCGCAAACTGCTTCGCGACCGCGCGAGCCAGATCCGTATTGGGCCCGTGCCCCGGCTTGACCGCGATGACGTGACCCCTGATTGGCCGCGTGAAGAGCGCGAGGTCGCCGACGATGTCGAGGATCTTGTGCCGCGCAAATTCATCACGGAAACGCAATGGCTCCTTGCTCAGCACCGATTCACCGCGGACGACGACGGCGTTTTCCAAGCTGCCACCCTTGATCAAGCCTTTGTCCATGAGCGGCTTCACGTCCTCGTAAAAAACAAAGGTCCGCGCCGGCGCGATTTCCTTTTCGTAAATCGCCGGCGTGATCTCGGTGGAATAAAACTGCGTGAACCGGCCGTCAGGACCAACCTGCGTGCAGGATACGCGGAAGCCGGAATCCGGCACGATGGTCATGAGCGAGCCGCTTTTCGTCTCGATAAAGATGGGCTCGGTGACGGCGTATTCCGCACGCGGCGCGGGTTGCTCGACAATGCCCGCTTTCTTGATGAGTTCAAGATACGGCAGGCCGCTGCCATCGCCGATGGGCGGCTCATTGGCGTCCATTTCGATGAGCGCGTTGTCCACCCCCAAGCCAGCAAGCGCGGAGAGGACGTGCTCCACAGTATGCACCTTGATGTTGCCCTCGGCGATGGTCGTCGAACGCTCGACATTTTTCAGGTTGTCGATGGTCGCGTCGATCGTCGGTTCGTCCGCGAGGTCTTTGCGCTTGAACTTGCGGCCGTGTTGCGGCGGCGCGGGATGAAGAGTGAGCGTCACTTTCTCGCCCGTATGGAGCGAGGAACCGCTGATGCTGGCGCTTTTGGCAAGGGTATGCTGGAAGGAACTCATGGAGGCGGCAATCGAAGCGCGCCGTTATGGACAAGCAAGTCCGTCCCGACAAGCCCCTTGTCAGCGCCCGCTGCCGCCTGTTTCTCAGAATATGGGGAAAAAGTGGCTCGTAGGAAACTGAACGCATCGGTCGCCGTTCCACGGCGCGGCAGGGGGGAGGGCGCTCGCCGGGCGTCAGACCCGCCCCGCCGCGAAGCACAGCTTCCCCGCTCAGCCTGCGTTCCCAAAGCCCGACTTTGGAAACGTGGGGCTCAATAGCGGACTTGCTCAACTCCGCACGTTAGGGCGCAACGGTTTGCACTACCGCCGTCAACCGCATGTCGTCAAAAGAGATTCCTGAGGAGGGTCACAATGCTGTCATTCTTTCATTCCAAGGGACAAAGCCTCCGGCAGAAATGGAATGGGAGGTGACGGAAATTTCTCATCAACCGTCATGTGTCACCGAAAATCGGTGGCGCTCTTTCCGGCGGAACCGTGAAGGAGAGCGCGAGAGTGGGTAGTGGCGTAGTTTGGATATAGGGGTGGCCCCCAAGCCGCTTGGCACAAGCGCCTCTACACAACGACTGCCAGCATCAAATTGAGCCACCACTAATTATCTTGAGGTCTTTGGGCATTCAAGGTTGCTTCGGGGCACCATGAAAGCCCCTGTAAGAACTCTCGTTATGATTCTTGTCACCGCAACCCTGGCCATTGCCACCTCTGGTGTCGCTGTCGCCAAAGGAGCGCCAAAGACGAAGCCGAAAAGCACGCCCGCGGAACATCACACGACGATCGGAGCGGTCAGCGCCACGTCGATCACCATCAAAGAGGCCACGCAATCCAAGACGTTTACCATTACCAAGTTTACCGAAGTCACCCTCAATGCTCAGCCGTCCAAAGTAGAAAATCTCAAACCCGGCATGCGCGTCAGCATCACTGCCTCCGGTGATCCATCCGTCGCCGCCCGGATCGCGGCTCAGTAAAATTAGTTGGCCCGGAGAGCATGTAAGGGGTCAGGCGATTGGTTGAACTGCTGAGGCGCTCCGTGAATCGGCTCGCGGATCGTGGAGCAGTGCCCAAAGCGTGTAAATGCCAATAGCTGTGCCGAAAGGAATGTGGACGAGGTTAAATAATGCCCAACACCAAAACCATCGGGCGACCCCAAGGCCGCTCCACAAATAGTGCCCAACCGCCGATGATGCCGGGTAAAGCGATCACTGCAAGAAAGCCACCGACTGCTACACCTACGATACCGACAATACCCGCTGCTTTACGGTCTCCTCCCTGCGAAATGACAATGCCGCTCGCCATGCCCATAAATGCAAATACGGCTATCGCAGCGAGGAGCGAGAGTGCGCCAAGAGCGATGTGAAGTGCAGCTACAATTTGGATGTGGGTTTTCATTTGGTGGATTTGATTCGGGCGGATTGTTGATTTGGAGGCAAGCGACGGAGTCGCCAACGACCCCAAGCTCAACGACAGGCGGATGCGTGCGTGGACCTCATCTACCTCCGAGGCGGCGGAGGGGACAATAGGTGGGTGGTGGGTGGGCGAGAAACCCCGCCGTTCAATTCCAAGCGCGACTACAATCTCCTCTTCAAATCGCCCAAGGGGCAGTGACTGTGAGGCGATGCGGGCATAAAATGGAAAAGCCGCCGGCGCGACAGGCACCGGCGGCTCTGACAGTCCCGCTGCTACTCCTTCTTCTTTTTCTCGGCCTTGTCGGCTGCTGCCTCCTTCACCTGCTGTTCCGGCGTTTCGACCTCCACGGAAACGACCTTGCCCGTATTCGCGTCCACTTGG
The DNA here is from genome assembly GCA_038240495.1 of Chthoniobacterales bacterium. GTDB lineage: Bacteria > Verrucomicrobiota > Verrucomicrobiia > Chthoniobacterales > Chthoniobacteraceae > Chthoniobacter. The sequence continues at coordinate 28,690 of JBBSDS010000008.1, read as the reverse complement.
ACTTCGGTGATGTTCTTCGATTTCGGCATGGAGATGTCAAACGACCACACGAGTTTGCCTCTCTCTTTTTCGAGTTCGGAGGATTTGATTTTTCCTCCCGGCACCTTCTCGAGTGCGGTCTTCGATGCCTCCTCAAGAGTGATCTTGGCCTGGGCTTTGAGCGCGGCCTCAGATTCCTCTGCCGCATTGGCGGCGGAGAAACCGAGGGCGGAGCTTAGCAGCAGGGCCATTGTCATTTTTACGAGTTTTGTCATGTTCAAGTTGGCTTGGAGTTTGGTTTTGGTTTTGGTTTTGAACTCGCACCCGCAACGGGAGCAAGTTCGCCCAGATTGAACCTCCGCACGTGATGGGAAGATGACGTGTGGAAACAATTTTGCGCCGGTCCAACGTCGGCCCAATCATCTTCCCGCTCGTCAGCGTTTCGCGCACCCGCTAATGCAGCCTGATGGCGACAACCTCCACGTCCTCCGCGACCGCGCGCATCTCCAGGATGCGTGCGTGGACCTCATCTACCTAAAGTCCGAAGTTCAACTGCGTTTGGGATGGAGGCAGCGTTGTCCGAAGGACGTACCGCCTTGCCGGGGAGGCATGCCTCGCGGAGAACTCAAGGCGGCACCTGCTGGGCAGAGAGCGCACTCCACAACAGCGGCCTCAAAGTGCATGACAGCTCTCAGCCGGAACGATGCAGATTGTTTACGCTGAAAACGGGCCTTATTCTGCCCTTGCTTCCGCAGTCAGTTTTTTCCTCCCGATGTCTCGTTTGATCATTTTTCGTGTGCTACTCGCGCTCCTGTGCGCGCGGGCGGGCGGCGCGGATGTGAAGTCCGCGGCGCTTCCGCAAAGCGCGGAATTGCAGCGCTGGTTTTCACTCGTGGCGGAGGTCGAAACCGGACTGGAAAAGGGCGACGCGCGCTTTGCATTTCAGATGAAGAAGATGCATGTCCACGCCAAGGTGCTGCAGGATGGCGCGGTGATCGGAATGTTCCGCTCGGAGACTTCCTCGACGTGCGTGGATGGTGAGATCGCGACCTTTAATATCGCGCGGGTTCTCGGGTGCGGGGATGTTTTTCAGCCGACGGCGCGGATGGAATTGCGCGGGAAGGGACTCGCGACTTTGGAGCAACTCATGCAGGAAGCCCGGTTCCCGGAATTCAAGGAAGAGGACCGGCAGCAGGTGCTCAGCGAAATCGCGCAAAATCCGCAGGGGCTGCGCGGCGATTTCCGAATGGCGACGCCGCTGAACGCAGAGAAATATCACGCCGTCGAAGCGCCGACGCTGCCGCCGAACGGCGGGCTCAATGAACAGGATCGCGTCGCCGTTTTTTTGAAATGCGGTGCGCCGCAACCGGGTACGGCTGAGATGAAGCTCAAGGGTCTCGATTGCCATGCACCGGCGATCAGCTTCGCGCGCGAGCTATCGGATATTCTGCTCGTAGATGCGCTCGCCGGTGAGTGGGATCGGTTCAGCGGCGGTAACCTGCATGTGGTGGTGACGAATGGTCGCGCGCATTTCCTGGCCGTGGACAATGGCGGGACTAACTTCGCGGCCGATCAAGGCTACATGGCGCTGTTCAAGAAATGGGTGACCCGCTTCGATCGTCGCGTCGTCACGCGGCTGTTCGCGCTGGAGGCTTTCCTGGCAGCGGAGGAAAAGCCCGCGGCGACGCGGAAAAAATTTCTCGGCTTCAGCGATGAGCAGGCGCTCGCCGCCGCGATGTCAATCAGCACGCCGACGGATTGGAAGATGTTCAAGCGGCGCGTCCGGGAAGTCGCCGCCCATGTGCGCTCCGTCGGCGAGGGCGCGTACTTTGAGGAGTGAGCGCGGAGGCGCCCGGTGAGCGGCGCAAACTCAGCCGAGGGCTCGGAGCGACGCTCCTATTTCGCCGGAATTTCGTTCAGCGTATAGTAGCCGATAGGATGCAGCACCGGCCTGCCGTCCGCGGATTTCACGCCATCGAGGTGCAGCTCGTGGATGTGGCCCTGCGTGAGTGTGTCGAAGGTGAGGCGGACTGATTTTCCATCGGTGCCAACGTCGGCCTTGGTGATTTTCGGGAAGACGTCGTCCACCTCGGACCCGCCGTATTCCTCGCGATAGGCGTAGGTAAACTCGCGTGCCGAATAGCTCGCGACATCACCTGCGGTCTTCGGGTCCACGGGCTCGGTGAAGGTCAGTTCAAAGCCGTCGGGCTTGGCGTGCATCTCGTGGACTTCAAAGGGCACCTTGCCTGTCCAGTCCACGCGCTCGAAGGAAAACGGCTCGCCGCCTTTTGCACCCCAGCCGCGGTCGCTGCCGCCGGCGAAGAGCTGCCCCTTTTCATTCATGCGCCCGCCGATGAGGCCGGATTTAAAGCCCTTGAGGAATGGAAACACGACGCCCTGTTTGATGCCGTTCACTTCCTCGACGAAGACGCGCGAGATGTTGCTATGGCTCTGGTCGGCAATGAACATCTGCTTCGCGAACGGGCCGAATTTTCCACCGCTCAAATCAGGCACGATGAAGGATGACGAGTTGCCGATTTTTCCGTGCGTCATGTACACGACGGGCGGGACGAGTTCCTTGATGCGCTTGCGCTCCGCGTCCATGCGATCGGGATCGCTGTGCCCGGCTTTGTCTCCGCGCTTGCGTCCATTTTGAAACGCCTCGGGGATCGGATCGACCGGGCGCGGACCCATGTTCGGTGCCTGGTCGTACCAGATGTTGCCGCCGGGGTGTCCCTGAAAAGTGCCGGGGATCAGATGCTGCAAAGTACATGCGCCGTGCCACGGACCCTGGTTGTCGGTGTAGTACACTTCGTTGTCGTAGTTCACCACGATGCCGCCGGGCGAACGGATGCCACTGCACGTCGGCACCATCGTGCCGTCGGGCTTCACGCGCACGCACCAGCCGCGAAACGGCACCTGGCTGCTGAACGATCCGGTGAGGCACAGCACGACCCAGATGTCGCCGTCTTTGTCAAAGCGCGAACCGAACGAATACTCGTGGTAGTCGCCGCTCACGCCCCACTTGTCGCACACCGTCTCAAATTTATCCGCGCGCCCGTCGCCGTCCGTGTCCGTGAGCCGGGCGACTTCGTAGCGGTTCGTGATGTAGAGCGCCTTCTCCGCATCCTTCCACGCGAGGCCGAGCACCTCGTGCTGGCCCGAGGCGAAGAGCTGATACTTCACATTCGCGGGATCGCTGTCCGCAGCGCTCACCGTCCAGATTTCACCGCGCCGCGTGCCGAGCGCGAGCTTGCCGCCGGGGAGCAATTCGATCGAGCCAACCTCGAGCGCGGTGCCCGGCGGCGTGTCGAAAGTGGTGATCGGGTAGTAGTCGGATTCCTGCGGGTCGGCGCCCTGCAGGGATGCGGTCGCGAAGATGAGGCCGGTGAGGAGGCGGAGAGTTTTCATGTGCGGGAAAAATCGAGTTCTGGGTGTTCAGTGCGCGTGCGCCGCGTGGAGATTTGGCCACGAGTAAGTCACGACGATTTCGGCCCGCGCGGGCAGCGTGAGATCCTTGCCGTTCAGCTTCGCGCCTTCGGCGGCAACGAGGAATTTTCCCTCGCCGTTGATCTCCGCGGCGACGCGTCCGCCCTCGACGAGAAATCCCCCGCCCTGCGGCGTGATTTTCTCCGCGCTGGCCACGCGGAAAAGCGCACTGTCCGGAATTTTTCCGTCGAGCTTCAGCGTGCGCACCAGCTTGCCCTCGTCCGCGAGTGCGTCGCCCACGACTTCAAATCGCTCGCTCACTTTCACGCCATGCCACTCGTAGCGAAAAACCGGTGCGCGCTTCGCATCGAGTTCGTAACCGCGCCAGATGTAGCCCTCGGCGCGTGCGCCTTTTTCGAGCACCGGCCACGTCGCGCCCGTTGCCAGCACGGCAAATGGCGGCGACAATTCCGCGGGGCGAAAAACATCGAAGCCGAGTGGTGCCTGATAGCCGCCGCCGCGCCCGTTCCAATGTCGCGCCGCATCGATGAATGCGCCGCGCCACGCAATCGCGAGATTCATCGCCTCCGTGCTCCACGCGATGCTCGCATTGCCGGGATAGCCGACGCCGATGGCGCGGTTGCCCGAGCCCGCGATGAAGTTGCGATACACGATCGGCTCCTGCGCGACGACGAGCGGCATCCCTGTGCTCTCGTCCTTTTTCTTCTTCGTTTTTTGGTCCGCTTTCATCCCCGGATGAATCCACTTCGAGAGCGGCGTCGCGGTAAAGTCCGGCCCGCGCCACGCCGCGGAAAGCTCCGCCTGTCCCGCCGCCTGAAAGTATTCGAGGTGAAAATCGTGCGTCCCTTTTTTCAGCTTCACCTTCCCTTCGCGTATCGTGCCCGAGGGATGAATGCCGTCGTTTTCCACGACCTGCTGGCCATCAATCGCGATGCGCCCGCCGTCATCCGACGCGAGCAGGAAGAAATAATCGCCGTCCTTCGGCGCCTCCAGCTTGCCATTAAAAACGAGGCCGAATTCGTTTTTGTAATCGTCCACTTTGATCTGCACGAGATTGTCCGGCACGTCGCCCTCGCGATGCGGCTTCAGCGTGTAAAAATCCGGCAGCGCCTTCCACGCGCCGAGGAAAAGCTGGAACTTCAGCGCCGTCAGCCCCGGCCCCGGCTTGCGCGCTTCGGCCACCGTCATTTTTCCATTCATGATCGCCGCGTGGCCGGGAAAAGTGCAGACAAACGGATACACGCCCGCCTTCGCCGGCGCGGTGAAATTGATCTCGTCGGACTCCTTCGGATTCACCGGCTTCGAGTGCGCCCACATCCGCGGGTCGTCGGGAATCCAGTTGCGCTTCAGCGCCTCCTCGGGCTTTTCCATCTGCGCATTCGCCGCCGCGACCACGTCCGTGCCCGCTTGGAAAAAGCAGACGTTGTGCGGCATGTCGTCCTCGTTTTGAAAAACGATTTTCACCTGCTGTCCAGGGCGCACGTCGAACTCGGTGATGTCGTAGCGCATCTGCGCGCGCAGCGTTTTGATGGTGATGACCTGCGCGTCCTCGGCGAACGCGCCGGCGGTGAGAAGTGCGGTGATGAATGGGGTGATGGGTCGGGGCATGGCGGTGGAAATAGATGCAGGTTCGCGCGCTGGGGTGCGATGCTATTTCTTCGCCGGTGGCGGCGGGCCTTCGCGTTCCGGCTCGGCGAGCGCCACCGCAGAAACAAGGCTGAGGGAAAAGGGACATGTCATGGGAAGTCGAGGGGACTCACGAACAACTGTCCCACGCACCCGGCATTAGATGATTTTGCGCGTCGTGTGTGACCATCAGGTATTCGGAAAAGCTCGCGGCGTCTCGCTCGAGGGGGAAGGGCTGCTCATGGGAATATCGTATCCAGAGCAATGACCGGAAACGATCCGGCTGTTACCGGAGCCGGACCCATCCGCCCGTCTATGCAACATGTCGCAGCGCGTCGATCGGGTTCATCGCAGCAGCGCGGCGCGCCGGATAAAGACCGAAGACCACGCCGACGGCGACCGAGATTCCGAAGGCCAGCGGAAGCGACCACGGGACAATGATCGGGACCATCGTGCGGACGACATCGGGCAGTGCAGCCATTGCTTTTGGAAAGGTGCCGAGCAGAAGCTTCAGGGCCAGCCCCAGGATCGGCGTGCAGCCGAGACCGCCGACGATTCCGGTGATCCCGCCCGTGACCGAAAGGACGACAGTCTCGACGAGGAATTGCCGCATGATGTCGCGGCGTCGCGCCCCGATCGCGCGCCGAATGCCGATCTCGCGCGTCCGTTCCGTCACCGTCGCGAGCATGATGTTCATGATGCCGATGCCGCCGACGACGAGCGAGATTGCGGCGACGAGTCCCATCATCGCGATGAACATGAGCCGCGTGTTGCGCGCTTGTTCGAGCAGCTCGAGCGGGACGGCAATCGTGTAGTCCTCGCGTTCGTGCGTCCGGGCGAGCGTCCGGCGGACGACGTCGGCGGTGTCGAGCACCTCCCTTTGATCGCGCAGCGAAAGCGTGACCTGAGTCGCGATCGGAATGCCATCCTCCGTCCGCGAATAGAAGTCGCGGAAGAGCGCCCACATCGTGCTCATCGGGATATAGACATCGCGCGTAAATTCCTGCTTCTCGCGGGCGCCGGGAATCGCGTCCGCGGCCTGGCGCGGCTTCATGACGCCGACCACACGAAAATAATCGCTGCCAACATGGATCGCGCGGCCGATCGGATCGACGAAGCCGAAAAGTTTCGCGGCCAAGTCGGGCGCGAGCACGCAGACCTTGGCATTCTGCTCGATCTCGACATCGGTCAGGAAATGGCCGCGCGCCACCTGCATGCGGTTGAGGTCGAGATACTCGGGCGTGCAGCCGACGAGCCGCCCGTAATACTGCTTCGTCCCATAACCGAACAGCCGCCGCGGCAACTCGCGCATCGGAATGGCCTTGGCGATGCTCGGGATGGTCGCGATCAGCCGTTGATAATCGTCCTGCGTCACGCCATAGGCCCGCGGTTTGGCGACGCCTTGCTGCGGTGGCGGGGCGCTCGTGGTGAGGATGATATTTTTCGCGCCGAGTTCGGCGATCTGTTGCTGGGCCTTGGCGCTGATGCCTTCGCCGATCGCGAGCAGCCAGATGACGCTCGCGACGCCGATGAAAATACCGAGCACCGTGAGGAGCGAGCGCAGCGGGTGCAGGAGCAGACTCTTCACGCCGAGCTGCGCCGTCCGCAGCATCAGCCGCAGCGTCGAGATGAAACCGATTTGCACGTCATCATCGTCGCTGCTACCGGCGCCGCCGATATCGGCCTGAAACTCAACTGGCCGCGTCCGGGTATCCGAAAGGACCACACCATCGAGCAGCCGCACAATGCGGCGCGCATGCCGCGCGACGTCTTCCTCGTGGGTGACGAGGATGATCGTCTTGCCGTCTGCATTGAGCCGGTCGAGCAGCGACAGAATCTCCTGTGTCGTGACCGAATCGAGATTGCCCGTCGGCTCGTCGGCGAGAATGTAGCGCGGATTGTTTGCGAGGCTGCGCGCGATGCCGGCCCGCTGCTGCTGCCCGCCCGAGAGCTCCTGCGGCCGGTGCGTGAGGCGGTGGCCGAGCCCCACGAGTTCCGCAAGTTCGCGACAGCGGGTGCGATTTTCCGGCGTGATCTGGCCCTGATAGTAAAGCGGCGCCTCGATGTTTTCGAGGACCGTGAGTTGCGGGACGAGATTGTAGGACTGGAAGACAAAGCCGATGCGCGAGGCGCGAATGGCGGCGAGCCGATCATCACTGAGTCGCGCCACATCATCTTCGCCGAGAAAGAATTCTCCGCCGGTCGGAAGATCGAGGCAGCCGAGCAGATTGAGCAGCGTGCTTTTGCCCGAGCCGGACGGCCCCATGATCGCGATGTAATCGCCCTCGGGAACATCCAGATCGATGCCCTTGAGCACCGGCACCGATTCTCCGGCGAGGTAGTAATCTTTGCAGAGCTTTTCGAGGCGGATTGCCGACGTCATCGGCGCACGAGAGTGGCCATCCGACTACCGTGCCGCGGCCGTCGCCGGTCCGGCATTGGTGGCGACCTTCTCCGCCGACCCACCGGCATCGTCCGCTTTTGGAACCGCGGGCGGCAGATTCACATGCGCCTCATAATTTTGCGGCGCAAGCACCACACGATCGCCGGTGTTGACACCGTTTTTGATGACCACCGACTGTTCGTTGGAGTGGCCGACGCTCACCTCCCGCGCGATCAAGTCACCATCCTGCTCGACGATGCAGAAGAAGCGATCGCCACGCTCGAGCACCGCCTGGAGCGGGACCTGCATGGCTTCGTCGAGCTTCTCGACCTCGATGGAAGTCTGCGCCGTCATCCCGGAGCGCACGCCGGGCGGCGGGTCGATGATGTCGATCGCCGTCGCGTATTCCTTCATCGTGCTATAGGACGAGGCGGCGGGAAGCGGATACTCGCTGACTTCGCGGACGGTGCCGGTGAGTTCCACATCCGGAAAGGCATCGAGGCGAATGCGCGTGAGCATGCCTTTCTTCACGCGATCGATGCGCGATTCGTTGACCCGCGCCGTCACCTGCATGCGTTTCGGATCGGGCAGCCGGATGATGACCTGCCGCTCGCGCACGAGCTTGCCCTCGGCGATGAGCGGTTCGCCCGTCGCCGGATTGGCATAGACCACCTGGCCGGAAGTCGGCGCGTTGATGATGCACTTCGCGAGTTGATCCTCGAGGATCTTCAGCCGTTCAAGGTCGAGCTGGTGACTGTTGTCGCGCGACTTCAGCCGCGCCGCCGCGGTCTCCACATCGGCCTTCAGTTTGTTGAGCGACTTGAGTTTCGTGTAGCGGTGCAGCACTTCGAGCTTCGTGCGGGCGCTCTCGAGTTCGTTGCGCGCCTTGTCCACGGCGAAGCGGTCGGCCACGAGTTGGACTTCCGTCACGTATCCGCGCGCGGCCAGCTTTTCGCTGTAGCGCACGTACTCCTCGGCCCGGCGAAGATTCTCCTTGGCGACGAACTCGTCGCTCAGCATCGCGCCCTCTTCCTGGCGAAAAGTGCCGGACTCATATTCCTGCAAGGCGAGCTTGGTGGCATCGGCGTCGGCCTGCGCCTCCACAGCGAGCGCCCGGCTCGTATTGCAGGCGATCTGTTGCTGGACGACATCGGCCTGCAGCGAGGAGTCGTCGAGTTTGACGAGGAATTCTCCCTCCTTCACATACGCCCCCTCGGGCACGATCTGAATGATCGGCACGCCAGCCAACAAGCGCGATTGCACCCCGCATCGAATCTCGACGTTGCTCGAGCTTTCCACTTCGCCCCGCTCGATCACTTGCTGGAGAAAAGGCCCCGACGAAACCGACGCCGTGACGGGCACGGACGCGTCGTCACTTTTCCAAACAGCCCGCTTCGACGAGCGCTTCGACGCCAGGATCAGCAAGCCGAGGCAGACCACCGCGATCGGCGCAGCGAGATACAAGAGCTTGCGAGACCGCGGCGAGCGCAGCCGGCCATATAGCCATCGTGCCATCTTGGAAATGGGACGGTCGGGATTGGGGTTGAGCGAAGGTTCGGCAGTCATCGAGCGGAGAGCGTTGGGGGTTTCTTCGGAAGGGTGAGGACGGGACTTGGCGGATTCGCTTTCTGCGCCGCCACGACCCGCCATTTGGGAGCCTGAGCCGCAACGGTGGCCGGAGTGATGGAACCCGGATCAACCCACAATCCGTCGCGGTCGAGTTGCATCGTGCCGAGTTCAAAATCGAGGACCATCCGCAGCACATCGTAGCCGACCTGCAAGCTGAGGAAGTCATTCTGCGCTTCCAGCAAATCGCTCAACGCGGAGACAAGATCGCGCGCGGTGGTCGCGCCGAATTGCGCCACGGCGCCCGGACGCGGCGGCTCCTCGAGCCGCAGGCGCGCGAGGTCCACCTGCGAGATCGCGATCTGCACCGCGGAGCGCCGCAGTTCAAAATTGAACTGGCTCAGACGGACGATGCGCAGCGTATTGCGCAGGCTCTGGCTGATGCGGTCCTCGAAGAGCATGTAGTCGCGCCGGGCGCGCTGATAGTTGATGATCGATTCGCGGTAGTTGTTGCGCTCGGCGAGGCGATTCAGCGGCGTGTCGAAACGCAGCCCCATGCGCAAATTACCGGTGCGAGCATCGAAGCGCGTCGAGTCGTTTTGCGTCGTGCCTATCGTGCCGTTGATCGTGAGATCGACGACGCTCTTCAGGGGATTCGCCGTGTAGTCGATCTGCCGCCAGGCATCGACCAGGCGGGCGCGGGCGTTCATCCAGTCGAGACGATTTTCCCTCGCAATGGTCAGCGCTTCTTCCTCGCCGAGATCAATCGGCGGCAAGGTCGCCGTCTCCAGTCGCGTCGCCGTCTGGTCAAGAGACAACGCCAAGAGCATCCCGGAAAGTTCGCGGGCCATTTCGCTCAGTCCCGAGCGCGCTTCCTCCATCTCCACACCGGGCGCTTCGACGACAAACGCGCGCAACCGGCCGAGCGTTTTTTCCATCTCCTGTCCGACTTGGGAAATGCGCCGCTCGAGCTGTTTCACCCGCGCGGTCAAAGCCGCGGGATCGACGCGCGCGGGCTCGATGCTCAAGTCCGCAAGATCGGGGCGCTTGCCGAGCAACCGAAGCTGCGCCTGCCGTGCGGGCACGCTTTCGCGCAGCCGCACGATGTCCTGCTGGATGGTCTTGAGTTGCCGGTTGAGCGGCGATTCGAGTGCCCGCAAGGCCCGATGCTGCCGGCCCAAATCAGCGGGGGTCTTGATGCGCGCGGGATCGCGCAACTCGGCCTGGATGGTGGCGAGACGATTGTCGAGCGCAGTGGCCGCGGGGTCGGAAGAGTTGAAGTGATCGAGCAGTGAATCGCGAGCGACCAGCGGCAGTCCGGGCGGAAGGCCGAGATCGATCTTGTAGCTGTCCACTCGTGTCTCGTAGGCCGCGCGCGAGGTCAGCAGCGAACTCTGCCCATTGAACAACGCCTGGCGCGCTTGATCGACCTGGAGCCGGCTGCTGATGCGCCCGGCGTCGAACGCGGCTTCGAGCTGGTCGAGACTCTCGCGGAGCCGGGCGACATTCGATTCGAGATTGTGGATCCGCTGCTGCTCTTCGAGCAGTCCGAGAAACCCATCCGCGCGCGGCGCGCCGGTCCGTCCGGTCGGCGAGCCAGCAATCAAACCAAGCCCGCTGGCCCCGACCGCGCCGCTGCGTGATGGGCCTTCGCCGGAATTCCGCCCACTCGCGGTCCGCACATAGTAGCCGTGCTCGAACTGCTCCATCTGCCGAACATTCGCGAGCAGTTTGCGTTCGGAGCGGGTCAGGTTTTCCAGCGTCCACGTCCGTCCGCCGTAACGCAACAGCGGCTGGACGATGCTGAAATTCAAGAGCGAACTCGCCGCCTGCGTCATCGTGCTGCCGTTAAAATCCCACACGAGCGAGTTGGCGAAGCCCGCCAGTAACTCGCCTCCCGTTGCCGCCATCCAGCGCACACTGCCATCGGTCAGCACTCCCGCCTGTTGCGTCTCCCTCGGCTGCCGCGCCCGCAATAAGCCGTCCGTACTCCCTGTGCCCAGCGTGCCAAGCGCAAACTTCGGCGAAAACTGGAAGCGCTCGAACGTCACGTCGAGCGCGGAAAGATAGAGATCCTCGCGCTCCTGCTGATACTCGCGGGAATTGTGGATGCCGAGCCGAACGGCGCCCTTCAAATCGAGCACCACTTCGCCCGATTTACCCACCGGTAAAAACTGGCGCCACGAGTCATTGCCGAGCGCCTCTGGATCGCCGTCTTTGCGCCAGGCGTGCGCGCCCCGCTTGCCATCGACCCGCTCCATCAATGCGTGCGCCACCGGGTCATCCGGCGGAAGCGGCGGATGATCGGGATCGAAGGGATCGAAGAAACGCGATTCCGGCCCGGCGCTCACCGACACCTGCTCGGGCAGACCGTCGAGTTTTGCCGCCTGCGCCTTTTCGGAAATCACCCCATACACATCCCGATCCGCGCTCCGCCGATAGAAAGAGCGCGTGCAGCCGAAACACAGATAGACTACAAACGCGGCGCCAAGGGTCGCGGCGACGCGCGCAGGAGGGAAATGCACACTCTGGAAAACCCTCGCGAATATCCCTTCTTAGACTCATCGGAATCGTCGATAACGGGATTTTGTCCACAATAGTGATTCCGAGCCGTGATAATCTCCTCCCGCACCAGGGAAATCACGGCTGCCATCGGCTCTCAATGAGCGAGGAACAATCCGCTCGCGGAGCGCCACGCTGTCCGACAATCCGCTACCGCGGCAGCTCGCACTTCCCGAGCCGCACGACTTCGTCGAAGCCTTCGCAGACACCGCGGATGTCCACGGTCTGCCCCTTCTGGACCCGCGCCGTGGAGTCGCCATCCTTGGTCGTGATGACAAACGAGACGGCCCCGAACGAACCTTTCTCTTCACGAAAGCGATAGTTCGAGGCGGATAACGAACACTGGACCCATCCGTTCCCGGTCCCGCCGGTGAGATAGAGATTGTAAACGTTGGCATCGGCGGAGTCCTGCCGATACCCGGCAAGCACTCCGTGAACGGTAATTTTCGTGCCTTTGTAGGTCTTGTCTGCCCGACCACGATCGGCGCCATAGGCAAGGATCAAAGTCTCCGCCGGAACAACGGTGCCAGCGCTCGCCCGCACCACCGGCACATGGGTATTTTGTAGTCGCTCGATCGCGCTGCGAACATTCAGCGCTTCGTCGAGCTTGCCGGCGACGGTGAGCGTTTTTTTAAACTCGATGAGCCGCGGCATACTCTCCTGCACGAGTTGCGCGGTCAGCTCGCGCACCTTCGTCACTAACTGCGTCTGCAAGGTGCGGAGAGCCTTGGGTTCATCGACGTAATCCTTGTCGCTGAGCGACTGCTCCTTCGCCACGCGCTGCCGCTCCGCGCGGACGGTGAGCGCGCCATCGAGGTCGGCGGCCTTTTGAAAAGTGAGCTGCAACTCGCCGAGGGAGTCTTCGTACTTGCCAAGAATGTCGCGCTGGACGTTGGCGATCTTGTCTTCACATTTCTGCGCCTCGGCTTCCGCAGGGCTCAGCGTCGCCTGGCCGAATCCAGGCTGCGTGAGGAAAAACACGATGGAGAAATAGACGGGGAGGTATCGAATTCGTGACATGGGGAATTGAAGAAGGTTGTGCCCGATTATTTCTTTCCGGTCACGACATTGCGATAGCCTTCGAGATAACCTTCGACAAATCCCCGCTCCCAACGCGCGGTCCGCTCGGTGTGCCCGCTGGCCTGCTCGCGCCCGAGGCGCGCGGCTTCCTCCTCCTTCGCCATCCTGCCATGTGGCGCGGCCTGGCGCTGGCCGAGGTCGAAGCCCGCGCCGTAACCATCTTCATAAGGACGCGTCTGCACTGGCGCCACGGCCACCACAGGCCGCTTCTTGTCGAATGCACTCTCGCCGCTCGACGGACCGCAGCTCACGCCGACGAAACTCAGAATCAACGTCCCGAAAACGGCCAAGCCAGCCAACGACTTGCTCACGGCGCAACCTCACGCGCCGGGCCACCAGTCCACTCGGAGACGCGCGCATCGAATTGCATCGGCACGCTCCACTCCGCGCGACGCGTCTGACCGCCGGCATCCGTCACTTCACCCCGCAGCCGGACCGTGGAGTTATTTGGCGGCTGCAACTCCACATCCGAGGACGAAAAAGTATGGAACTCGACCACCGAGCCTGGAGGCAATGCATTGCTTCTCACCACGCTCCGAGCCCGCCAGTACGCGGCCTCCGCGGAATAGGCATGCTGATTTGCCTCACGCCAGCCGAGAAGGATCGTGGAGGCAAAAGGATAGGCCACGACCGCGAGCAGCAGCATGATGCTGAAAACGATGACCGGCTTGACCCACGATTTCGTTCGCTTGCGTCGCGGAACGAGGTTTGTGACCGGCTGCCATTGGTCGAGCCCTTCCCGCCAGAAAAGTGTCTCCTCGGCAATCAGGCCGGAATTCAGCAAATGATCAACCTGCGGGATCGTGTACGGGCCGCGTTGTTCACCCTGAATGTGCAGGTAAAAAACCTCTGGAGAAAGCATGGATGGAACGCCAACGTAAAGGGGTAAGTAACTTCATCTTGAAGCATCGTTTTGACAAGCATCTTGAACGCCACACGGATGGGTCATTCGATCTCGCGTGTCACCGGACGGACCTTTCGCGCATTGCTCAGGGCGAACTAAGTTAACCCGTCGCCAAAAAAGAAGGCGTGTCATCCAGAAATGCCGCAGCCGTGGAGCGTGACTGAAAAAAGCGGCGGTCATCCCGAGCGGAGTCCCGTCGGGGGCGAAGGCGGTCGGCTTCCCACTTCCCGATCCCTCGACTTCGCTCGGGATGACACCTCTTCTTTTCGGCTACGATCTGACTTAATCGGCTCCGGTCGCCCTTAGGCCGAAAAACTCTCGCCGCACGAACAATGCGCGACAGCATTTGGATTTGTGACTTTGAATCCGCCCTTCTGCAGATCGTCGCTGAAATCGAGTTCCGAGCCGCTGACAAAGAGCGCGCTTTTCGGATCGACGACCACCCGCACGCCGGCGCTCTGCACCATGATGTCGCGGTTCGCCGGGCCATCGACGAGGTCCATCTTGTATTGCAATCCCGAGCAGCCGCCGCCGATCACGGCGACGCGCAGAGCGCCCTGCGGCCGGCCCTGGCGGGTCAGCAACGAAGTGAGCTTGGTGCCGGCTTTTTCCGTCACCTTTACGAGCTTCTCGTTGCCGATTTTGAAGTTGATGCCTGATGGTGTCACGCGGCTCAAGATGGCGATTTGTGCCGGTTCCGCAAGCGAGCAGCCAATGCTCGCCACGCGCCCATAGCGGCGGAGATCGGGAGCCAAACCAGCCAGAAGAGAAGCGCCGCATTGCTGAAGGCGAGGAAAAGATAAATCAGCCACGCTCGAGTCGGCAGCACTCCGTGCTCATCGCGGCGGCACGACCGGGCGAAAACGATGAGCGGCCACGCCAGCGCTCCGCCCAATGCACCGGCAGCCGCGAAGCTGAGGGGAAGCATCGGGATGACAAACCCAACCGGCGCATGTGCCGTGGAACTGAAGTTCATGATGGCCACGGCTGTCACCAACGCCGCCAGGACCAGGCCCAGGCTACCGGCGAAGAGTGCGCCGAGCAGCATCGCCTCGAAGAACTCCGGCACATCGCGATGCAGCCCGAGGTCCTCCGACATCGCCCCAAGGTCCAGCGACTCGATGAAGTCGTCTCCGATTGGCGAGTCCGGTGTTGCCAGGATCATCGCGGCATCGTCGAGATCCGCGTCGGCCACGACGAGGCGCGGACGCATCAACCAGTGGCCATAAACGGTGGACGCATGGTCATGGACCACGACTGCGACAATGCCGTGGGCAAGAAGCTTTGAGCGCGCGAGGTGCGCGGCGATTTCGTCTCTATAGGGCAGCAGCAGCGCCATGAATCGCCCGGTTTCCGTCTTCGATCACGCGCTCCGCACCCGCAATATTCTCCGCCGCGATATCGTCCAACTCGGCGAGCGAGGCGACGTGCGAAAAGCGCTGGCGGAGATGTTTTGCCTCGGGCATGCCGCGCGAGTAGGCCATGAGCCGCGTGCGCATGCACTGCATGGCGTGGAGTTCGCTACCCATCGCCTCCACCTTCCAGCGGCAATGGCGGACAATGTGCGCCCATTGCTGGTCGAGGCTTGGTGCGGGCAGGACTTCGCCGGTCGAGAGGTAGTGCTTGATCTCCCGGAAAATCCACGGCGCGCTCATCGCCGCACGGCCGATCATCAGCCCGCGCACGCCAGTCGCGATGCGGCGTTCGGCATCACGCGCGCTGGCGACGTCGCCATTGCCGATCACCGGCACGCGGACCGCATCGGCGACCTGCGCGATCACGTCCCAATTTGCCTCGCCGCTGTAGCCCTGTTCCTTTGTGCGGCCATGCACGGCGATGGCCTGCACGCCGCAATCTTCAAGCAGGCGCGCGGTCGTCGTGGCATTGATCGTGGCTTCGCTCCAGCCGATGCGCATCTTCGCGGTGACCGGCAGCGGCGCGACCGCTTGCACGACGGCACGCGCCACTTTTTCCAACAGCGGACAATCGCGGAGCAGCGAGGAGCCGCCGTTCTTTGATACGACTTTGTTCACCGGGCAGCCGAAATTCAGGTCGATGAAATCCGGCTGTTTCCATTCCACGACCAGGCGCGCGGCTTCGCCGAGATGCACCGGATCGCCGCCGAAAAGTTGCACGCCCAGCGGGCGCTCGGCTTCGACGAATTCGAGGTATTCCAGCGTCCGCTCATTTCGCCGGAAGATCCCCTCGGCACTCACAAATTCCGTGACCATCACGTCCGCGCCGTGCTCCTTGCAGAGCTGACGGAAAATGGTGTCCGTCACCCCAGCCATGGGCGCGAGGTAAAGCGGGAATCGGTCCTGGAACCAAGGAAGCGTCACGCGCACTCGATACCACAGGCACGCGCCGAAGTCATGCTTCGCCGCTTAGCTACTTGGAATTGACCACCGCCTCGAACTTTTCCGAGTCGGGGCAGGCGGCGCCATACGTCTCCGACAGGCAGATCGGCATCGAATTACCTGCAAAGACGAGATTGCCGAAACGTGGAAAACTCCGCGGCGGCAGTTTCTCAATCAGCGCGCGCACGCATCTTTCCGACTCGGCATAAAACAGCGCAGTACTGTCCACGCGCGCACCATTTTGCAACGTGACCTTTTCGCCTCCGATTCCGTATTCGGTGCGGTAGAAAACGCGATCCACATCGACGTGCCAAAGCGGACGCGGGGTACTCGTGTCAGGCTTTTCCCTGGGACGGAGTTCGAGTTGCTTGGTGGACATGTATTCGGCAAAGCCTTCGTTCAGCCAAAGCGGCCACTTTCTTCCGGGATAAAAGCGAGCGACCACAGCATGCGCCGCCTCGTGGCAGAGCGTATGGAGATATTTCTCGCGATCATCGCGCGCTCCGAGGTAAAGCTCCGCCTTGTAGGCAAAACCAGCGACCGCCTCGGGCAGGCCGAGCGGCTCCTTGAAGGCTTTCCACGCGGCCGCATCAGGGAAGATGAAGACGTGCGATTTCTGCCGCACCGTCGCGGCATCGAGTTGCAGTGTCTGGGTCACATTGATAAACGTGCATTCGATGTCTCCCATCACGGAATAGGCCTCTTTCGGATCGATGTAGTGGACGACGAAGTGCTCTGTCTCCGTGTGCTGCCACGGGTGCAGCTTAATCGCCACGCGTCCATGCAGGCCAAACGGATGCAGTTCGCTGCGATCCGTCGCCATCCGAACGAAACCCGGCAACGGCGGCGGCGAGCCACGCAGGGCAAAGCGCGCCGCAGCTACGTTTGCGGGTAGCGGTTTTTGTGGAACGGTCTGGAGATTGAAGACGAAGCGCTGGGCCATCGCACGGGCGCGCTCGAAATCCGCCTCGGTCGCGCCCGCAAAGTAGAGAGCTTGCCGTTCGAGTCTGGCGAGGTCGGCAAGCTGGGTATCGATGGGAATCTTCTCGCGGACGGCTTTCACCGTGTCGGCGCCGGCCACGACTTGAGTATCGCTGGGGTTGTTTGGGCGAAAGTCCTTCGCGGTACCGTCGCCGGAGCCGCGAGGTTTGATGCCTGGAGATTGGGGGGTGACCCACGGGGGTAGCTGAGGGATGACCGTCGGGGGCAGTTTGACATGGACGACGGAGTTCGTCGCTCCGGGAAAGAACGCCCCCTCGGGAATTTCCACGGGGCTGACTGCGACGACCGCCCCCATTCTTGCGGGTGTGGCCGGGACGAAAGTCTCGATCACCTCTTGACCAAGAATCGAGTTGCCGGCGCCGTAACGCTCGTTCGCGACCACGACGGCTCCATTCGGCCCATTTGACCGGCGAATGATAACCCAAATTTCCTCGCCCGAACGGTCAACGCCATCCTCTCGCACAAGCCGGCGCTCACCGCGCACGCCTTCCGCATTATAAGCATCAATAACTCGTATCTTCCGATGCTGCTCATCTTCACCGATGGTTTCAATGAGGCGCGTTCCATCAGCATGTTCCTCGATGGTCTCCACTCGATCCACGAAGCGTCGCGAGAGCCGTTTGCCGTCCTTGTCAAACTTGTCAGTGAACCGCACGCTATTCCCACCGGCTGTGGTTGCATCGCCTTCGACCTCGCGCGTGCCGTCGGGGAAGAGCGTTTCCACGGCACCGTCGAGGCTTTTTGCGACTTTGCGTCCGTTGGGATATTCGGTGACCACAACGCCATCGGGCAAACGCGTCTCGCGGCGGCCGTCGGGATATTCCGTGAGCACGCCGCCGTCGGGCAACCGTGTCTCACGGCGGCCGTCGGGATATTCGGTCACGCGGCGGCCATTGGGATACTTTGTTGCGCGCACCCCGGCCACGGACACCTCGGTCACCCCGCCATCGGCACGCTGCACCGTCTTTGTCCCGTCCGCGTTGGTCTTCTCCACACTGCCATCGGGGCCGATGGCCTCACGTTGACCCTGCGGCGTGGTGAATTCGGCAAAGCCATCCGTGCGGAGCTTGGCGGGCTTGGGCGGTTCGCCAGCGGGTTGCTCGTAGCGCAGTTCGAGCGAACGGCGCGCGAGGAAATCCCACGTCAACGCCTGGACGGGATTTTTCTCCACGCCAACCCCGCGCGCGTAGCATTCGATCATCGCCTTTTGCGCTGAAAAAACCCCCTGCCACGCCGCGGCGTAAAACCATTTCACCGCCTCCTTTTCGTCTTTCGTGACGCCTTCCCCTTTGTTCAACAGCACGGCGAGATTGTTCTGCGCCAGCGCAAAACCGGACGCCGCCGCTTTGCGATACCATGCGACCGCCTGGGCCATGTCCTGCTTCGCGCCTTCGCCCTCTTGGTTGAGCAGCGCAAGATTGTATTGCGCCCCCGGATCGCCCATCTCGGCGTAAACGCGCATCATTTCCGGCGACTCCGCCACCGGGTTGTCCAAACCCGCGTGCAGCGCGGCACCGAAGAGCACCGCGGAAAGACCTGAGCCGAAAATAATCGCCTTCATCACAGCGTGGGGAAAGTTGCCGCTATGCTGAATGGCGAGCGCCCCCTGTCAAGTCAACGAACGATTTTCAAGATGCGATCGTTGTAGCTGTCGGTGATGTAGAGCGCGCCGTCAGGCCCGATGGTCACGCCGTGCGGACGGCGCAACTCGCATTGCAGCGGATCGCCGCCGACGCCCGCCGCGCCCGCTTTGCCGGTGCCGGCAACGCGGGTGATGAGACCGGTCTTCGGCGAGTAGCGGCGGATGATGTGGTTCTCGGCGTCGGCGATGAGCACGGTGCCGTCGCGATCGAGCGTGAGGTATTTCGGGCCGTTCATCGTGGCTTGCAGCGCGGGGCCGCCATCGCCGCTGTTGCCTTTCGCGCCAGTGCCGACAACCGTGCGGATTTTCCCAGCGGGATCGACGTAGCGCAGCGCGTTGCCGTTGCGTTCGAGGATGTAGAAACCGCCCGCGGCATCCGGCGTGACGGCCCGCGGATCAAGCAGCGGAGCGCTTGTCGCGTCGGCACCATCGGGAGGAACGCCGCTCTTGCCGTCGCCCGCGACCGTCGTGATGACGCCGGTCGCAAGGTCGATCCGACGGATGCGGTGGTTGCCGATGTCGGCGATGTAGAGGTGCTTCCCGGCAGGATCGAGCGCGATCTGGATGAGGGTGTTAAACTGCGCCTTGGCTGCCGGGCCGCCGTCTCCGGCGAAGCCCTTCAGGCCGTTGCCCACGAAGCTCGAAATGACGCCGGTCTTCGCGTCGATCTTACGCAGCGTGTGGTTGAAGCTGTCCGCAATGAATACGTCGCCGGTCTTCGTGATCGCGAGATTGTGGATGCCGTTGAAAGTTGCTGCAGCAGCCGGGCCGCCGTCGCCGGAATAGCCTTTCGCACCCGTGCCGGCAAACGCTCGGAGCACGCCCTGCGCGTCCACTTTCGAGACCCGATTGCCGTGCTCCATCTCGACGATGACCATCGCGCCAGCCGGCGTGAACTCTACGCCAAACGGCTCATGTAGCGCGCACTGCGTTGCCGGCGCGTCCATTTCCCTGTCGCCTCCGCCCGCGACGAGGACGATTTTTTCGGCGTGCAGTGGCGAGAGGGCGACGACGAACCACAGGAGGGGGAAGAGCGATTTCATGGGAGCAGTGGAATAACAATTTTCCTTCGGCGTTGTCATTCCTTTGCGGAGCGACCGATCTCGAATTTCCGCACCGCGTCCCATGCAACGTTCACGATGAAAGACACAGATCAGAGATTCTTCGCTTCGCTCAGAATGACGCCGGGGGAGGACGCGGCCAACACTCAACTCTCAACTCTCCACCTCCCGTCAGCCCGGCCCGAGCAGCGAGGCGACTTCCTGCAGCACCTGCTCGATCTGGTCGAGGCGGAGCTGGGGGTCGGGGATGACGAAGACTTCGCCAGTTTTCGTATGTTCGTAAATGCGCGTGAGCTGGCCGTCGGCGGTGGTTTTGGATTCCACTTCCTTGAGCAGCTTTTTGCGTTCGAGCATGACGGCGAGGAGGTAGCGCGCGGCGGCGAGTTGCGCAGTATCTGCCTGCATATAACGGCGCAGGAGATCCTCGGCGGTCTGCTTGCCGAGCGTTTCCGGAGCGGCTGGCGGCGGCACCTCGAACTTGGAGCGCCAGAATGAAAACGGCTGGATGTTGTCGTTGCGGGCTTTCCACGCCGCTTCGGTCAAGTCCTCGCGGCGCAGCCCGTCCTTGTCGTCAAAGAGCAGCGTGTAGAAATACTCACCGTCCTGAAACGGCTCGTCGGTGGCCGCGCACTTTTCAGCACGGCTTTGAATGGTCCATTCCTGAGTCATTTCTTTTTCAGTGAAAACGAAAACATGGGGAAATCACGGTTCGTCGAGCGGAACCACAACAGCACGAGCCCGACGAGACCGAGGACCACATTCGGCACCCACGGAGCGGCCAGCGGATCCATCCGCGCCCCTTTACCCAAGGCGAGAAAAAAGCCGCGCGCCATGATCATCGCGAAGAAAATAAAGATCGCACCAGCGACGCCACCGACCACCCCGCGGCGATTGTAAACGATGCCGAGCGGGGCGGCGATGAAGACGACGACGAGACATGAAAGCGGCAGCGCCCACCGGTCCGCGAGATTCGTGACATAAGGCGCGAGCTGTACGGCAGGAAAATCGGAGTTGAATTTGAGATAGTCGTGCAATTCGGGAACGGTGAGCCCTTGCGGATTCAGCTCGGAACTGGCTACGCGCCACGGCGTCTCGTTCCAGTCCGAGATGGTGCGGACATCCTTCGTAAAATGATCCACGTCGGCGATATCTCCCTCGGGAGTGAAATCGACGACCATCCCATTGTGTAGCGCCCACGTTTTATCGCGCCCGTCGTAATTCGCGCGGCTGGCGTACCACTTTTTTGTGATCCGCCCATCGGCGTCCTGCTTGGTGATATGCACGCCGTCGAGCCGCGCCTCGCCGGGCCGCATTTTCTTCACAAACCACGTCCGGTTATCCTGCCGATCGCGAAACAGGTGCCCCAGCACCGCCTCCACTTCCCCGACCTTGCGACCGCGGCTGATTTGCTTCAGCGCGATCTTCTTGATGCTCTCCGAACG
Organism: Chthoniobacterales bacterium; assembly: GCA_038240495.1. GTDB lineage: Bacteria > Verrucomicrobiota > Verrucomicrobiia > Chthoniobacterales > Chthoniobacteraceae > Chthoniobacter. Next base: position 7,636 of record JBBSDS010000008.1, on the reverse strand, counting down.
CGGCGCCATCTCCCAATTCAGCCAGAGACAAAAACCACTCGCCAGCGCCCCCACGAAGAGCAGCGGGATGAGCAGGCGGAAGACGCTCCGCCCAGCCGTGAGCATGGAGATGATTTCATTGGTCCGCGACATGCGGCTGAGGGAAAAAAGCAGGGCGAGCAGCAAACCGATCGGCATGGCCATGAGCACGGTCTGCGGGAGCTGGGTAAAGTAGTAGCCGAGGATCTGCTTGGCGGAGGCGTGGGCTTCGAGAAAATCGGCGCCATTGTCGCTCAGATCGATGATCAGCCAGATGGCGATGAAACCGAGAAAGCTGATCAGAAACGGCTCGAGGAAATTGCGGAGGACGTAGCGATCGAGGAGTTTCATGGACGGGGTGTGGGATTGAAAAGTGCGCAGCCGTCTTTGCCAAGCGAAAGGTGGAAACGCCGCAGCCACCCACGCCTCGACAGCGCAGCCAGCCCTACTGCACGAAGAGAATGGTGGCGGCGGGAAAGAAGTGAGCGCGTCGTTCGGCAGGCTTGAGTCGCACCGTCACAGCGATAAGTTAGCCGACATGAAGCGCAGCTTTACCGCAGTCATCAAGCAGGACGAGGGATGGTGGATTGGCTGGATCGAGGAAGTGCCCGGTGTCAACGGCCAGGGCCGGACACGGGACGAACTTTTGGCCAACCTGCGTTCCGCCCTGCACGAAGCGCTCGAAATGAATCGGGCCGATGCCTTGCGAGAGGCCCACGATGCATACGAAGAGGAACTCATCCTCGTGTGAAGCGCAGGGAGTTGCTGCGGCATCTGGGCGCTCAGGGATGCCAATTGGTGCGGGAGGGCAGTGACCATTCCTGGTGGGGCAATCCCGCCAACGGCAGACGCTCAGCGGTGCCGCGCCACACCGACATCAATCGCTTTCTCGCCCGCAAAATCTGCCGCGATCTTGGAATCGCCGAGGCGTGAAACCCGCGCCTGCACTGGTCGCTGAAGGAGCGTCACGCTTGCCGCCCGTCCCGCGACGGGGAAAGATGCGCGGCTCATGATTTCGCTCGATCCCGAAAACACCGCGTCCGCTTTCCCCGACCGCGTGCGCGAGATTTTCTCCGAGTACGGGTTGCTCGCGAAGGCGAAGAATTTCGAGTACCGCGCGGAGCAGCAGGAGATGGCAGTGGCGGTGGCGAAGGCGCTCTGCGAGGAGCGGCATCTCGTGGTCGAAGCGGGGACGGGCGTGGGAAAGTCGCTGGCTTACCTGGTGCCGGCGGTGCTGTGGGCGCTGGAGAAAAAGAAGAAAGCCGTCATCTCGACTTATACGATCAATCTTCAGGAACAGCTCGCGTACAAGGACATCCCGATACTGCAAAAAGTGCTGCCGGTGGAGTTCGAGGCAATGCTCTGGAAGGGGCGCGCGAACTATCTCTGCCCGTCGCGGCTGGAGCGCGCGGTGGCGCATGCGCAGGAACTTTTCACTTCGCCGGAACAGTCGGAGCTGACCCGCATCTGGGAGTGGGCGCAGACGACGCAGGACGGAACGCTTTCGGATTTCTCGGTCGAACCGGACCCGCAAGTCTGGGCGCAGGTGTGCAGCGAGCAACACATCTGCACGGCGAAATCGTGCGGGGCGAATCCGAAATGCTTTTACCAACGGGCGCGCAAACGCCTGCTCGCGGCGGACGTGGTCGTGATGAATCACACCCTCTTTTTCATGAACCTCGGCGGGCTCGCGGAGCAGGAGGAAAACGAGAGCGGATATTTGTTCGCAAATGATTTCGTGATCTTCGACGAGGCGCACACGGTCGAGCAGGTGGCGGCGCGGCAGATCGGGCTTGGTGTGTCGCAATACGGGCTGCGTTACGCGCTCCAGCGGCTCTACAATCCGAAGACGAAGAAAGGGCTTTTTCAAGTGCATCGGAATCCGGACGCGGTCCGCGAGACGGCCTCGCTCCTCGATGATGTGGATACTTTCTTCGACAAAGCCGGCGCGCGAGCGGACTTCAAGAAGGGCCGCGAATATCGCGTGCGGCAGCCGGATTTCGTCGAGGACTCGCTGACCGCGCAACTTGCCAAAGTCCAGACGCTCCTCGTGCAGACGCTGAAGGGCATCGATGACGAAACAGCGAAAGCGGAGTTGCAGGATCTCGGGCGGCGCATCCGCGACGCGCGCAACGGCCTGGCGACGTTTCTCAAACAAGAGGCCGAAGACCACGTTTACTGGATCGAGAAGACCGGCAAGACGCAGCAGTATCACGCGCTGCACGCCGCCCCGATCGACGTGGCCGCGTATCTGCGCGCGCTCCTTTTCCGCGAAAACCACTGCTGCATCATGACCAGCGCGACGCTCAGCGTGGGCAACGAAGCACTGTCCTACTTCCGCACCCGCGTCGGCGCCGAGGACGTGGAAGCGCGGCAGATTGGGAGCCCGTTCGACTACGAGCGGCAGATGCGGCTCTACATCACCCGCAAGATGCCCGACCCGCGCGACGCCGGCTACGAAGCCGCGCTCGCCGGACAGATCGAGCATTTCATCGGCATGAGCAAGGGCCGCGCGTTTGTGCTCTTCACCAGCTACAAGACGATGTCCACGCTGGCCTCGGAACTGCGCGAGCGGCTCGACGACCTCGATTACAAGTTGCTCGTGCAAGGCGAAGGCATGCCGCGGCACCGGCTGATCGCGGAGTTTAAAAAGAACGAGCGCCACGTCCTCTTCGGCACGGAGAGCTTTTGGAGCGGCGTGGACGTTCCCGGCGAAGCACTGTCCAATGTCATCATCACACGGCTGCCCTTCGCCGTGCCAGATCATCCGCTCATCGAGGCGAGACTGGAATTGATCGAGGCCAATGGCGGCGACGCCTTCGCCGAGTACTCGCTGCCCGAAGCCATCCTCAAGCTACGCCAGGGCGTCGGTCGCCTCATCCGCACGCGGCAGGACAGCGGGATCGTCGTCATCCTCGACCCGCGCGTCCTCACGAAGTCCTACGGTCAGGCATTCCTCCGCGCACTCCCGAAATGCCCGGTCGAAGTGCTTTGACGTGACGGGGTGCAAATTGGCGATCTTTGGACATTGGTATGCAGTTTGTGGCGCTTTTTGGACGGAAATAACCCTCGCGTTTTTTTGGCAACGCCCCTCGATAGCGACCGTTGCGTGAAGTTTTTTCCGGATGCTAAACGCGGGTTTCTCAGAGAAAACGCGGGCAGGACAATCGATCTGACAAACCGTTCAGCAAAATCGTTTGCGGGTTGGCAGACTGCTTGCTAAGAAGCCGCACGCCAAGCTTTGGCACCACCAAAACCAACCAAGAAAATACAGAAAGACCCATCCATGACCAGACACAGCATCGCAGCTTCCTGCGCGCTCGCCTTGGCCGCCCTCAGTCTCGCTCCCGCAGCCTTTGCCGGCGACGGCAAGGACGTGAAGGAGACCAAAGTCCTCAAGGAAGCCGTTAAGGAATCCTGCATCACCGGCGATCTCGGTGTGACTATCCCGACCGAATACATTACGCGCGGCCTCGTCCTCGAGAATCAGGGCGTGATCGCCCAGCCGTACCTCGACCTCTATTTCAAGCTGTATCAGGGCACCGGTTTCGTAAACAAGGTGACCTTCAACCTTGGAATCTGGAGTTCGATTCACTCGCACACGCAGCCCCAGCCGACCACCTCCACGACGCAGGCTTGGTATGAATTCGACTACACACCTGGCATTGCGATCACGTTCGCCAAGAACTTCACGCTCACGGCCAGCTACTTCGAGTTCGACAGCCCGGCGGACGCGTTCCTCACGGCCCGCAGCCTCAACTTCAACCTCGCGTATGATGACACGGATTTGCTCGGCGCTTTCGCCCTGCATCCGCACTTCACCTACCTGTATGAGTTGACCGCTCCTGGTTTTGCCGGCCTCGGGCCAAATGGCAGCTACTATGAGTTCGGACTCGCTCCGAGCCACACCTTCGGACCTGTGACCTTCTCGATTCCGCTGACGGTCGGTCTGGGTAGCAATGGCTTCTACGCCGGGCAGACGTTCGGTTATGCTTCCGCCGGCCTTCAGGTCTCCATTCCGCTGAGCTTCGTTCCTGAATGCTACGGCAAGTGGACCTTCTCGGGCGGCTATACCTACTACGAGCTCGGCGACAACGTGGCGGACGCCACTGCGACTGGCCACGAAAGCCATCATGTGCTCCAGGGCGCCGTCGGCCTGACGTTCTAAGTCGGTTCGGTTCTCTTGCGTCTCCTCCGGGCTTCGGCCCGGAGGAGTTCGCGAGGCCCGGCGCGGCCTCGAAAACGGTTCTTCTTTCGGTTTCATTTGCTTCCCGGCTCAAATCTGAGCCGCGGTATTTTCGCTCTCCGGCGCTTCCCTCCCCAATCCCGCGCCGGCCCGGGCTCCCCTGTTTGGTGTATCTCCTCGCGAGTGCATAGCTACCTACACCACCACACCAAACACATGAAACTTCTTAAATCACTTGGTCTCGCCATGCTTCTGAGCGGGGCCATCCTCAGCGTCCCGGCACGGGCGGCAGATACAATCAAAGTCGGCGTCCTCCATTCGCTCACGGGCACTCTTGCCATCTCGGAAACGTCTCTTCGCGATGTTCTCCTTTTCACTTTCGACGAAATCAACGCCAATGGTGGTGTCATGGGCAAGAAGATCGAGCCTGTGATCGTGGACGGCACGGATGTCTGGTCCGACTGGGCCGGCAAAGCCAAGACCCTTCTCGAACAAGATAAGGTAGCCGTCATTTTCGGCTGCTGGACCTCAGTTAGCCGCAAGTTTGTCAAGCCAGTCGTCGAAGCCAGTAACGGGCTGCTTTTCTACCCCGTCCAGTATGAGGGCGAAGAAGAGTCACCAAACATTTTCTACACGGCGGAAGCCGTTAACCAGCAGGCGACGCCCGCAGTTGACTACTTGCTCGCAGAAGGAAAAAAGAAATTCTATCTCCTCGGCAGCGACTACGTTTATCCACAGACGACGAACCTCGTGCTTCTTGAGTATCTCCTGAGCAAAGGCGTGAAACTCGAGAACATCGGCGGCGGCTTCAAGAAAGACGAAAGCGGTAAGATAACCAACGCGGGAAAATATACTCCCTTTGGCCACAAGGACTACCAGCAGATCGTCACGGAGATCAAACAGTTCGCCGCTGGCGGAAACGCCTGCGTGATTAACACGCTGAATGGCGATACTAATGTTCCTTTCTTCAAGGAATATGCCGCAGCCGGTCTTACTGCAAAAACCTGCCCCGTGGTTAGCTTCTCGATCTCGGAAGATGAATTCCGCGGCCTCCCCGCGGACCAACTCGTCGGTCAGCTCGGCTGCTGGACTTACTTTCAGTCGATTAAGTCAAAAGCTAACTCCAAGTTCGTCGGCGACTTTCAAACTTGGCTGAAGACCAAGGCGCCGGAAAGCGTGAAGAAGGAAGGCCGCGTCACCTGCTCGCCGATGGTGTTGAGCTATGATGGAGTGTACCTTTGGAAAGCCGCCGTAGAGAAGGCCAAGAGCTTCGAGGTTAATGACGTTCGCAAGGCACTGAAAGAAGGCCTTTCGTTCGACGGCCCAGGCGGCACCGTCACCAGCCAGAAGAACATGCACATGACGAAGAATGTTTACATCGGACGGACGACGGCGGACGGCCAGTTCCAGATCTTGGAAACTTACAAGGGCGTAAAGGGCGAACCCTGGCTGAAGGGCACTTACAAGGCCGCCACGACGGCCAAGAAGTAAGTCGCCGTCCAAAATCCATCCCCGTGCCTGAGCACGGTTCATACTGATTCTCTTGGGTTGGGGGGCGGGTTCGCGATCGGACCCGCCCTCTCTTTTTTTGCAATCGCAAATCTTTAAGACATGGCCACCTCCACTCATTTGCTTTCACGGCTCACCTCGCGTCATCGTTCGATCATTTACGGCGTGCTGGCTTTCCTGGCTCCGCTTGGCTCTCTGCTTGGTGCGGACAGTGCGCGCCAAGTCATCGCCAAGGCCATCGTCGAGGAAGAAGCGGAGCAGCGTGTCGAATTGGTCAATTCCCTCGTCAAGATGAAGGACGAGGCGGTCAAACCCCTGCTGGCCGCTTGGGAAGCGGATCAGATTTTCGTTTATCAAGTCTCGGACACTGCGCCGAAGATTCCGGTGACACTCGTGGGCGAGAAAGATGCGGCGGGTGCGCGGGCGGCGATTCGCGTCGTTGATGAAAAGCCCCTCGTCAACAACGACGGCAAACCAGTCCGGATCTCCGCAGCCGATACCGAAACGGCGACCCACAATTCCGCCCTTCGCCGCGCATTTAAAACGGTGAATGACCTTCTCGCCATGACCTCTTCCGATCGCGAAGAACGCATCGCGGCGATCAATATCTTCGGCATGGCCCAGGAAGCGGAAAAACTGCCGCTGCTGGAATCAGCCCTCAAGGACGAGAAGAGCGGCAAAGTGCGGCACGCGCTCGTCGAGGCGATCGCTCTGATTCAACTGAAGGATTCCGATCTCAAAGTGCGCCTCGACGCCGTGCAAACCCTCGGGAAAATCGGCTCCATCCCGAGTCGTGATTTTCTGACCGCGCTCGAAAAGGAAACGGAAGGCGCCGACAAGCCCGCGACTTCCAAGGCGGTCCAGCAGGCGCAGGCGGATATCGAGAGCCATGTGAAATTTGCCAATGCTTGCGGCACCGCGTTCGCGGGGATTTCCTCGGGGAGCGTGCTGCTCGTGGTAGCGCTTGGCCTGGCGATCACTTTTGGGCTGATGGGGGTGATCAATATGGCTCATGGCGAAGTCATGGTCGTCGGCGGCTATGCCACTTACATCATGCAATGCCTGTTCGACACCGGCCTGCATCTCGCGCCGTTTGGATTCGCGCTCAATATCCACGGCATGCATCTCAAAGGGGCAGCCTTCAGTTGCTATTTCATCGCCGCCCTGCCCGCCGCGTTTCTGAGCGCCGCCATCGTGGGCCTGGCCCTGGAGCGCGGCGTCATCCGGTTTCTCTACCGCCGGCCGCTCGAAAGCTTGCTCGCGACGTGGGGCGTCTCGCTCATCATGCAGCAACTTTTTCGGATGATTTTCGGCGCGAACAACGTGCAGATCAGCAGCCCCAGCTTCCTGAGCGGGCACTGGACGGTCGCAGATATCGACTTCCCTTGGAACCGCGTCTTCGTGCTTTGCTTCGCCATCGTCATCGTCATCGGCACGCATCTCCTTCTCACCCGGACTTCGCTCGGCCTGCTCATCCGCGCCGTGGTGCAAAATCGACAGATGGCCGCCTGCATGGGCGTGAAAACGCAACGCGTGAACATGCTCACCTTCGGCCTCGGGAGCGGACTGGCGGGTCTCGCGGGCGCGTTCCTGAGCCAGCTCGGCAACGTGGGTCCCAACCTCGGCCAGGATTACATCGTGGATTGCTTCATGACCGTCGTCGTGGGCGGCGTGGGAAATATCGCGGGCACCGTCGTGAGCGCCCTCTCCATCGGCGTCGCCGACCAGTCGCTCCAGAAGGCGCTGGGCGATCCCATCTACGGCAAGATCCTCGTCCTCGCCGCGATCATTCTTTTCCTGCAATGGCGGCCCGCGGGCATCTTCGTCACCAAAAGCCGCAGCCTTGAAAGCTGAGGTCTTCTTCCCATGCCACGCATCCTTTCCAAAACCGAATTGTTCTTAGTCAGCTTGCTGGCGATTTTC